>JAGZJD010000060.1 GCA_018365895.1 Lachnospiraceae bacterium | reverse complement strand
GTCAATATTTTGGTTGATTGTCAGATCTTTTTCGATGTCGATTCCCTTTTGTTTTAAGATATACTCAAATACCATTTCAGGCATACCACCTTTTCGTCCCCCGAGCACGGTTTTCCCTTTTAGATCCGTCCATGAAAAATCAGGAATTTCTTCTCGCGCCACGAGAAAATTACCGGCACGTTGTGTAAGCTGAGCAAAATTGATAACATAGTCGTTTGCACCTTCATTATAGGTATAAATAGAAGCTTCTGAACCCATGAATCCGATATCTGCTTCTCCGGAGAGTACAGCGGTCATTGTTTTGTCGGCCCCAAATGGAATTATATAGTTAGTATAAGACGAATCACAAAAAGTCTACTTCTTTCACGGTACAGTCATCGTTTAGGTGTATCTGCAAAATTGTAGAGCGCCAAAAAGCACGTCTGTTTTCAAGAGTGAGAGAGTTATACATTTCTTTAAAATCAGTTTGCAGCAGTTCGTCTAAGTAAGAGAGATCTCGGTCAGGCTCGATAGGAGTTACATTAATAGTGTTGAGCTCTTGTTCCAAACGAGTATATTCCTCATCGTAGTAATCAAAAGAGATCCGCCCTTTTTGAAACAATAAGTTAAGACGTTCCAGCTCCTTTCGGATTTGTTCGGGAGATCTATCCACTTTCTTTTTCTTATTTTTCTCATTAATTTTATTATTCCTGATTTTGTATCTGTGATATTCATCTGTTAAGTTTTCCAACAAATATTTTTCGATAAGATTTTGACTTACGCGGTGTCTGTTAGTGCAGATGTGATCTACTATAGAGCGATTACACCGGTAGTAGCAGTAAGTTCTCTTTTCTCCGGTTTTGCGATTTATAATGGAAGAACACCCAGTGCCGACAAGTTTCTGACCGCATACAGGGCAATGCATAAGGCTGGAAAACAGATATACTCTGCCCGATGGTGTACGCTTTATATTGCGATTGGAAATTACTTGTATATCGTTCCATTCACTTTCCGTTAAATACGCAGGGCAGTATGGGAATCCTCTGTAAGTGCCTTTGTAAAATTCACTAGAGAGCATTGTACGTAACATTGAATAGGAAAAGTTAATACCGTATGTACTTTGCATGTAGCGAATAGCTCCCTGTTTTGACTGATGCTTTTTAAAATACAGAAAAAAATCCTCTACCATGTGCTCTGTATCAGGGTCTTTTATCATACATTTTTTGCCATCTGCAATACCGGACTTATAACCCAAAGGCATATTGGCATCACCGAAAATAAGTTTCTTCTGCCGGATGGAAGCTTCGTTTACAAATTTGATTCTTTCGGAAGTAGTGTCGACTTCGTTCTGCCCGATGGACAACACAACATTTAATTGCAAACGTCCATCTCTCGTCTCCATGTTAATTCCGGGCTCGGAAGCAGAGCTCCATCGCACACCGTGCTCGTCAAGAATATCCTGAACCTTGTAAAAATCAGAAAGATTACGAAACCATCTGTCTAGTCGCCAAAAGAGTATAACGTCTATTTTATCTTGTTTTACATCATTTATCAGTGCGTGGATAGCTTTTCTCTTTTTTAATTCCTTACGTGCCGTTTTTCCCTCGTCTGCATATACACCAACAACGATCATACCGTGTTCGGCGGCGTAGCGTTCCAAAAATTCTTTTTGTGCCTGTAGAGACTTTCCATGCACACTTTGCTCGAAAGTAGACACGCGTATATAAATAGCACATCTTAAAAGCTTATTAGTCATAACAACCATCTCCTTGTTAAAATATATTAAAAAAATGTATAAAAATAACAGCCATCGAAAATATGTTCCGATTGCGTGGCTGTTCCGAAGATGATACAATATTTTTGGAACGTACTATATCAACCTTCGGGAATATAGTCTTGTTGAATCCGTCTCTGTTGATATCAGGGGCGGTTTTTTATGTATTAATGCTATCGTTTGTAGAAATAATTGAGTTACAACATTTTTTGCATGGCTCATAACCTTTTTGTTCCGCATAATCTAATAACACCTCTTTGCATAATTGAGAACCACTACAATGTGGGTTAGTGTGGTATTTTCCAGTGTTTAAATTAATCCAAACAAAATTTTTTGCAATAATTTCTAATCCTATAGCCTGTTCTAATCGAGGTATATCATTAGGATAGGTATGACAATATTCATTTAGTGATTCATTTATTGCTTTTTCAATGTCTTTACAAGATTTTTTGTATAGAAAAAAATCTAATCCACTTACTAATTGCAATAGACCACTTAATTGCTTATCTTTTTCAAAAAATCTAATGTTTTTCTGAGGGATGTAATTATAAACTCGACCACCATGAGCAGCAAGATTTCTATAGTCACGACATAGGAACAGTGTGTCTGACAGTAAGTCTTTAAAACTATCAATATTTTCTTGAGTAACTTGCTTATTACCGTATAAAGCATAAACTAATTTATCTCGCTGAGGCTTTTTTAAAAGACGAATAAAATTGATTAATGTTCCGAAGTAAGCACCTTTAAATAATATCCAAGGTGGGACAAAGCCGTATTTTCTGCGATAATACTGTATTGGTTCTTTATGAGAGTTTTCAGCAAGTCTAGTCAAACTTTCCAAAATATTTTCTCTGCTATAATAAGGGTCTCTAACTTTTTTATCTCTATAATTATTCTTTTGCAAATAGTCTTTATGATTAGTTCCAAATGCTTCTGCGATAATATCTGACACAACAGCACGGAGATGTTCTTCTAAATCAATCATAGAAAGAAGAACGGCACTACGAATATTGTGATCCAATTTAAAAAGAGCATATATCTGTTCAAAAGTTACGTTTGCAGTATATTTCTTTTCACCATAAGAGCGCGTGATATAAGGGTCTCTATATCCGTTAATAATATTGTAGTAGCCGTATGTCTCTAATATCTTTTTTGCTATATGTTCGTTTTTGAAAGATAGATTTTGTGATTTTAATTTTTTGATTTGTTGTTCGGGTGTTGTGTATTTATAAGATTCATCCATTGTAAATTATCCTCCTTATAATACAAAAAAAGCCTGGAAATAATTCCAAGGCTTTCTTGTGACCGGATACCAGCCATTTCACTTAATCAAGTGATATTATAGCATATGTAGAAGCCTTGTCAAGTATTCACATTAAAAAAATAAAAAATATTTGAAAATGAAGTTGTAAAGTAGTATACTGAAACGATTGTCATATTGATGATACAAGTCATCTGGTAATCCTAAAATTCTAAAATACTTTTTCCATTTATTAAAATGCCAGTGGCGAATTAATTTATTCAGATTCCACTAAATCATAGAACACTGATTCTGGAAGAATCTCAATATCTTGTCCATCAAGTTTTAATTTCTCGGCTTTCTTTTGTTTATTGCTTTTGCCATCTTTTATAGCCTTACAATAATCATTATTCCCCAGAATTAAGTAATTGGTTTTTTTGGTAACTGAATCCCAATTAATTCCGCCAAGATTTGCAACAAGTTGCATTGCGTCTTTGCGTGGCATTTTTTCAAGAGTTCCAGTGAATACACATACCTTTCCGTAGAGCGGATGGGTAATATCAAATTCTGTTTTTTCTGAGTGAATGTCTTTTGCTTTAACACCTTGAGAAGAATGTCTTGTTCTAGATTGTAAGAATGAATCAAAATTATCAAAAACATCGTTGATTTCAGATAATAAATTATTGTAACAGGAAAGAGTTAATTCGCAATCTTTAATAGGGCGGTGCGCATAGGAATAATCCAGTGCATATCTCTCGCATAAATCAGATAGTCTATGATGCTTTTCTTCTGGATGCAGATTTCTAGACAACCGCATTGTATCAACAAAATCATTTGATAGAGGCTTTTCTAAAAATTCTTCAAAATTATCATATAAGAAATTTATGTCAAAATTTACGTTATGTCCAATTATAATAGAATTTCCTAAGAAATCGTATAGTTTTGGCAAAACGCTTTCGATTGAAGGGGCAGATGCAAGCATTTCGTTTGTGATACCAGTAAGCTCGGTAATGTAAGAATCTATATATTCTCCATCATCAGAAGGTGGCTGGATCAACGAAGAAAATCTCGCAATTTCTACACCGTGCTCATATTTTATTGCGCCTACCTCTATGATATAATCCCACTGCGGCAAATAACCAGTGGTTTCAATGTCTAAAACAATAAAATCATTGGGGGATGCAAGTAAACTCTTTCCTTTTTCCTCTCTCATATCGTTACCTTCTTTCTTTGAATATAAATATGGAATCAGTTTAAACTTTTGAAATCCATAATCTTTTCATTATATCCTGCAAGCCTTGCTAACTGATTTTTTGTCATTCCTGGATTCTCAAATATGAGTGAATCTGGTATGAGTAGCTCGGCAGCAAAAGTATTAGCTTCTCGTTCTATCCATGCAGTAGATAAGAACGTTTTATTACGTATAAAATAACAATTTTCTGTTCTATGTAAAATAGCATGCCCTAATTCATGAGCCATGACAAGTTGCATTTCGCTATCAGATAAATCTTCGTTGATAAAAATACATCTATGCCGTTTAAGATATAAATAGCATCCGCTGCATTTCCCAATGGAACCAATAATATATTCTATTTTAAGTGAATCTGCCAATCTGAATGGGTTCTGGGTATTATATTTTTTTATAAGGCTCAGAACAATCTTTTTGATATCCCTATTCATGTATAACACCTACTTTTTATTTTTGTTTGGGTTGTACAGCTCCTTATTGATTTTCTTTAATCGAACAAGCATGGCTTCTAACTGTGCGGCGAACAGCTCCCGGTCATCTTCAGGGATATCATTTCCATCAAAACTTGCAGGGCCGGCTTCTTTTGAGCCTAGTTTATCCATTATGGATTCTAAGTCTTTTGCAATGTCTTTTTTATCCTTGGTGTTTAAATCGGAATTATCAGTAATAGATTCACCATTCAGCAAGTAGTCCATTGTTACATTAAAGTATTGAGCAACTTTATTTAATTTTTCAGCATTTGGTGTTGATTTATCCCATTTTACGATTGTGCTATTACCAAAGCCTAATCTAGATTCTAATACTGGCAAACTAATTCCTTCGGCATCTGCCAAGGATTTGATACGTTCTTTTAACGTCATATTATGCCTCCTTTAAAACACGAGAAAAAAATCTCGAAAAGTATTGACAAAAAGAAAACTTTCTCGTATCATAAAGGATGTAAAGAGAAAATTTTCTCATAAACATCAAAGACACAGCAAAAAACTCGCCAAAGTAAAAAGCTGAACTAGAAAATTTTCATTTGCCTAATACTATATTAGAATATTTTCTAATGAATGTCAATAGAAAATAGATTATTTTCTCTTTACAAATAACAACTGCATATATGCACGGAAAGAAACGGGTCGCCCTTAGGCAACAAGAGCGACCATCCGAGTAGATCTGTGGAATAAAAGGATTCCCCGTAACTATCGTGTGTGGATAATCACGGGGAGAGACTCTTACATATCGTGGTCTTTAAGAAAAAGAAAGCCCGACAGTTAAACAACTGCCGGGGATAGGATACAGGGAGTATAAAAAAAGAAAGTTGAAAGTCTATCGTTACTTGCGATAATTCGCCAACGTAATGATGGCACAAACCATAATCACGAAAGTGAATAGCGAATCATAAGAAACGTACCTTTGCAAGCCCCCTTTCATTACGATTATTCCCTGTATCAATACTAAACTGTTACTCCTTACTAAACTCCTTTCCGGTCTTCAATGACCTTTAGAAAATTATCTAAGTGTAACGAGGTCATTGTAACAGATATATATGCAGTTGTCTATAAGAATAGAAAAGGAGGGAATTATGATACTTGAAAAGATTTTAAAACTGGCAGAGAAGAACAGCATCTCAGTCAGTTGCCTTGAGAAAACGCTTGGTTTTGGAAATGGAACAATTAAGAAGTGGAGGGAATCGTATCCAAGCGTAGACAAATTGAAAAAGGTAGCGGATCACTTCGGCGTAGGTATTGAGTATTTCTTAGAGTAGGAGGTGATGTGGAAGTGCAAATAGCAAAAATTGAAGAAATGTTAGAAAAAGAAGCAGATACAATTTACAGAGATTTTAAAAGTAAGTGCAAAACATATGGTGAATTAAAGAAGAAAATAAATGCATGCTTAAAGCAGGAAAAGTGGAGCGGAAGCAGTGCAGGAAAGATTGTCCTTGAAAAAGTAGCGAAAAAATACGAAGAAGATGTTTTAAGAATTGAAATGCCCCCTTTAAAAGGGAGCGTGGATTAAAGATTATTAATTGCATCAACTATGTGTTCTCTAAAGGCGTCTAAAGTATAAAATAGTTGTTTTCCGAATTCTGCGAGGTCGCCAGAAGATACGGGATTGTCGCTGAGTTCTCTGTAGTTAGACTGCACGTAAGATTGAAAATCTTCTAAATCCTTTTTAATAATGTATCAAGATTATTCATCAAAAAAACTCCTTTCATAAATACTCGGCATTGGCAGATGCCTGTATCTAAAGTATAGGAGAGTGTAAGGGAAATGACAAGTAGCTTACTAGATTAGCTGTCCAATAATATGGATATTTGAACTAGAACAGGAAGTGTGAAGAGATGTGGAAAAAATAAAAAGTAGCGACACCTTTCAAAAAATAGTTACAGGCATCACTGCAATTGTTTGCTGGGAGATGTATAAATGGTTATTTTGATAGATTGATCTCAGAAGTTGAGCCGATTACTTCGGCATAAGCATTGAGTATTTTTAGAGTAGCAGTAAAAAGCAGGATAGGAGAGTGACGGAGATGAAATGCACTGAATGTGGAAATGAAGACATAAAAGAAGGGGACAATTTTTGTATCGAATGCGGAGAAAAACTAAAAAGGAAATGCAAGTGCTGGGTATTAAAAAAGGACAACTACGATTGTGGAGAAAGTAGTTGCCCAGGATACAAAATATTGGCTACAAGAAAGAAGGAATCTAGCCGTTAGGGTAAATAATTTTTCTTGCAGTTTCACTTATAACATCAACAAGAAGTTGATGCATAGAATCTTTCACAATTTGTCCAGCTTTCGATATTCCGCTTCTGTAGTTGGCAATAGCGACAGGGCTTTCGGGTAGATCGACAAGTAAATAAGGAATTGCATTTTTAATTAATTTCTTGGTATCGTCACTGAGCTCAGCGTCTAGTGAAATCAATTCAAGAGCACTGTCTAAGATTTTTTGAGTCCAAGGATAGGGCGCTCCACAATTATAACAATATGAATCAACAGATGTTGTTCCACCAAATACAGGGATACCGCAGTCATAATCACCGCGAATATTAGAACCGCATTTCGGGCAGGTTGTTATTGTTTCTGCACCACATTTAGAACAAAAAGACTGATTTGATTCGGGATGAGAATCGAAAGAATCGTTAATCAAATGACCATTAGTGCATACTTGAGCAATATGATAATATCCCATATTAAAGATCTCCTTTCATAATACTCGGCATTGGCAGATACCTGTAATTGAATTATAGGAAAGATGGAAATAAATGGCAATAGCGGATAAAGAAAAAGACTTAAAAGAGGGAAAAGAATTAATGCAGATCCTTGAAAACCTCGGGGAAGAGGACAGAAAACAAGTGATCATTTACGCAAGTGCATTAAAAGACAGACAGCTGATTGAGAGCAGCAAGAAAGCAGGATAGGAGATGAAAAGTTGGGAAGATTTTTTATATTTTTAATCGCTGTATTGGCTTTTGCTCTGATAGGAATAGCAATATGGTGGATATGGAACAAGGTAAATATTGTTATCAAGAGACAGGAAAGTGTCTTTGATATAGAAAAAGAAACTCACGAAAAAGTAAGGGAAAAAATCAAGGAGGAAGAAAATTGAAGAAAAAAGTAGTAGCGATTTTGATTGCAGTAGGAGTAGTGGCGGCAGGAGGATATGTGGCATTGTCCGGCACATATGTAGGGCAAGGAGAAGTAGGAGTTGTATATACAGCGAAAAGCGGAGTGAAAGAAAAGACATTGGATCCGGGTTTCCATTTTGTTGGTCCATTTGCGAAAGTAAAAGATTTTCCAATTTCTCAGCAGCAATTGGTGTTGAGCAACAATGCAGCGGATTTTAATGAAAAGAAGTTAGAAAAAGACACACATGTTGATGCACCAGCAGATGGCGGAATGGTGAAGATGAATATGACCATTAATTACAATTTTATTCCAGATAGAGTGACAGGATTGTACGAGAAATTTAACGGAATGGACGGAGACCAGATCGTGGAATCGAAAGTAAAGAACTCTATCCTAGCGTACATAAAAGAAGTAACGCCGAAGTTTTCGGTGATGGATATTTACAGCACAAAGAGAGCTGAGATTGGACAAGAGATTACAAAATATCTGAATGAAAAGCTACAAGAGGAATACGGAATGAATATTTCTTCTGCGCTGATCATTGATGTGCAGCTTGATGAAGAGCTGCAAAAGAAAGTACAAGCAAAAGAACAGGCGAAACAAGATGCGGAAAAAGCTGAACTTGACAAACAGACAGCACTAGCACAGGCAGAGACAGATAAAGTGAAAGCGGAGGCAGAAGCTGCAGTTGCAATTGAGAAAGCGCGTGGACAAGCAGAAGCTAACAGATTGCTTTCGGAAAGCATTACGCCGGAACTTATACAAATGAAAGAGGCAGAAGCGAGATTACAACATGGATGGATTGAAGTGCAAGGAGCAGATGCGGTTGTAAAAGAAAAATAAGATATTGGCTGCACTATTTAGGTGCAGCTATTTAAAAGGACAATGCAACAAGTACAAACAGCAACACATAGATATTAGAGAGGTGAAGAAAATGAAACCAGATATGGAAAAAATCATACGGGTGCTCATTTCCCTAATAGAAGAGCAAGAGAGTGTGAAAATTGATTACACGCTCGAAAAGAAAACAGAGGACAAAACCGCTTAGGCGGTAAGGAGGTGAGGACAAGCATGTATAACAAATATAAAGAATTATTTGACCAATATTTAGGTTGGTTGAAGAAATGGTACAAGAGTGATGATTCAATCGAATACCAAAAATACCTTTGTATTACTTGCAATACGTATAGAGACAGGCTGCAAGGGATTCTGGAGATAATGCATAAAATAGGAGAAATCTCACAATCAAAAAGAGATGAAGAGTGGGAAAATGTTGAAAACACATTTTCGGCCAAAAACTTATTTGCTTTAGCGATAGTGCATGAAGAGCCTTACAAATTTGAGGAAGGGGGAAGAACAAATAAATGAATAGAAACAGGAGGTTAAAGAAGCCATTGAGAATCAGAAAATCGGACAAGTATAAGATAAAAAAGCGAAAAGCATACCGCAGACAAATGGAAAGAGCAGTCATCATGGCTGTAATCATATTAGCGATATTAGTGATCGGAATTACATACAAAATGATGATTTAGGAGGAAATATGAGTAGAAGAAAAGCATTAGAAAACACAAGGGCGCTTTCGTTTCTGATGAGGTTTGCATCTACAGGAATGATACTTGGAGTATTAATCTTTGATGGATGGATGGTATTAGGCGAGATGATTGCATGGACGGTCGCAGGGGTCATGTGTTGGATGGCTGCATCTGCGTTAGAAAGCTGGTGCAATGCAGCGGAAGAGTTGCTGCAAAGTAACAAGTTAAAGTTTTATTTTTAAAGAAAGCGCCCTAAAAGGTCGGCAAACCTTAGGCGCTAGTCTAAAAACACAAATTAATTATAAGAAAAACCAAAGAAAAAGTCAATGCCGGAAAGGAGAGTATATGGAGAATCCGGTTAAGATAGTCAGATATTCGCATGCAATCAAATTTCCGAGCGGAAATGTAACGAACGTACAAGCAATGTTTGGGACGATAGAAGAAGTTCGAGAGCGGGCAGAAAAAATTGCAAAAGAATACGGAGCGGAAGTAAAAGCGATAATTTGACAAAGAAAAAAGCACATCCTCTGCAAAGAATGTGCCAGTGACTCACGCCACACAAAAGTAAATTCATATAATTATTATATCGTTGTCGTGGTGCGAAGTCAAGAAATACAAGGACTTTACGCTGATTTTGTAGAAAGAATGAAAGTTTTATACGTCCTTGTAATGGGTATTAACAAATCAGACAAGGAACTGAAATTATGAAGACATACGATAATTATGATTATGAGAAGGCATATAGTAAGCAATTACATGTATTAGAAGAGTGGGAAATAGAACAGGAAGTAAAAAGGTTACTGTCGCAGGATAAAGTGAGCTGCATATACAGAACTACCACGAATAAAGCGAAAAATCTTAAGAGTGGAAAAGAATTACTGGAAGTTCAGATTTATCCGAGTTTTAAAAACAAAGAGGATGTCCCAAACACGAGGTCAAAAAAAGAGACAAGAGCATCACAGAGAAACTTGAATGATAAAAATGCAAAAAGATATCTGATACGGTTGGCAAATATCAACTTCGGGCATGGGGATATATGGGCGACTTTTGGGTGGGATAATGATAATCTTCCGGAAGACCGGGTAAGAGCAAAGAAAGATGTAACCAATTTCATAAATCGAATAAAACGATATCGAAAGAAATTAGGAAGAGGAGAAACGAAATATATTTATGTATTGGCGTTCGATGGATATACAAGACCGCACTTTCACCTACTGATCAGCGGAGATGGGACGGACAGGGATGAGCTGGAGGATTTATGGAAAAAAGGAGAACGAAAAAACACTAGAAGAATTCGACCGGATGATAAATTTCTTCTGACGGGGCTTGCGACGTACATATCGCAAAACCCACATGGAACAAAGAGGTGGGTTTCCTCTAAGAATTTGGTACATCCGAAGCCGCCGAGTAGAAGTTATTCGAAGTTTCGGAGCAAAAGGAAGATAGCAGAAATGGCAATTAACTATCATGTACTGGAAGAACAGATGGAAAAAGCGTATCCGGGATATAGATTCTTGGACAGAGAATTATATAGCAATGACAAGAACGGAACATTTTACTTGTATGTAAGAATGATTCGGGATTGAAAGGAGAAAGCATGTTTGAAGTAAAGATATACATAGAAACCTCTTTAAAAGGTCCACTTCGGGCAGGAGAGGGAGAAGGCTGGTATGCAGCAGTAGTCGAATATCGAAAGAAAGATGGAGAAATCGAGACGAGAGAAGATTTTGTCCGTGAAGAAAAGACAACATACCACAAGTCAGTGCTATGCGCTTTCCTAAAATCGTTGAAAAGACTGAATAAGGAGTGTGTCCTTGAAGTGCATACAGATTCTACATTTTTAAACAATAATTGCAAAAATGGCAACTTGGAAATGTGGAAAACTAACGGCTGGAAGACGATTAAAGGGGAAAATGTAGCACATAAGGAACTTTGGCAGCAGATTTCTGTAGAGCTGGACAAGCATAAAGTGGAATTTATCTGGGAAAGAAGAAACGAATACAGCTTGTGGATGATGGAACAGGCGAAAACCAGACTAAAAAGTCCGACAAACGCCGAAAAGTCCGAAATCGGAGGGTGATGGCATGGGAAGAAAATGGACAGAAAAAGAACGCAAGTACGTGAAAGAAAATTGGGGGAAAATACCAACACAGGTCATGGCAATGAAAATTGATCGCACAGAGAGTGCAATCAAGAACATGGCACGGAGCATTACAAAGTCGAAAGTGGAGGAGAAGAGAAAAAGCTACGAAGAACAACGGCGCAACGCTGCAAAAAAACGACAACGGTGTAAGACATGCATCTACAGAGCTTATCAAGGAAGAGGATGCGATTACATCCTGCTCACAGGAGAAAGACGTGGATGCAAACCGGAGGAATGCGATAAGTACGTAAAAGGCAAGAAAAAGAGAATGGAAAATGAGCCGGCATGGCAAGGGAGGTAAATATGGCAAAGAAAATAGATACAAGCTATCAGGCGAGAATGGACGGCATGATATATGCATTAAGATTGGTAGAAAAAGAGGGAATAGAAGCATTAAAGAAAGACATCGAATTCCGAGGTGCGAATTTTGTCCCGTTGGAAATTAACCGAGAAACAATGGTGGAGATCTATGGAATGTTAGCGGCACGCATTACACAGACAATGCTAACAATGGTGCTGGCAACACTAAGAGATTCCAAAGGTTGGGGCGAAAAACGCCTAAAGGATTTTAAAGAGATGTTTGAAAAAAAGTGCATCGAAGTAGATGCTTTAGATCCAAACGGGGAACATTACGCGCGTATTTCCGACTATGCAAAGCTACTGGAAAAAGAATGTGGAATCAAGATGGACCTGGAAACGATTTTGAAGGTGCAGCAGGATACAGACAAAACAGATAAAAGGTTGGAGGAAAAGTAAGCATGGCAAATTATAAAAAGATTTATGCAGTGGACTTTGACGGAACATTACATAGGGGAGTGAGATATCCTCTTATCGGAACTCCGAATTATTATTTAATAGAGTTCTTAAAAGAGAAAAGAAAAAAAGAGGATATAGTGATTCTGTGGACATGTAGGGAAGGAGAATTACTGAAAGATGCTGTAAATTGGTGCAGGAAATACGGATTAGAATTCGACTATATCAATGAAAATACGGAAGAGAATAAAAAGAAATTTGAAAACGACTGTAGAAAGATATTTGCTCACTACTACATAGATGACAGGAACATGACTGTAAATGATTTACATGTGCAGGCAGCAGGGCTAGATATGAAAATATGGGAACGATCATGCGAACTGATGCTCAAGGAATCGGAATCATGTGTATAGATTACAATGCATTTGCGTTTCCGAAAGCGAGCTGGAAACGAGAAAAAGTGTCTAAACAGAAAGGGAGACATGGCAACAGTAAGAAACGTAAAAAGCACAGAAAAAGTATCATGCATCCCAAGGGAAGTGGTTACTGTTATTTATGCGCCGTACTGCACAATGACTATACATACAAACCAACGCAAGAGCATCACGTGATGTTTGGCTCTGGCCAACGTGAGCTGAGTGAGGAATATGGGCTCACAGTCCAACTTTGTATGGAACACCATAAAGAGGGACCGGAAGCAGCGCACAATAACCAAGCGATACGAGAGTTACTGTGTCGAGATGCACAAGCAGCATTTGTGATGGAATATCCGGAACTGGAATGGATGCAGATATTTAAAAAGAATTATTTGGAGGCACCAACTCTGTAAAGGGTTGATATATATCACAAAATTGTCAATACCTCCTGGCTGAATGGCTGGGAGGAAAAGGAGGTATTATGGCACTATACAGAAAATTTGTCCGAAGAGGAATGATAACAAACAAACTAATATACAGAGGGTATGAGTTTGTAGAGAGATGGGAAAAAGATGTTGTATTGATGTGCAAAGGAGATACAATCTCAAAACAAGTAGATAATACATTCGATAACCTGAGTGTAAAAGAATTGGAAATCATAGAAAACTTGGGATTTTATACAGATTTCAACCTAGAAGAAAAAATAAGTGAGCTATCAGATTATGAGGCGTTATATCAAGCCGAAGGTGGCAGCAGTAAGGAGAGAAGATGAAACCACAACACGCAGCAATAAAAATGGCAATTATAGAATACATACAAAAACATGGCTATCCACCAACAGTACGAGAGATAGCTAAGATGACAGGATATAAGTCAACATCAAGCGCGCAGGGGCATTTGGTAAAGATGTTCGAGCTTGGTATTTTGGAGACAGACGAAAAACCGGGAACATCAAGAGCGATAAGAGTCCCGGGATACAAATTCGAAATGAGGTAATAGAGTGATAGCATTAATTCAATTTTTATTATTAATATTTTGGGTATTAGACATAACAAATATGCCGTTCATGGAGATGTTTGATACAACATATCCGATGAATGGGTTATTTTGGCTATTGATTTGGATTTTTGTATTGGGGTTTGAAGTTAAAATAAAAAAAGAATGATGGAGGATTAAGCATGGAAAGATTAACTATAAGTAAAATAACGGAAGAAACAGGAGCATATGAACTTGCACATAATTGCACCTTTATACGAGATGGAGAAACATGGTATAG
>JAGZJD010000059.1 GCA_018365895.1 Lachnospiraceae bacterium | reverse complement strand
GCTTCAACATAACGAACACCCCTTTTTCTTTTATTTTAACATGAAAAAGGCTAGTAAAACATATGTTTTGTGCAAATTTTAATTTTCAAACACGCCCTAAGGCGTGCTTCTTAATTCATTCCCGGCATCTCCATATAATTGGAATAATTTCCAGCAATGATTAATAGCATCTAATGATAAGGAATGCCGGAGAACGACCATGCAGAACCCACCCTTATCATCCCTTCCACGATTGCCAATGTGATATCCGTGGGCGCCTATGATGATTCCTACCAATCGTATGCGGATTTTTCAGGGCGCGGTTTTACGCGCCAGACACAGCAGGTAAAGCCGGACCTTATGGCTCCGGGAGCGGACATCGTGACAGCCGGAAGCGGCGGCGGATATGAGGCTGTAACTGGCACTTCCTTTGCAGCGCCCTTTGTGGCCGGCAGCGCGGCCCTTCCCATGTAGCGGGGAATCGTGGATGGAGACAATCCCTTTTTCTATGGGGAGAAGGGAAAGGCATATCTGGCCCGGGGCTCCAGGCACCTGCCCGGATACGGGACCTGGTCCAATTCGCAGTTAGGATATGAGGAGGACGTCATAATATGGTCACATCGATAAAACCCAGTAAAATCAAGCGTTTCCGCCTAATCCCCAAACACAGAAATATTGATTCCAGGGCTTTTGGAATATAAAAATCCGCCTGGATTTTCAAAAATCAGAAGCATATCGGCGAATTTATAACAATAATGTAACATGTTAAAAAGGAGGGCGTGTCATTCGCTACATGACAGAAAAAGATTTCTCAGGATAATAAGAAGTTCTCAGTCTGCAAGAACAGGTTGAGAACTTTTGGTTATATAAAAATGTTGATGGTGAATTATATATTAATATATAATCGTTTGGCCAGTTCAATGAGGTCATTGGCAAAAGAAGGAAGATAGCAGTTTTTTCGGGTTGCAACGACTAATGCAGAAGTAGTTCGTGGTTCTCCAAAGCTGAAACAAGAAATAGGATTCTTAAAAGTATGATGTAATATATGTGGTTCGAATAAAAAGCTAACACCATACCCTACAGAAATAAGCTCCATAATTGCAGGAATATTGCTGGTATGCAGTATATTTTTTAGGACCACACCTTGTTGATGGAGATGTTGATCGATAATCTGACGAGTCCGTTGATTCTTTAACATTAAAAGAACAGTTTCGTTTTGCAATAAATGAATATCCAGTTTGGGATATTGGCTAGCCGGATTGGGTTGAGCAAAGCGTTCCATAGGATGTCCCTTTTTTACACAAATAAGAAGTTCTTCTTCTCCAAGAATTTCTGTCTGGATAAAAGGATTAGTGTCTCCTAAACGTTGATTATAAAAAGCGAGATCTACTTCCATGCTTAATAGTTTTTTGTCAAGCTCAGCAGAAGGTCCTTCCACAATTTGTATTTTTATATTAGGATATATTTCATGAAACGCTGGGAGAATAGCAGGCAACATATAGGTACAACGCATGGTCGGAAAACCAAGACGAAGCACACCGACATTCCGTTTAACAATGTCAGCTAATTCTACATCCAAATCTGATTTTAACTGTAAAATCTGTTCTGCTTTTTCTAGATATCGTTCTCCGGCATAGGTCAGATGATATTTATGGCCTGCTTTCCGGAAAAGACTGATTCCAAGTTCATCTTCCAAACTTTTAAGAAATTTGCTTAATGTAGGTTGTCCAATATATAGAGATTCTGCCGCTTTTGTTATATTCTGATATTTTGCAATTGCAATGATATATTGAAATTCTCGAAATCCCATAGAAAAGTCTCCTTTTTCAAAAGTATATCATGTCTAAAAACCAAATTCAACAATAATTCTTTATATGAATGAAAAAAATTAAAAATATGAATATTAAAGAAAAAACAAAATTGAATAAATAATGTAATATTATTAAAGAAAAATAAAATTTTTGTGATATTAGTACAAAAAATGGTATGAACGTTCGTAAAGAGTTAACATAATAAATGAAAAAAATGAATAAATTTAATGAAAACTATGAATTTGATTGTCAAATATTGTTTTGTTATAATGAATTCACAGGCAAGGTACCTTTGCAATCAGGGAATTGCGCATTTCCCGGATAAACGTTCAGTAAAGGAGAAAACCATGATTAAGCTTTATGATGAAGGCGTCTATCTTTTGAACGGCAACACATTGGTTGCGGAAGCTCAGGCAGATTCGGAACTGTTGAGAAAAAAAGAAGAAGCCCATAAAGGAACGATTTCTTACAGTATTTTACAGGCCCATAATGTGAGTGGGAATGAAGAACAACTGAAAATCAAGTTTGATTCTATAACCAGTCATGATCTGACTTATGTTGGAATTATACAGACCGCAAAAGCTTCCGGCCTTGAAGAATTTACGCTCCCATATGTGTTGACCTGTTGCCATAACAGCCTTTGTGCAGTAGGCGGAACCATTAATGAAGACGACCATTTATTTGGCCTTTCTGCATGTAAAAAATATGGCGGTATTTATCTGCCGCCTCATATGGGAGTCATTCATCAGTATATGCGTGAAAGTATGGCCGGATGTGGAAAAATGATTCTTGGTTCAGACAGTCATACACGTTATGGCGCATTGGGAACAATGGCAGTTGGTGAAGGCGGAGGCGAGCTGGTTAAGCAGCTGTTAAAACAGACCTGGGATGCAGAATATCCGGAAATTATTGCAGTATATTTAGATGGAAAACCAAACCCGGGTATCGGACCGCAGGATATTGCAATAGCCATTGTAAGTGCTGTATTTAAAAATGGTTATGTGAAAAATAAAGTTATGGAATTTGTAGGACCTGGAGTTTCTTCCATTTCAACAGATTATCGTAATGGTATTGATGTTATGACAACGGAAACAACCTGTATGTCCAGTATCTGGCGTACAGATGAAGATACGCAAGAGTATCTGACAAAGCATGGACGCCCGAAAGATTACAGACAGCTTAATCCGGCTGAGATTGCCCATTATGACGGATGTATTTATATAAATCTGTCCACTATTCACAGTATGATTGCTCTGCCATTTCATCCGTCAAATGGATATGAAATACGTGACTTAAATGAAAATATGGAAGATATTCTTCATGAAGTTGAAGAAAATGCTTCTAAACTTATTAAAAATCCGAATCTCCGGCTGAATCTTAGAGATAAGGTGCGTGATGGAGCTCTTTATGCAGATCAGGGAACGATTGCAGGCTGTGCCGGAGGTACATACAGCAATATTATGGAAGCGGCACATATTCTGAAAGGAAAGAGTACCGGAACAGATGAATATGCACTGGGAATTTATCCAAGCAGCCAGGCCGTTATGCTGGAATTGACACGAAATGGGACACTGGCAGATCTGATTGAAGCAGGGGCAACTATTCGGACAGCATTCTGCGGTCCATGTTTTGGAGCTGGTGACACACCGGCACACAACGGACTTTCTATCAGACATACCACCAGAAACTTCCCGAACAGAGAAGGCTCTAAACCAGGTAATGGACAGCTGGCAAGTGTGGCATTGATGGATGCACGTTCCATTGCAGTTTCGTCTGCAAATGGAGGACGGATTATGGCAGCAGATGAAGCCGGTTACGAATATGAATGTCCGGAATATCATTATAATCCAAAAGCGTACCAGCACCGTGTATTCTGGGGAGTAGGTCAGGGATGTTCAGAAGAACCTGTCATTTGCGGGCCGAACATTAAAGACTGGCCGAAACTTCCGAAATTAAATGATCATATGCTTCTGAAGGTATGTGCATTTATCACGGATTCGGTTACAACTACAGACGAACTGATCCCTTCCGGTGAAACAGGTTCTTTCCGATCCAACCCTATGGGACTTGCGGAATTTACACTCAGCCGCCGTGTTCCGGAATATGTGGGAAAAGCAAAGGCGGTAATGGATAATGAAAAGGCAAGAAAAGCAGGAAACTGTCCGGCAGAGGTTGCAGAGATTATTTCCAAAATTCAAAATATTTCCGGCTTTGAAGAAATTGTGGAAGAAAAGATTAATCTTTCCAGTACGATTTATGCTGTAAAACCTGGTGATGGAAGCGCCAGAGAACAGGCTGCTTCCTGTCAGAGGGTTCTTCTTGGTGGAGCAAATATCACCATGGAATATGCAACGAAGAGATATCGTTCCAATCTGATTAACTGGGGTATGGTCCCATTTGTCATGAACGGAATTCCGGATTTCGAAGAAGATGATTATATCTTTGTTCCGGATATTAAAAAAGCACTGGATGGTGAGATGAGTGACATTCCGGCCTATGTGATTGGAAAAGAGATTAAGGAACTTTCTCTTGCAATTGCACCTTTGACAGAGAAAGAAAAAGAAATTATCCGCTGTGGTTCTCTGATTAATTATAACAGAGTCCACAGTATAGACAGGGGAGGAAGAAAAAATGTTCAATGAAGATAAAAACAGATTCTTTCTTCCGGCTATAATCATCCGTGGAGGAACGAGTAAAGGTATTTATCTTCTGGAGGAGGATCTTCCGGAAGATAAGGGTCAGTGGGATTCTCTGCTTCTGAGCATGATGGGAAGTCCTGATAAAAAACAGATTGATGGACTTGGAGGGGCGCAGTCTGTTACTAGCAAAGTTGCGATTGTAAAAAAATCTGCAAGAGAAGATGCAGATGTAGATTACACATTTGCACAGGTTTCAGTAGATAAAAACCTGGTAAGCTATAAAGGAAATTGTGGAAATATTTCTTCTGGTGTGGGACCGTTTGCTATTGAAAGAGGTCTTATTCAGGCAGAAGAGGGAATGACTTCGGTAAGAATATTTAACACGAATACCAATAAGGTCATCATTGCAGATGTTCAGACAGAAAATGGCAGTGTGGTGTATGATGGGGATTTTGCCATTGCCGGTGTTCCGGGTACAGCAGCTCCGATTAAACTGAAATTTGTTGAACCGGCTGGGACTCTTGGAAATGGACTGCTTCCTACGGGAAAAGCAGTGGATGTTGTAGATATTCCAAATTTTGGAAAAATAGAAGTATCAATTGTAGATGCAGCGAATCCCCTTGTATTTGTAAAAGCAAAGGATTTGGGGATGACAGGCCTTGAACTTCCGGAAGAATTAAATGCGGATGCTGATAAGCTGACACTGCTGGAAAACGTAAGAGGGATGGCAGCTGTGAAGCTTGGGTTAATTGAAGATTATACCCGTTCTGCATGGGAAACTCCCGGGATTCCGAAAATGACATTTGTTGCAGAGGCAGCAGATTATGTGACAGCAGAAGGGATTTCTGTTTCAAAAGAGCAGATAGATCTGCTCTCACGTATGATGTCCATGCAGAAAGCGCATCCCAGCTATGCCATGACAGGGGCCATGTGTACAGCTGCAGCGGCAGTTGTACCTGGAAGTGTTGTTAATCAGGTACTTTCTGAAAATGTAAACACACAGTTTATCCGTATCGGACATCCAAGTGGTGTTCTGGAATGTGGGGTAGATTATGAGGAAAACGGTGAAGAGCCGGTTGTAGCAGATACATTTGGATTCCGTACAGCAAACCTGCTGATGGACGGAACTGCACATATTAAATAGGGGAGAGTTCATCATGAATCTTGCAATTATCAGTTTGATTGTATTGGTAATCGTTGTAGCAATTGGATTTATTAAAAAAGTTAATCTGGGTTTTCTTTCTTTAGCAGTAGCATTTATTTTGGGTACCATAGGTGATATGAGTGCAAAGCAGATATCCGCTGGTTTCAGCAGCTCTATGTTTGTGACACTTGTCGGCGTTACCTTTTTGTTTGGTATGGCATCAAATAATGGGACACTGGAACTTTTTTCCAAAAAAATAGTAGCGCTGGTAGGAAAAAATACGGTACTGATTCCGGTCCTTATGTTTGTATTGTCCGCATTTATTTCTGCAATCGGACCAGGACATATTGCAGCCGGAATTCTAATGACTACATTTGCAATGTATCTGGCATTTGAGATGGGAATCAATCCAATCGCCACTGCGTTGTATGCAAAACTAGGTGCGAATGCAGGTTGTGCTTCGCCGCTGTCTTTGACAGGTGTTCTTGCAAAAAGCCTTTCTGACCCGTTAGGATATTCTGGATTTGGACTTCATCTGTTTCTGAGTACATTGATTTCCGGTTTTATCTTTACCTTAATCTTGTATGTGGCATTTAAAAGCTACAAAGTAAAGGCAGACAATCCACTGAAGCTTTCTGAAATTCCAAACTTTAACCGTAAACAGAGATTTACCATTATCGGAATTGTTGTCATGGTAGTTTGCTGTTTTGGTTTTAAATTGGATACCGGTCTTTTTGCTTTTGTTGTAGCTTCAGTACTGATCCTTCTGGGATGTGCAGATGAAAAGAAAGCTATTAAAAGCATTCCATGGGGAACCTTGGTATTTATCTGTGGCGTAGGGACACTGATTAATGTTATCAATACTCTTGGCGGAATTGAGCTGATTTCCAATTTCCTGACAGGAATGATGAGTGAAAAAACAGCAACACCGATTCTTTCTGCAACATCAGGTATTTTATCCTGGGTAAGTTCTACAACAGGCGTGGTTATGCCGGCACTGTTCCCAATCGCGTCAGACGTGGCAATATCTTTTGCAGGCAGTGTAAATTATGTGGAGCTGATTTCAGCAGTTGTGGCAACATCCTTTGCGGCAGCAATCAGTCCATTGTCAACAGGTGGTGCGATTATCATGTCTTCCTATTCTGCAGCAAAAGAAACAACAAATGATGAACTGAACAAAATGTTTAAACAGCTGTTTCTTCTTTCGGTTGGAAATGTGCTGCTGAATGTGGTTTTATCAGCTCTTGGCCTTTTTAATCTGGGTGGACTGTTTTATTAAGAAAAGCCTGCTAATAAAAAGTCAAGTGTTTTTTGAAAAAATTTTTTGAGATGGTTTTGGGCACAACTTCAAGACCGCCCTAATAGCCGGTCATTGAAAGGGATATGAAGAAAAATGCTATTCTGGCTGCTCTAAATTACGCAGACACTCTTTCACTTTGCCATAGTAGATGCGCAGGAACTTGTTGGCGCCGGCGGTCATGTAGACATAGTAGGGCTTGCCTTCTGAACGCTTCTTGTCAAGGAAACGGTAGACCGGATCATCTTGCGGGGCGTTCTGAAGCAAGGTAGTCATAATCTGAAACAGTGTCTTGCGTAGCCTCGCAGAACCGATCTTTGAAGCCCTATTGCTTTTAGATTTGCGTTGACCGGACTCATCTACGCCAGGATCGACACCTGCGAAGGCAGTTAATGCTTCCCTGTGGGTAAATCTTGATACGTCACCGATCTCAGCCATAAGCTGAGGCCCGTAAGTTTTGCCCACACCATATATGCCCATGACAGTACCGTATTCCGGCAGTGTAGCGGCAAGTGCATCCATTTCTTTGCGAAGCTGCTCCACATGCTCAGAAGCAAGGTTCAGCTGTTGGATGCTTTGCTGGATTAACAGCTTGTAGTTTTTCTCTTTTGGAAAAACCGCAATGAGTTCCTTTGAGGCAAGGAACAATTCTTCCGGCTTCAAAGGCTGGAAGTTGTAGTGGTGCTTTTTGCAAAAGGCTTTGTAGCGTTCTGTAAAGGCTTTTAAGCCGATTTTACGGACACAGTCCACATGCCAGAAGGAGTAAGCATAGTCCACCCATTTTTCGCTGCCATCGCTGCGGACAGGGCTGTCAAAGAGCTTGTTTACACCAGGATAGGTGTTATCCAACAGAGCAATCAAGTTTGCTTTTGCAGCAACTTTTTGCTTCATAAAGAAGCTGAATTGAGAATTTAATGTTTTTAGTTGAGTACGTGTATCATCCATACTTGAATACTGACGCAGTTCAGGCCAGTTGTCAAGAGTATAGCGGGCAATTTTATTGGCATCCGCAGGGTCAGATTTTACTTTGCGAAGGGAGTTAATCCCAAAATTTTTAATCAGGTGCGGATTGACAATTGAGACAAACAGTCCGGCTTTATGTAAGGCATTTGCCATAGGTTCATGGTATCTGCCGGTACATTCCATAACTACCTTGGTATCGCCCTCAAGGGAATTGAGATAACTGGAAAGTTCATTCAGTTGCTGAGAAGTGTGGGATACATCAAAAGGCTTTCTGATAATGACACCTGCGGGTTGCAGGACTGCAATGGTGCTCTTGCCTTTTGAAACATCAATACCTACTGCGTTGTACATTCTTACGTACCTCCTAAAGTGAATTTGCATGGTTCCAGCTTCACTCATTGCTTATTCCATCTCCTGGGGTATCAAACGAACGTACATCACGGTAGTTCAACCTGCATAAATCGAACGGCTGCAAATGATAAGCTGGCTGACTGGCTTTACTGCGGACACCTAGTGGTCCAAGGAGAAATCTGTCAGGCCGATGCTTAATCATTATACAGCTTTAACAATGAGAAGGATAAGTCCCAACTGGCTGTTGGGTGCTTGAACCTTACACTTATATATTAGGAGGAGATTTTACCATGGAAATTATCAGACCGGCAATTGCCGGAACATTGGAATCCAGTGACTGTCAGGTTACTGTAGAAGCTGGAAACGGCGGCATTGAGTTTGAACTGGAAAGTGCTGTACTGAACCAGTATGGAAATCAGATAAAAAAAGTGACGATGGGAACATTGAGAAATCTTGATGTAGACAGTGTGAAAATTAAAATTGTGGACAAAGGTGCATTAGACTGTACTATCAAAGCCCGTATTGAGGGGGCGGTATACCGTTCCCTGCAGCAGTTTAAAGATTTGCCATGGGGAGGTGCAATCCGATGAATTATCCAAATAAAAAACGTCTGAGAAGAACCATGATGTTTTTGAATGCTCAAAAACCTAGTTTGATCAAAGACCCGTATATTTATAAACCGGATTCCATTATGCTGGATCTGGAAGATGCAGTGGCAGAAAATCAAAAAGATGCAGCAAGATTTTCTCTGTATCATGCATTGAAAACACTGGATTATCATGGATGTGAAAAGGTTGTTCGAATCAATGGCCTAGATACAGACCTCTGGAAAGAGGATATCCGTTGCGCAGTGGCAGGGGGCTGTGATTCCATTCGTATTCCGAAAACAGAATGTCCGGAAGATGTTGTAGCAGTGGAAAAAGCAATCATAGCAGCTGAAAAGGAGTTTGGGCGCCCAGAAGGAAGTGTTCTGATTATGGCTGCCATTGAATCTGCAAAAGGTGTGTTAAAATCTTATGACATCTGTACTGCTTCTGAAAGATTATTTGGTATCGCACTTTCTGGAGGAGATTACACAAAAGACCTTCAGACGAAAATTACAGGTACGGGAATAGAATTAATGGGAGCCCGTTCTCAGATGGTCATTTCTGCCAGAGCTGCCGGCGTACAGTGCTTTGATACTGTTTATACGGATTTGAATAATATGGAAGGTTTCCGTAAAGATGTGGAAGGAATTCATTTGATGGGATTTGATGGAAAATCTATTATCAATCCTCGTCAGATTATTATTGTGCATGAAATCTTCACACCATCCCAGAAAGATATTATTTTTGCACAGAAGGTTGTGAATGAGATTGAAACCAAAAAGGCACAGGGTATCGGGGTATTTACTGTAGACGGCAAGATGATTGATATTGCATTTTATGATGGTGCAAAACGTACACTGGAGTTGGCTAAGGCATCCGGTGTATATAAGGAGGTGCAGTAAAATGATAAATGCAGTAGGAAGAGACATTCCGGAAGAAATCCTGAAAATTACCGGAAAAGAGGTATTCCAGGGCAATCATTATAAAGATGGTGTGGAATTTAAAAAAGTTGGTTCCAATGTAAAACCGATTATGAATAACACCGAGAGTAAATTGGTTGATTCTATTCATGAGGCACTTGTGAAATGCGGAGCACATGATGGAATGACTGTCAGCTTCCATCATCATTTCAGAGATGGAGATAAAGTTGTAAATATGGTAATGGAAGAAATTCATAAAATGGGTCTGAAAGACATTACCATTTGCGCAAGCTCCCTTGGAAAAGCGCAAGCTCCACTGGTTCCGATGATTGAAGACGGAACAATTACCAGTATTGAATCTTCCGGTGTGCGTGGTGCTATTGGAGAAGCTATTTCACAGGGAAAACTCAAAGGGCTTGCAATCATGCGTTCTCATGGCGGCCGTGTAAGAGCTGTAATTACCGGTGAGACACACATTGACATTGCTTTTATCGGCACGCCGACCTGTGACGATTATGGAAATTGCCGTGGTATTGGCGGTAAAGCGGATTGTGGTGTCCTTTCCTATTCTCATGTAGATGGAAATCATGCGGATAAAGTTGTTGCGCTTACAGACTGTCTTGTACCGTTTCCAAATTTTCCGGCACATATTCCGATGCAGAGAGTGGATTATGTATGTGTAGTTGATGAAATCGGAGATCCTTCAAAAATTGCAATAGGAGCGGCAAAACCGACCACAAATCAGAGAAAGCTTCTGATGGCAGAGTATTGTACACAGGTAGTTGCCAATACACCTTATTTTAAAGAAGGATTTTCCTATCAGACAGGTGTGGGCGGCGCGTCCATCGCATCTACGATTTCTCTTACCAAGATTATGGAAGAACGTGGAATCAAGATGGGATTTGGTGTAGGCGGTTTGACAAAACCGATGTGTGACCTTCTGAATCGCGGTATGGTTCGCTGCTTGTTAGATACGCAGGACTTCGATTTGGATGCAATTAAAAATGTGAAGAATCCGAATCATTTCCGAATCAGCACAGGTGCATACGCGAATCCGTTCAACAAAGGTTCCTTTGTTAATAAACTGGATTATGTAATTTTGGCCGCATTGGAAGTAGATGTAAACTTTAACTGTAATGTAGTAGTGGGATCTGATGGCGTGATTACAGGAGCACAGGGTGGACATCCGGATACCGCTGCCGGAGCCAAATGTACGATTGTACTTGCACCGCTCCTGCAGGGGAGAATACCGGCAATCTGTTCTGATGTTACGACTGTTACAACACCGGGAGAAAGCATTGATATTGTAGTTACAGATTATGGTGTAGCGGTTAATCCACGCAGACCAGATCTTATGGAAGCATTAAAGGCTGCAGATTGTATTCCGTTAAAGTCCATCGAAGAGCTACGTGATATTGCATATTCTATTGTTGGAGAACCAGAAAAGGTTCAGTTTTCGGACCGTGTAGTAGGTATTATTGAAGCACGTGACGGTACAATTATGGATGTTGTCCGTCAGATTAAACCATTTGAATTTGCAGAATAAATAAAAAGTTTTTATCGCAACGGAAATCTGCCATATGTTCGTTGTGTTAAAATATCGTATTTGATACGATATGTAGAGTGGTCCGATTTTCTGGCGGACCCTCTACAAAAATAAGTAACTGGAAACAATGTGAAAGGGAGACGCCAAAATGACAGGAAAAGAAGTTTCACTGGTGGAAATGCTGGATGCAAGAGAAATGCGTATGCAGCGTCAGTTGTCTTTGCAGCAGAAATATTCTTCTGGTCTGATTTGTTTTACCATGAATATTGCCGGACCAGTTAAAAATAACAGGTTGATACACCGTGCATTTGAATATGGCTGTGAAATTTTAAAAACGCAGCTTGTCAGTACAGGTGTGGAGTGTCTGCATCAGGAAAGTTATTCCGAAGATACAGGAAATGAAGGTTATTTTTGTGTAAAAGGCAGTGCCGTGAAGATAAAAAAAATAACAGCGGAAATTGAAAATAATCTGTCAATTGGGCGTCTTTTTGATATGGATGTTCTTGATGAAAATGGTAATCATATAGAACGTACAGAAATCGGAGAAAGTCCGAGAGTTTGTCTGATTTGCAGGAATCCGGCAAAGGAATGTGCCAGAAACAGAACCCATTCAGTACCAGAACTCCAGCATATGACGGAAAAATTACTTTTGAAAGAATTTCAGGAACAGGACAGTCGGAAGATTGCAGAACTGGCCTGCAGAAGTCTGTTGTATGAGGTGTGCACTACTCCGAAGCCTGGGCTTGTGGATTGTAGAAATAGTGGAAGTCATAAAGATATGGACTGCTTTACTTTTATGGCCAGTGCAGCTGCTTTATGGCCTTATTTTCAGAAGTGTGCACAGCTGGGAATGGAAACCGCTCAGGAGTCACCGGAAGAAACTTTTCGCAGGCTACGCTGGACAGGAAAAGTTGCCGATTATGAAATGAATCAGGCGACCAATGGAGTAAATACACATAAAGGCGCCTTGTTTTCTATTGGGATACTTTGCGGTGCTCTTGGACGTCTTCCACGAGACCAATGGAAAAATGTTAAAGCAGTATCCGGGGAATGTGCTGCAATGACAAAGGGGCTTGTTGAACATGATTTTCGAGAAGTGACGAAAGAAAATGCCGGAACAACTGGAGAAAAGTTGTATGTAAAATATGGGATTACAGGAATTCGCGGACAGGCGGAAAAAGGTTTTCCGGCTGTTGTTGAAACGGGATTGCCGGTGCTGGAAAAAGGGCTGAAAAAAGGACTGTCTCTGGAACAGGCAGGATGTGGAGTTTTGCTGGCATTGATGGTGTCTACGGTAGATACCAATCTGATTGCACGAAGCAATCGGAAAACACAGCTTCAGGTGACGGAAGAAATCAGAGAAATACTGGGAAAAAATCCATATCCGGAAGAAGATATGCTGGAAATCATTGATAGAGCATTTATCAGTAAAAATCTTTCGCCTGGAGGCAGCGCGGATTTGCTGGCTTTTACATATTTCCTGTATTTCTTAAAGGAGCAATAGATTATGGGATATGTGATTTCGCAGGTTTATCAAAATAATCATTGGGGAATCAGACAGGTAAAAACATTACTGGAAGCAGAAGGGATTACATTAGATAAAAAACTGGATTATATATGTTGTCTGTATGACGATGACTATAATCCTGTTGCAACCGGAAGCTGTTTTGGTAATACCTTGCGCTGTTTTGCGGTCAGCAAGAGTCACCAGGGAGAAGGGCTGTTGAATCAGATTATGGGTCATTTGATTCAGATTCAGTTTGAGCGGGGAAATTATCATTTGTTTCTTTATACGAAGTGTGATTCGGCAAAGTTCTTTGGAAATCTTGGCTTTTATGAAATTGCGAGGGCAGACAATCGTGTTGTTTTTATGGAAAACTGCCGGACGGGCTTTCAGGATTATTTAAAAAAGCTGGAAAAATCGGTCAGTGATGGAAAAAAAGCAGCAGCGATTGTGATGAATGCCAACCCGTTTACGCTTGGGCATCAGTATCTGGTGGAAAAAGCAGCATGTGAAAATGATATTGTGCATTTGTTCGTGGTCAGTGAAGATGCAAGTCTTGTGCCATTTCATATTCGTAAGAAGCTGGTGCAGGAGGGTGTGAAGTATCTTTCCAATGTAGTGGTGCATGAAAGTGGGCCATATATCATCAGTAACGCTACATTTCCTAGTTATTTTCAGAAGGATGAGGAATCGGTCATAGAAGGTCATGCAAGGCTTGATCTGGCAGTATTTTTCCGAATTGCCCGGGAACTGCAGATATGCTGCAGATATGTGGGAGAAGAGCCATTCAGTCAAGTGACCGGGCTCTATAACCGGATTATGAAGGAGGAACTGGAAAAAAACAATATTGACTGCATTGTAGTACCGAGAAAAGAAAAGGAAGGAAAAATTATCAGTGCGTCAACCGTGCGGCAATATATAAAAGATATGCAATGGGAAGAATTAAAAAAGATAGTTCCGGATACAACCTGGAATTACTTGACTTCAGCAGAAGCACAGAAAGTAATTACGGCGATTCAGAATTCAGATAACGTAATACATTATTAAAAATTGGCTTTGATGTAAAAACGAAGTAAAGCGGCGTATAATGCTGACAGAACCGATTCACAGCCTTGTTTTGGAACTAGCAGTTCCCACAACGGTCAGCCAGATTAATTTTGTAGTATCATGGACAGATTTATCTTCATTGGGACAATCCGGCTTCTTCTCAATGACGATTTCAGGATGTTTTCAAGGAAATCTTCATTATAGAAGTCGATATGCCGTACAATGCCCAGACCGTTTGTGACAATGCCGAATTTATAGGCATAACAGAAATGCCCGTTGATGCATAGATATGCTTCCGAAAAGGAACAGGGATAACCGGTATTCTGGCATTTCCTGTTCCTGTTTGTGACCACGGTCATCTGCTGTTTTGGTATCAACGGAATCGAAAAGGTCAGCAAGATCATGATGCCGC
>JAGZJD010000005.1 GCA_018365895.1 Lachnospiraceae bacterium | reverse complement strand
TGAGGCATGTGACCGCGTAAAGAAAGACCGTGTGCTTGATGTCATCCAGATTGCAGACAATGCGTGCAAGGATATGGGCATCCAGAATCCAAAAGTAGCCGTTGCCGGACTGAATCCGCACTGCGGTGAAAACGGTCTCTTCGGCACAGAAGAAATCGAAGAGATTAAGCCTGCCATCGAAGCAGCAAAAGCGCAGGGCATTAATGCCGTCGGACCGATTCCGCCGGACAGCGTCTTCTCAGAAGCACTTGGCGGATGGTACGATATCGTTGTCTGCATGTACCACGATCAGGGGCATATCCCGCTGAAGACAGTGGGCTTCGTTTATGACCGCGAACTTCAAACATGGAAAGCGGTAGAAGGAGTCAATGTCACACTCGGTCTTCCGATCATCCGTACAAGTGTTGACCACGGCACTGGCTTCGCTCTTGCCGGCAAAGGTACAAGCAATGAATTAAGTCTCGTCAATGCCATCGATTATGCGATCCGCATGACAAACGGACAAAAAAATAAAATGTAAACGTAACACAAATGCCGACCTGCTGGGGCTTCACTCCCACAGGCCGGCATTATTTTTTTACCATATGTTCTATTTCGAAACACTTATCAACCTTTTGACGGTAAATGTTTCATTTTTCAACATATTTTTATGCATATTTTATAATTTTCCTCTATGTGTTTCTAATTATAACATATCTTCCTGCTTATTTTCTTGTTGCCTTTTCTGTCATCTTGTATACTAAACTCAAGTTAAGAAGATATGTTTTGTACAAAGTGGCAGACTTTGTACACGGTATCATCTAAAAGAATGGAGGAGAACTATATGACACCACAAATGATTATTGCTATCGCAATTACCGTTCTTATGGTCATTTTGATCATGCAGGATAAGCTGCCGTTCGGCGCACCGCCGCTTTTAGCATGTTTACTTCTTGTTATTTTCGGTATTGCTGATATCAAATCTGCATTTGCCGGATTCTCTAACTCAACAATCATTATGTTGGCTGAATTCATGGCAATCATTGCAGCGCTTCAAAAAACAAGCTTTATTGTAAAATTCAAAGAGACTATGTTTAATATGGCAAATAGGGGAGGTTTCAAAGCCTACATGCTTATGATCCTCATCGTTATGCTCGGATGTAGTTTATTCGGTACAGGATCTACAGCGTACTATGTAATGACTATCGGTTTACTCTCTACTTTGCCATACAGCCAAAAACTTCCGCCGTCAAAAATCATCATGACTGCCGGATTTGCTGCTAACCATCCACTGATTCCATTTAACACTGCTTTACAGTACGGTATCGTAATCGCAGTACTTGGAAGCGCCGGTATTACTGCAAATATCCCGGTTGCAAAATTTGCTATTGTAAACTTGATTCTTTCCCTCGGCTTCTTATTAAACTGTGTGATCCAGTACAAATATCTGCCAGATCATCCGATCGCCGCAGCAACAGAAGAAGCTAAAGCTCAGGGCGTGTTGAAAACAAAGCTTCCAAAATGGAAAGAAAATGTTACTTATATTGCATTCGTTGTAGCTGTTATTGGTATGCTGCTTCAGAGCAAAATTGGTGATGCAGGTTATGCGATCGCCGGTCTTTCTGTAGGCGCTATCCTCGTTGCAGGCGTTATGGACTTCAAAGAGATCCGCGATGCGATTAGTGCTCCGATTATTCTGATGTCTGCCGGTGTTATCGGTGTTGCAGATGCACTCGGAAGTACAGGTCTTACAGACCTTGTCGGATCAAAAGTAGCTGAAATGCTTGGTGGAAACATCAATCCATTCATCATGATCTTCGCATTCTGTATCCTGACAAGCGTACTTGCAACAATGACCGGTTCTACAATCGGTACTGTCTATGTATTTGCACCGCTTGCAATCGCAACTTGTGTAAATCTTGGATTTGATCCAACAGCCGCTGCCTGTGCAATCGTTATTTCCGGATGGTGCGGACACTTCCTTCCAATCGATGGTATGCCTGCGATGGTAATGGGGGTTGGTGATTACAATATCAAAGAATTCTGGAAATTCACGATCCCGCAGTACTTCATTCGTCTGCTTGCTTTAACAGCCGGATCACTGCTGATCTTCCCGGTATAATATCGGATCGCATTGAATGTATAGGAGTTGATTCATTATGAAAAATAATTTTGAACTTGTGCACGTTGGCATTAACACACCAAATGCTGACGAAGCGCTGAAACTTGCCAAACTTCTCAGCATGATGTTTAATCTTGAGCCTCGCCACGGACAGAAATCCGAATTCGGCGGATCGTACTTCGAATGTATGAAAGCTCCGTTTCTCGGAAGCAATGGACATATTGCTATGCAAACCGACGATCTGGAGGCAGCTGTAGAAGAACTGAAAGAGAAAGGATTTTCTTTTAACATGGATACAGCAGCTTACACAGAAGCGGGCAAATTAAAAAATATCTATCTGAATGGAGAATATGGTGGTTTCGCTATCCATATTTTACAGAAATAAATTCCTAATTTCCTCAAAACGGCAGCCGGTCCCAGGACCGCTGCCGTTCTTTCCTTTTAAGAAACTTTTCATTTCTAAAATGAACAATCTATGTTACACTAGATAAAATAAGGAGGAACTATTATGGAACACAATACATTACCGCATCATCACGGAGAGTCTATGGACGAACTTCTCACACATATTCCGGATATCAATGATTTCCAGACAGTCGCTTCTGTCTTCAAACAGTTAAGCGATCCAACCCGTGTGCGGATTTTCTGGATCTTATGCCACTGCGAAGAATGTGTCATCAACATTTCTGCCATGATGGAGATGAGCAGTCCGGCAGTTGCCCATCATCTTCGCCTTTTACGTACAAGTGGTCTCATTGAATCAAGACGGGAAGGTAAAGAAACTTACTACCGCGCCAGTCAGTCTGAGAAAGCACAGTCACTTCACCGGATGATTGAACAGATGATGGAGATTTCCTGCATCGGAACTCATTAAAACAGTAGCGCAATATGATATACTGCAAAGGATGCAATCCATGCAATCACACACTGCCCTATCACCATAGCGACAGCCCATTTTCCGCCGAGTTCTCGCTTCACCGATGCAATGGCTGCCACACAAGGCGTATAAAGCAGGCAGAACACAAGCAGCGCTCCTGCACCTGGAAGTGTAAGAGAGCTCTGCAAAGCAGCTGTACTGCCGAATAATACTGTAAGAGAAGATACAACACTCTCTTTCGCCATGAACCCTGAGATGAGCGCTGTCACAATTCTCCAGTCTCCAAAGCCAACCGGAATAAATACCGGCGCAAGAACGCCTGCTGCAAGAGCCAGCATACTATCATGGGAATCGGAAACCATATTAAGTCCTGTATCAAAGTTCTGAAGGAACCAGATTACGATTGTGGCAAGAAAGATTACCGTAAAAGCTCTCTGAAGGAAATCCTTCGCCTTATCCCAAAGCAGATGAAGCACGTTCTTCGCTCCTGGCATACGATAGTTCGGAAGCTCCATAACGAACGGTACTGCTTCTCCTTTAAATGCTGTTTTCTTAAAGATCAATGCCATCAAAATTCCCATTACAATTCCAAATACATACAGCCCGATCATCACAAGCGCACCGTGTTTCGGGAAAAATGCTGCTGTAAAAAATGCATAGATCGGAAGCTTTGCCGTACAGCTCATAAACGGTGTCAAAAGAATCGTCATCTTGCGGTCACGCTCAGACGGCAGTGTACGACTTGCCATAACTCCCGGAACCGTACATCCAAATCCAATAAGCATCGGCACAATACTTCTTCCTGAAAGACCAAGCTTACGAAGAAGCTTATCCATAATAAAGGCAACTCTTGCCATATACCCACTGTCTTCTAACAGAGACAGGAAGAAAAACAGTGTCACAATAATCGGCAGGAAGCTTAACACGCCACCAACCCCATTAAAAATACCGTCAATCACAAGGGAACGAATCACTGAACTGACATTTGCTGCCGCCATTGCCTGATCTGCCAATGCTGTTAAAGATTCAATCCCGCTTTCAAGCAACCCCTGCAAAAATGCTCCAATGACATTAAATGTCAGCCAGAATACAAGCCCCATAATTGCCACAAATGCCGGAATTCCTGTATATTTGCCAGTAAGAAGCCGGTCGATCCTTCGGCTTCGAATACGCTCTCTGCTTTCTTTTGGTTTAATAACCGTCTTACTGCATACGGTCTCAATATAGTCGAAGCGCATCTGAGCTACTGCTGCCGAGCGATCCATCCCGGTCTCCTCTTCTGTCTGCTTCGCAATATCCTCCAAAAGCCTTTTTTCGTTTTCCGTAAGCTTTAACTGTTCCGCAAGCTGATCATCGCCCTCCATCATTTTGCTCGCCGCAAATCGGATTGGAATTTCTTCCTGCTGTGCATGGTCTTCAATCAAATGCATGACCGCATGGATTCCACGGTGAATTCCTTCGTCTTTCTTGCAAAAATCAATTTCCTGCGGTCGTTCCTGATATTTAGCAACATGGACTGCGTGACGCACCAACTCTTCGATCCCTTCTCCTTTTGCTGCTGAAATCGGAATTACCGGAACTCCGAGTGCTTCTTCCATTTCATTAACAAGAACAGATCCGTCATTGAGCAAAAGCTCATCCATCATATTTAGCGCCACTACCATCGGAATTCCAAGCTCCAGAAGCTGCATTGTCAGATAAAGATTTCTCTCAATATTTGTCGCATCTACAATATTGATGATGCCTTTCGGTTTCTCCTGGATTACGAATTCTCTCGTTACAATTTCTTCACTGCTATACGGAGACATGGAGTAGATTCCAGGCAGATCGGTAATTAACGTATTATTATATCCTTTAATTACCCCGTCTTTTCTATCTACGGTAACTCCCGGGAAATTTCCCACATGTTGTTTCGATCCTGTCAGTTGGTTGAATAATGTTGTCTTTCCACAGTTTTGATTGCCCACAAGCGCAAACGTTAGCGTCTCACTTTCCGGAAGCGGCTGTTCTTCCTTTCGATTATGGAACTTGCCGCCTTCTCCATATCCCGGATGATGACTTTCCTGCCGCGATGCCTTTTTTGGCCGCGGCTGTGTATTTCCTTTCTTTGGCTCATGCGCTGCACTGATCTCAATGTTCTTCGCATCGTCCAAACGGATTGTCAGTTCATAACCATGGATCCGCAGCTCAATTGGATCTCCCATAGGTGCATACTTAATCACCGTAACTTCTGTTCCTTGAATTAACCCCATATCAAGAAAGTGTTGACGTAACGCCCCATCACCGCCAACAGACAGTATCGTTGCCGTACTGCCAATCTGCAATTCGCTTAAATTCATTGTATCGCTCTCCTTATTAGTTCTGTCTAACCTATGAACTAAAAGACAGCAACGGCATTTTCGCCGCTGCGTCTCTTATTGCATTCATTTTACGTTCATTTTCTTTCTCTTCCTGCCGACAAATCTCTACGTCTTCATCGAACAGAATTTTTACTCAATTATTATAACATACTTTTACAGAGAATGCACCCTTAAAGCGCGAATTGCATTCAAAACTGCAATAACCATAACACCGACATCCGCAAAGATAGCAAACCACATATTTGCAATGCCGATAGCTCCAAGTCCAAGACATGCAAATTTGATAATAAGTGCAAAAGCAATATTCTGGTATACGATTCCAAGACATTTACGTGAAATCTTAATCGCTTTTGAAATCTTCATCGGATCATCGTCCATCAAGACAACATCTGCCGCTTCAATAGCCGCATCAGATCCCATAGCTCCCATGGCAATTCCGATATCTGCCCTTGTCAGAACAGGTGCATCATTGATACCGTCTCCGACAAATGCCAGTTTCTCTTTGCCGGATTTTGCAGCGAGAAGCTCTTCTACCTTTGTTACTTTATCCCCCGGAAGCAATTCACTGTACATTTCATCAATTCCAAGACTTCCTGCAACTTCTTCTGCTACCCGTTTTGCATCCCCGGTCAACATAACCGTCTTCTTCACACCGGCTTTTTTCAATTCTGCCAGCGCTTCTTTTGCGTGTGGTTTTATCACATCAGAAATTACAATGTGACCTGCATATTCTCCATTGATTGCCATATGAATAATTGTTCCGACCTTATGGCAGTCTTTATAACCAATGCCAAGCTGATCCATTAATTTATTATTTCCTGCAGCCACTTCATTACCGTCCACCTTTGCAATAATTCCATGACCGCTTACTTCACTGACATCCGTTACACGGTTTCTGTCAATCTCTTTTCCGTAAGCCCGCTGAATACTTTTGCTGATCGGATGAGAGGAAGCACATTCTGCCAGAGCCGCATATTCTAACAGTTTCTCATCTTCCATCTTATTGTGATGAATACCGCTTACTTCAAATACTCCCTGTGTTAATGTTCCTGTCTTATCAAATACAACACAGTCAGCCTGAGACAATGTCTCCATATAGTTTGATCCTTTGATCAAAACACCTTCCTTGCTGGCGCCGCCGATTCCTGCAAAAAAACTTAGAGGAATACTGATAACAAGAGCGCAAGGGCAGCTAATTACTAAGAACGTAAGCGCACGGTAAATCCAATCACTCCACTGTGCTGCTCCGCCAAGGAAGAGCATCTGTACTAAAGGAGGAATGACTGCCAATACAAGCGCTCCATAACAGACCGCCGGTGTATACACTCTCGCAAATTTGGAAATAAAATTTTCGGACTTTGACTTGCGGGAACTGGAATTCTCAACAAGTTCCAGAATCTTAGAAACTGTAGATTCTCCAAACTCTCTTGTCGTACGGATTTTCAGTACACCTGTCATATTAATGCATCCACTAATAATTTCGTCACCTGACTTCACGTCTCTTGGAAGACTTTCTCCCGTCAGCGCACTCGTATTTAAGCTTGAAGCGCCTTCTAATACAATACCGTCAATCGGAACTTTTTCACCCGGCTGAACAATAATTACGCTGTCTACCATAACTTCATCCGGGTCTACCTGCTCAAGTTTCCCATCTCTTTCTACATTTGCATAATCCGGCCGGATATCCATTAGCGCACTGATATTCTTACGGCTCTTTCCTACGGCATAGCTCTGGAATAACTCTCCAATCTGGTAGAAGAGCATAACGGCAATCGCTTCATTATAATCTCCGCTGCCAGAATAAATTGCCAATACAAATGCGCCAACAGTAGCAATTGCCATAAGGAAGTTCTCATCGAATACTCTCCGGTTTACAATTCCCTTTCCGGCTTTTTTCAAAATATCATATCCGATTACCAGATATGCTGCCAAATACAACAACAACTGAAACAGTCCCTTCACCGGAACGATATTCAGCAAAATCACCATAACACTCGCTATGATAATGCGAACCAGCATCTTTTTCTGTTTCTTATTCATAACGGCATGCCCTCCTTTTATCTCATATTTCTCTGAAATCTATTTGTCGGATTCTTCTTATTTTTATCATATTTTTGCACCCCGCTTGTAAATTACATTCGGGGTGCATCCTTATCATTTCTCTTAGAATTCAATTTCACAATCAGATTCAACTTTTTTGCAAGCTTTCAGAACTTCTTTCATAACTGCTTTCGGCTCTGCTCCTTCTTCGAACTCAACAATCATTTTCTGTGTCATGAAATTTACTGTCGCATCAGCAACTCCGGCTGTCTTCTTTGTAGCTGCCTCCATCAGATTTGCACAGTTTGCGCAGTCTACTTCAATGTTGTAAGTTTTTTTCATGATATCTTCTCCTTTTTCTTCCACACTTTTTGTTTTAACAATTAAGCAATCGTTTAATCTTTATGGCTTTACTATATATGATATCCAGCGAAATGTCAAGAGATATATTCATTTTTGAAAAAAAGACCAACCGGCAATTTTTCGCTGGCTAGTCTTTCTCTTTTTATTCTGTAATGATTTTTCCGTTAATGACTTGTTGCATTTTCTCTTTAATAGCGGTTACTGATGTCTCATCCGGCCACATTACATATAACAACTGTGCCCCTGACGAGAAGCAGGCTTCTTTGCCTCCCTGACCAACAGCATTTGTTGATACAATGTTCCACTCTGCACCGTCATTTAACTGCATCTGGATCAGTTGTGCCATTTCTTTTGGCGTCATATTTGTCTCGATGCTATCGCTAATTTCTGTCAAAAGCTGATTTGCATTTTTCAAAATTACAGGAGACATTGCTTTTTTAATGATTGCTGTCAAAACCGCCTCCTGATTCCTTCCTCTTTGGTTATCTCCGGATTCGAAGCTATGCCGCTCACGCGAAAATGCCAGTGCCGCATCTCCATTTAGATGATTTAATCCTTCATTAAAGGTGTATCCACCCGCACTAAATGCATATTCTGAATTCACATCCACACCGCCGAGAATATCAACAATTTTAATCAATGATGTAAAATTCACTTTCGTATAATAGCTAATATCAATTCCATAAATATTTTCTAAAGTAGTTATTGATGCATCTACTCCATAGATTCCTGCATGCGTCAATTTATCTCTCTGCTCTCCGGAAATATTCGGAATCGTTACATAATAATCGCGAGGTGTTGTCGTCAGCAAAATCTGTTTTGTTTTTGTATTCACTGTCACAATAATATTCACATCACTTCGACTTGTCGTTGTAACCGGTCCAGATACATCAATTCCACTAATATACAGGCTAAATGATTCGCGTCCAAGTGGAATAGAGCTTTTCTGCTCTGTCTTCTTTTCCTCTTTTGGAAGTTTGGTATCAATTCCATACTGATAAAGTACCTTTACTTTCTTTCCATACCCTTCAAGCAATTCATCCAGCAATCCGTCAAACGCTTGATTATAGATGGCAGCTTCTATTTCTCCGTTCAACAATGCCTGTCCAAGCTCTTTCACCGTTGCATATTCTGTTACTTCAATTTCTGTTCCTACAATCTTATTGATTTTCTGAATCATCAATGCGGTATTATCAGAATCTACTGCTGTTTGCTTTCCAAACCGATACTGTTTTGCATCTTTTAATTCTGCTGTGGCATTGTCTTTTTTTACTACAACAATCATATTATCTGTTTTGTATTCCGCCCCGCCTACTTCTCTCATCATATTATCCGTTTTAAGCAAAGCAAATATTAAAACTACCGACAGCAAGCTCATGATAACGCTAATAACAATTCCAGCGATATATGCTTTATTTTTTACAAATTGTAACCCAAATGTAATTGCCAGCAATACAAGAAGTATTGCTCCCGCCACTGCAAGATATTTCATTGGAACCATTCCGCTTGTCCACATCACACCAAACAATGTCAAGCTGCAAATTAGCTGAATAATGCAGACTAGTTTTCCTGCTGTATGTTTTCCCATACATTTCCTTCTTTCTTAACTGTACAATTGTTTCCTTTTGTCATCTGAATTTATATTTTTTCATTTCTAAGAACTGCAACACCATTCCTCCAGAAAATCTGTTCCATATAAGCATGGCCGTGCTTTCTTTCAACATATATTGCTGCTTTTCTCATTAATGGACTTCGATGGTTTGGGTCATGTGCATCTGTACCTACCAAATGCACAAGATGCTCTTTCATTATAGATTTCATAAAATGTTTTATCGTAAATCCTCCAATAATACTGGATGCATTTACTTGAATATACGCTCCCATTTCTACAAGAGAACGGATTTTATCAATATTTTTTGTCAGACATGAATAACGCTCCACATGCGCTATAATCACCCGGTAACCTTTCATCTGAACTTCCTGGACCGCTCTTTGAATATAAGAAAATGGAGCCTCCGGTGAAAATTCAATTAAGATATATCTTGATTTTCCAATCGTTGCAATTATGCCCTGATCAAGCTCATCCAGAATCTCCTGAACGAAAAATACTTCCATTCCGGGATAAACTTTCATATTCATATTCATCTCTTGAATCAGTTCTTTCACTTTCTGAAGCTGACAATTCAATTGTTGTATTGACGCTTTTCCACGACGATCGTGGTGATGGGGCGTCGCTACAATTGCACGGATTCCTTCTTGATAAGCGATTTCTAACATTTCTTTCGTATCTTTTAGATGCTTTGCACCGTCATCAACTCCCGGTAAAATGTGGCAATGCATATCAATATATTTATTCATTTTCATTTTATTCTCTATAAATCTTCTCCAATCGCAAACATTTCTTCTGTCTGCTGTTTTGTCTTCAGTACAGCAGCCGAATATCTTCCCATAATCAGCACAACTTCTCCGTCTTCCACAAGATATTCCTCATACTCAGTAGTATAGCTTCTATCATAAGTATACATCAAGCGGTACATTTTCCCTTTTTCCGGAACCTCTGCCCGCCAGACAGGAATGGTTACTTCCTGAAGTTTTTTGCTATTGTTGATAACAACTACAATCTGTTCCTCTTCCAGGAATCTGGCATATGACAAAATATGTTCATTCCATGTCAATATTTGCAGAGAGCCTCTCGTAAGAGCAGGATAATTCTTATGAATCCAGATCATTTCCCGGTGGAAATCCAACATCAGCTTATCTTCCCGTCCCCATGGATATGTTCTTCGGTTATCCGGATCTGTAAAACCGCAAAGCCCGGCTTCGTCTCCGTAATAAAGAGTCGGCGCTCCAATCCAGGTCATCTGCATAACAACTGCTTCCCGCATAACTGCCGGATTAATATTCTGGTTTGCCGCTTCCGGTCCAAGATTCTGTACACGCCCCACCCAGTGATTCGTTCTTGTCAAAAATCTTGAATGATCATGATTGGAAAGCTGATTCATTGCTACCATCAAAGAAGGTACCATCATACTGCTCATATGATGTCTCATTGTATTGACAAAGTTATCTGAATTATTTAAAAGATCCGGACGGAACTCATCGCTATGTTTCTCCATTCCGGTAAGAAACCACGTTACCGGTTCCATGAAGGCATCATAATTCATAACAGTATCCCACTCATCTCCCTGAAGCCATTCCTGGGGATCACCGTAATGTTCCGCCAGAATGATCGCTTCCGGATTCGCTTCTTTGACTGCTTTTCGAAACTTTTTCCAAAATTCATGATTATAATCATTTGTTTTACCGAGATCTGCTGCCACATCAAGACGCCAGCCATCCGCACAAAACGGTTCTGACACCCATTTTCTTCCGACATTGATAATATAATCTTCCAATTCCTGTGACTGCTCATAGTTTAATTTCGGAAGTGTGTTGTGGCCCCACCAGCCTTCATAATTGTCATTGTCCGGCCAGTTTTCAGCTTCTCTGCTATAAAAGTTAAAGTAATTTCTATATGGGCTTTTGGAAGAAATATACGCACCCGGCTCATAACCTTCTACGTTATGATAAATATATTCCCGATCCATCCATTTGTTAAAAGAGCCACAGTGATTAAAGACTCCATCCAGAATTATTTTCATTCCTCTTTTGTGGACTTCCTGAATCAGTTCTGCAAGGTATTCGTTACTGGCTTCCAGATTCTCCCGATCTGTTGTTCTTACACGATATTTTTCAGCAGATCGGTTATTCCCTTCCCACCCCTGCAGCAGATTCCCACCATCATTTTTAATGACGGCAATATGCGGATCTACATAGTCATAATCCTGTGTATCATATTTGTGATTCGACGGTGACACAAAAATCGGATTGAAATAAATGACCTCTACTCCAAGCCCTTGAAGATAGTCTAATTTCTCTCTTACCCCCTGAAGGTCGCCTCCGTAAAATTCTCTTACATCCATGCTGGCAGGGTACTGATACCAGTCTGTTACCCGTATGCTCTTGTCCCCCAGATACATGTATTCTCCAGTTTCTACATCATTATCCGGCGTTCCATTACAAAAACGATCCACATAGATCTGATACATGACAGCGCCTTTCGCCCACTCCGGTGTAGAAAAGCCCGGCGCCACCATAAAGTAATAATCATCAATAATCTTATCGGAAGGACCACACTGATGATAATAAATATGTTCAGCACCGCTCTTAATCTCAAAGCAATAACGAAAGCGTTCTTTTCCAAGCTGATAATTAATTGTATAATAATCAAAAAGTCCCCGGCTTACTTCTTTGTGCATCGGATATTGGCTTTTTTCTGTCACAAGCCACACTTCGTCTGCATCATTTTTAGCAGTACGAAAGCGGATGGTTAATATCTCATCCGCCTGTGGCTCTGCCGGGTTTATATAATTGCCTGTTCCGTCACTATAAAGTGCCTCTTTATTCATACGCTATCCCTCTGATCTGTCCGGAGTTTCAAATAATGCCTCAAATTCTTCTCTCGTAATCTTTTCTTTCTCCATCAAAAGCTCTGCACAAGAGTGAAGTACCGGCATATACTCATCCAGAAGCTGTTCTGCATGACGGTAGCATCCATCAATAATATTTTTCACTTCTGCATCAATTTCTCCTGCGATACGCTCCCCATAGCTGCGCGCTGCATGTGCCAGATCACGTCCAATAAATACCTCATCACTGTCATCATCATAGTTGATCGTTCCGAGACGTTCGGACATACCATACTTCGTTACCATTGCTCTCGCTGTCGCTGTTGCCTGTTTAATGTCCTGTGACGCTCCCGTTGTAATATCGCCGAAAATCTTCTCCTCAGCAATACGGCCTCCTAATGATACTGTAATATCCTGCAGCATTTTTCCTTTTGTCAGGAACATTTCATCCTGCTCCGGAAGCGGCATCGTATATCCTGCTGCTCCTGCTCCGGTTGGGATAATAGAAACACTATATACCGGTCCGACATCCGGAAGCACATGGAATAAAATCGCGTGACCCGCCTCATGGTAAGCTGTAATTCTCTTTTCTTTATCAGAAATCACACGGCTCTTCTTCTCTGATCCGATTCCTACCTTCACGAAAGAATGGCGAATATCTGCCTGTGTAATATACGGACGGCTGTCTTTCGCCGCATAGATTGCCGCTTCATTGAGAAGATTCTCAAGATCTGCACCGGTAAATCCTGCTGTTGTCTGTGCAATCTGTTTCAGATCCACATCATCTCCAAGCGGTTTTCCCTTCGCATGCACTTTCAAAATCTCTTCACGTCCAAGAACATCCGGACGCCCTACAACAACTTTTCTATCAAATCTTCCCGGACGAAGGATTGCCGGGTCAAGGATATCGACACGGTTCGTTGCCGCCATTACGATAATGCCTTCATTGACTCCGAAACCATCCATCTCAACAAGCATCTGGTTCAATGTCTGTTCCCGTTCGTCATGGCCGCCGCCCATTCCAGTACCACGACGTCTTGCAACTGCATCAATCTCATCAATGAATACAATGCATGGAGCATTTTTCTTCGCATCTTCAAACAAATCCCGGACACGGGAAGCTCCAACACCAACAAACATCTCTACGAAATCAGATCCTGAAATACTAAAGAACGGAACACCTGCTTCTCCTGCAACTGCTTTCGCAAGCAATGTCTTACCGGTTCCCGGAGGTCCTACAAGAAGCACTCCTTTCGGAATTCTTGCTCCGAGCTGTGTGTACTTTGTTGGAGCCTTCAGGAAATCAACAATCTCCTCCAGCTCTTCTTTCTCTTCTTTCAGCCCTGCAACTTTATCAAAATTAACTTTCTTATCTTTATCTGTGCTCATCTTGGCGCGGCTCTTTCCAAAATTCATCGCTTTCGCGTTCGCACCGCCGCCTGCCTGCCGATTCATCAACAAAAATACAACAAGTACTGCCACAATAGAGATTCCCATCGGAAGAAGTACTGTCGTAATCCAGCTTTCTTCCGGAACACTCGTAACAATAAAGTCAATCTTCTCCTCTTCCAACTGTTCCTGCACTTCATTGACATTAGACACATTCAGCGTTTTTGTCTCTCCATCATCCAGCGTAAAGACGATCTGCCCCGTTGGAATAGAACGGTCCTGATTAATTACTGCGCGCTGAATATCTCCATTTTCAAGAGCTTCCTGATATTCGCGATAAGTAAATTCCCGATCTCTGTTCTGCGCCTGATTTGTAAACCAGAACACTGCAAACAGCGTCACCAGGAACAAAATAAAGGTCGCACCCCCAAATCCTCTGTTCTTATTACTGTCCAATTTGCTGCTCCTTCCTATTCAATTCCTTCAACAATACCGATATACGGCAGATTTCTGTACTTCTGTGCATAATCCAGACCATATCCTACGATAAATTCATCCGGAATCACAAAGCCTGTATAATCTACCTTCACTTCTCTGACACGGCGATCCGGTTTGTCAAGCAGTGTACAAAGCTTCATGCTCTTTGGTCCTCTCTTAGCAAGGATCTCAAGCAGATAAGATAATGTTCTTCCGGAATCAATAATGTCTTCCACAACAAGAACATCCTTTCCTTCCAGGCTTTCGTCAAGATCTTTTGCAATCTTTACAACACCGCTTGATGTTGTTCCATCTCCGTAACTTCCCACACTCATAAAATCCATTGACACCGGGACAGTGATTCTCTTAGCAAGTTCACACATAAAAAATACTCCGCCTTTTAAAACACAGATTAAATGTACCTGTTTTCCTGCATAATCTTCACTGATCTGTTTTCCCAACTCTCTGATTCTCGCATCAAGTGCAGCTTCTGAAATAAGTTCTCTAATTGTTTCTGACATCTTTTTCTCCTCCATGTATCGTGATTTCTAAAATTCTTTTTGTTTTTTCTAAGACATATGCCGCACATCCTCTGCGATATCCCGCTATCCACAGCACATGACTTCCCTGTGCAACAAGCCAGATCCGGTCTCTCTCTTCTTTTGGAATCTTTTCATTAATAAAATAAGATTTCAATTTCTGCTTTTTCCCGGACTTATCAATTATAATATAATCTCCGGGACGCCGTTTTCTGACTATTACAGTATCTTTTATTATATCATAATCAAACCATTTCGTATATATATTATCTGGTACATTTACAGCATCTGCGGAAGATTTTTCTATTAATTTTGCAGTAATAACACTATTTTCTACTTTTAACTGCATTCCCGGAATAACCGGATACGAAACTTCTATACTGCCTGTTTCTCCATTTCGCTCTTGCAGATTCTTTTCTTCCATTTTCTTAATACAAATGAACGTTTCTTCCCGCACAGCTGCCAGTCGATATGGCAAAGACAGTTTGCTTCCCTTTTGCTGATCCCACATGGAACTTAACAGTTCTACATGTTTTTGTCCAATATTTTTCTCGCTCCCTGCTGCCTTTGCAATCACACGGTGGCAGAGCATATGAAAAATAACTTCCGAGAGAGCCGCTCTTGCCGCTATGTGGATTCTTACTTCCTTCTCATTGATCTTCACATACTCATCAAATGCTTTCTCTACCTGTGCATTCATATAATCACTGATTTGCCAAATCTGTTCCATTGTCTGATTCATATGCGCTACTGCTGCCAGATTAATCTCCTCTTCCAAATACGGTATTACACAATTGCGAAGTTTATTTCTTGTGTAAATATTTTCAAAATTAGTTATATCTGTACAGTAGGATATCTGTCTTTCTTCCAGGTACATTTCAATTTCTTTTCTTCTGACACACAGAAGAGGCCGAATCATGCTGCCGGATACCGGACGCATACCTCCAAGTCCCTGCAGCCGGCTCCCTCTGATAAGATTCATGAGAAATGTCTCCGCATTATCATCGCTGTGATGCGCCAGCGCAATTTTCGTTCCGCCATACAGCTCCCGCTCTCTTTGAAATGCTTCCCGGCGCACCTCTCTCCCTGCCTCTTCTGTAGATTGTTTCCGTTTTTTCGCTTCTAATTCCACATCATAGTAATAAATTGTACAGGGGATTTTGTGTTGTTCTGTCAACTCTTTCACAAAAGCTGCGTCTGCATCTGCCGCCTCCCCCCGCAAACCATGATGCACATGCACTGTACGGATTTGAAACCCAATCTCTTTTTGCAGATCCATTAATACGAAAAGAAGGCATACCGAGTCTGCTCCCCCTGATATGCCTGCAACTACAATATCTGATTGTTCCAGCATATGATACTTCTCTACATATGCTCTAATTTTTTCTACCATAACTTTGATCCTGTCATCTATGCAGTCTCCTGCTCTATTATCATTATTAGATTCCAGTACAAATATAATGAATTTTCTGTTCAAAGTCAAGCTTCCGACTTTCTTACCTATTGCCGCCTATCCTCATATTCAGGATGCTACACATTCCAGATTCCAATTACAAGTACCGTCATATCATCAAGCGGTTTCTCTCCGGTAAAATTCAATACCTGTTCGAGAATATGCTCTGCCATCTCCGTTGGATTCTGGATTTCTGTTCCTTTGATAATCGTCTCCAGTACAAGTTCCTGCTCACCTACCGGAAGTGCATCCATAACTCCGTCTGTTACCATTACTACTACATCTCCGCTCTCAAGCTGCTTCGTTACTGTATCAAATTCCAGATTCTGCACAACGCCAAGCGGAAGACTTGTTGAAGTAATCCGTTCCACCTCTTGTCCGCATTTTACAAATGTCGTAGACGCGCCGACTTTTACAAATTCACACACACCGGAATACATATCAAAAATACTCATATCAATTGTGGAAAAACAGATTTCCTCCCGTCCCGCCACAAGCGCTGTATTCATGAGCTGAAGCGCCATTTTGTGCGGATACCCGGCTTCCAGAAGTTCTTCCAAAAGTTCTACTACACGGGCACTCTCCCGAAATGCTTTTTCACCCGATCCCATTCCGTCTGAAATTACTGCCCCTTCTTTTCCTCCCGGCAGCTCCATCATAAGAAAATTATCTCCGGAAATCTTATCACATCCTTTTCCAATCTTGGCAACCCCGCGCAGCGAATAAAAAGAAGCATTTTCCATGCATACAACTGTACAGTATTCTTCCGGCAGGATCGGACGTTCATCTGCCTGGAGAATCAGATGTTTCCCTGTGCAGGAAGACACAATTCTTGCAACTTCTTTTGTTGTAATACACTGATGTTTCATTGCCTTGATTGTAACATGAATTTCATACCTTCCGTTTTCCGTTACAAAAAACAGGCTTTGGAGAAGTCGTATACCGCTTTTTCGAAAACGATTCCGCAGTTTTTTCTCAAGATGCTCATCCCGAAAGATACTGGCTCCAATCTCCTTCGCTGCCTGTCTTACTACTTCGGTAAACAAATCCATTTGCTTTGCACAGCCCTGTCGATTCTGCACAATCCGATTATTCCAAAGCAGTTCCTGTTTTGCACTTCCAAACGCTTCTAACAATTCTTCCAACAATTTCTCTGAAGCACAGCATCGCTTCTCAAGTTTCCGCTTCATTTCAATATTCAAATCTGTACCGTAATTCTCAATTGTCAGAAGAAGATCATAAATGAACTGACGCATCTCCGTCTGCCGTTCTTTCATACAAATCTCGTACTCCTCACAGGACGCACATACTTTTCTATGTACCTGATCCAACATTTGCTCCACTTCTTCCGGTGCAAATGTTTTTTTCACTCCTTCCAGACTCAGAAATATGCCGGACAGCTTCTGAAGTGATGAGGCAAATTTTTCAATCTGCTCTACATACGGATTTTCCATCACTGTCATCTGCTCTTTCGTGTCTCTCATATTCAGTCCTCCTCATAAACAAAAGAAACTTCCGGAGACCTCTGTCTCCGGAAGTTATCTTTCGTAAAAATTTATTTATGCTATTTATTTTAGTTCTCTGGCTCTAATATAATCTCATCCGGATATACAAGTCCCAATTTCTCACGGGCAACTTCTTCTGTATATGAATCAGATCCTACATATTCTTCCAGATCGTCAATTTCATCCGCACGTTCTTTTGCTTTATCAATCTGACTCTGCAGCTCTTCCTGCTGCTCCTGATATGCAGCGTTCTTTGCTTTCAAGGACATACCGCCCACTGTTATCACAACTACGAGAAAGAGCATCACTCCACTAATCAGCAATATACTCTGTTTATGATGCAAAATACGCTTTCTCTGCTTTCTCGCACGGCTCTTCTGCTTAATGCCTGCCATTGCATTCTCCCTTACTTTCTCTATCAGGTTATCGTTATCATATTTATATTAACGTCTTTTCCGGGAATGTTCAAGTGGTTTTCCGCTTTTTCCGGAAAAACAAACCTTCAGAATCCGACATATTTTCCCAATCCATGTCAGCATTCCATATCCTGCTGCTCCTCCAAGACATACGCCAAGCACAAAATACCACCGAATACTGCCGTCACAGGTAAGATACATTTCCCGGAATAAAAATAATGCTGTCCAAAACCAATATGTAAGATCTTCTGCTGCAACGACTGCCATTTTATGCTTCACAATTCTTCGGAAAATGCGAAGAGATGTATAAACACCCCAAATAAAAAAACCCGTAAGAAGCGCATCTGCAAAAATCGCTGCCTCTCGTTCAATTCCTAAGATCATAGGCTATCGGAACAGCTTGGCAAACAAATTCTCACCCTGCTTGCCTGCTGCATGAATTTCTGAATACGCAATGCTATCAATCGTCCCGGACAGATCAACTTCTCCTTTTTCCAGGCTCAGACGGTTTACATGAAGATCACTTCCTTTTACCATTAACATCCCAAGCTCTGTTTCAAGAAGGATCTCGTTTAAGTCGAAAGAAAGCACATCCAATACCCCTGTTACCGTACTTGTTTTTCTATTATTGACGACTAGCTTATGCGCTTTCTGAATCTGCCTTTCTTCCATAAATTATACACTCCCTCCACACAACATGTTCTTCTTTCCTAATTGTATGAAAGGTCGTCCGTATTTATACCAGAAACTCTCTACAGATAGCGGAAGAGGTCTTTCGCCTCATCTTTCTTTGTTGTTTCCTGAATCTGCAGCACCTCTGCCTTTACTGTCTTTGTCCCGAACTGGATCTCAATCACATCTCCCGGTTTCACTTTCACAGAAGCCTTTGCTACTGTTCCATTCACAAGCACTCTTCCGGCATCACACGCTTCATTCGCTACTGTCCTGCGCTTGATTAGTCTGGATACTTTTAAAAATTTGTCTAATCTCATCTTTCTTTCTCCTAAAAAATGGCATTATAAGCTGCCTTATAATGCCATTTGTATTCAATCTATTCTCGAATCTTACTGGATCGCATCTTTGAATGCTTTACCTGGTTTAAACTTCGGTGACTTAGAAGCCGGAATTACCATTGTACTTCCTGTCTGCGGATTTCTTCCTTCTCTTGCAGCTCTCTCGCTGACTTCAAATGTACCAAAACCTACAAGCTGTACTTTTTCACCTTTTTTTAATTCTTCTGCGATTACATCTACAAATGCTTTTAAAGCTTTTTCAGAATCTTTTTTTGATAATTCTGCATTCTCAGCGATTGCTGCAATAAGTTCTGTTTTATTCATGAAAATTCTTCCTCCTCTTGTTATAGAACTCTGGATATGATAAACAGCCCTGATTGGCTGAAGTACCAACGTGTTAGTATCTCAATCAGTATAACCACGCGTTTTTCACTTTGTCAAGAAAATTCGCCTGTATTTGCACATTTTCCGGCTTTTTTCGATGATTTACAGCATTTCCTGAATCATTTCGAGAATCGTCTTTCCAAGCTCTTCGGATCTGCTGTCTGCATCTGCCAGAGAAGTGCCTTTTACACCATAGTAAAATTTCACTTTAGGCTCTGTTCCGGATGGTCTTACACATACCCATGCGGCATCATTTAACTCATAATAAAGTACATTTGAGTTCGGCAGTCCCGTCGGCACTGTCATACCTGTTGCAAGATCCGTAATTGTATCTGCCTGATAGTCTCTCACTTTTTCTACTTTATATGCGCCAAATGCTTTCGGCGGTTCTTTTCTAAGTGTTTCAAGAATCTCCTGGATCTTGGCAAGTCCTTCAATTCCTTTCAAAGTGATAGACTGAATATCGTCTTTGTAATATCCGTACTTTTCATAAGCATCGATCATCGCATCCCAAAGTGTCTTGCCCTGTGTCTTATAATAGGCAGCAGCTTCGCAAAGTGCCATTGTTGCAACAATCGCATCTTTATCTCTCGCATGTGTTCCGATCAGACATCCGTAGCTCTCTTCAAATCCAAATACATACTCGCCTTTTCCGCTTGTCTCAAAACCAAGAATCTGCTGTCCGATATATTTGAACCCTGTCAGAACTTCAATCAATCCGATGCCATTTTCTTTTGCAATGGCATCAGCCATATTCGATGTAACAATTGTCTTAATCAAATATCCGTCTTCCGGAAGTCCTTTTAATGCTTTTCTCTGTGTGATCTCATAATCTGCCAACAGACAACCGGACATATTACCAGTAAGTACTTTATACTCTCCTGATACGGTATCTTTTACATAAACACCAAGACGGTCTGCATCCGGATCTGTTGCAAGCACAAGATCTGCATCAACTTCTTTCGCAAGCTTTAGTCCAAGTTCAAATGCTTCTTTTGCTTCTGGATTCGGATAAGACACTGTTGGGAAATTACCGTCCGGAAGTTCCTGTTCTTTTACTACATAGACATGTTCAAAACCAAGCTCTTTCAAAACACGTCTTGCCGGAATATTACCGGTTCCGTGAAGCGGGCTATAAACAATCTTCAGTTCGCTCTGCATCTTATCAATGGCATCCTGATGAAGCACCTGTTTCTTCAGTTCAGCGATATATGCATCGTCAATTTCAGAGCCGATCACAATATAAAAATTCTTTTCCTTTGCTTCTTCAAAACTGATTGTCTTACATTCATCATGGCGCTCTATTGCATTCACTTCATCCATGATTCCTTTATCATGCGGAGGTGTAATCTGTGCTCCGTCTTCCCAGTATACTTTATATCCATTGTATTCCGGCGGGTTATGGCTCGCTGTAATATTAATTCCGGCAATACATCCAAGCTTACGCACTGCATAAGATAATTCCGGTGTCGGACGAAGTGATTCGAATACATACGCTCTGATCCCATTCGCAGCAAGACAAAGAGCCGCTTCATCTGCAAATTCAGGAGACATCCGACGTGAATCATAAGCAATCGCTACTCCCTGTTTCTGTGCCTCCTTCTTGATAATATAGTTCGCCAATCCCTGTGTTGCCTTGCGGACTGTATAGATATTCATCCGATTTGTTCCTGCCCCTATAATTCCCCGAAGTCCCGCAGTTCCAAATTCCAGATCTTTATAGAAACGCTCCTTAATCTCTTTATCATCTTCGGAAATCGCCTGTAATTCTGCCTTTGTTTCTGCATCAAAATATGGATTCTCAAGCCATTCCTGATATTTTTTCTGATAGCCCATTGTAATCAACCTCCTGGATTCCTTTCTTATGCGAATTCTCGCTTTCTCTTACCGTTAGGTAAATGTCTAAAGATAGTTTCATTATACACCACTTACCTATAAATGAAAAGAAAATATGTCCCCTAAAAACCGCTTTTTCTCCTTTGTTTCCTGGACAGAAAGCATTAGTTTTTCGACACTTTTCTGCGGAATCCTTGCTTTATTTGACTGATAATATGTATTGGCTGCTTTAAAAAATTTCTCCGGATATGCAAGCCGCAGCGCCAGATACTCCATTTCTGCTCCGGAAAGCGGATGGATTCTTGTATAAGAGCGGATAATCTGTTCTCCCAGATGTCTGTCCCAATGGTTTTTTTCCATAATTTTACGCATGAAATAGTAGAGATCTCCCGCCTGGATATCAACTCTAAAATTATCAAAATTCACGGTGGCGATCCCCTCTGAAGTCATAATCAGGTTATGATAATTATAGTCTCCGTGCACAAGCGTCTGCTTCCTTTTACTTTCCTCATAAAGCTTCCGGCACTCCTCTGCCTTCCCTGTGACTTCTTTCGCAAATGCATACATTTCTTCAAAGCAGCTCAAAAACAATAACTCAAATTCATTCTTTGCCGGGCGTTTCCGTATAAAACCTCTGATCTTGCGAAGTTTCTGATTGTATCTTTGAAGTTCCTCCTCCGGTTTCGTACCAACCGGTACGTCACCCTGAAGATTGTCCGTCGGTTCTGCAAGCACATTATGCAAAAATGCCAGATTTTTTACTGCCTCTGTAATCTCATACTCTTTCTGTACATTGCATTCCCTGCCTGCAAACCATTTCTTTACAAGATAAACCGTTCCGTCTTCCAGCTTCGAAACAAATGCTCCTTCTTTATTGGCGATCGGATTATCCACTAATCGGCATCCACCCTCCCGCAAATGCAGACAGAGACGGTCCATACTCTCCGCCCGCCTCTCAGACATTCCCGTGTTCTGCACTATGCAGAGCCCGCGGTCTGTATCGAGCAGAAAGCTGTTCCGCCCCCGCTTTATATTCTTCACTTCTATATCATATTGTTCCAAAACTTCTAATTCATACTCTTTCATACTTACCTCCAGAATTCTTACTTCGTTCCCTCTAATGTATGAATTCGTCCCGATAAGTATGACTCAACCACAAGAACAGTCCGCGCCTGCCTCTTAGATCAGTTTCAGCAGTTCTTCCTTTGTGTTTTTCCCCGGATCCGAAAGGACCACATCAAGAAGCTTCTCTAACGTCTCTCCAACGGCTTTTCCCTGCCGGATGCCAGCCTCTATTAAATCTTTCCCTGTCACTGCAAGCGTTTTCAGCGACACACAGTCTCCATTCTCCAACGTCTCATGATAATACTGTTCTACCAGAGCAAGATTTTCCATCTTCTCTGCCCTTCGGTATTCACTTTGCCCCATCATATCTGCTCTTCGCAGTTCAATGTAATAAGGAAAAAGTTCTTCTCCGATGATTGCCATACTCCTGCGCACATTTTCCGGAGTCGCCTTCGTCTTATAATGATAATCGTGATACAAAACAAGCTTGCATACATTTCGCAGCGTATAGTTGTCGAATTTCAGCCGTTTCAAAATAACCCTCGTCATTTCCTCGCTGCGTTTCCCATGCCCTGTAAAATGCGCCACACCTTCTGCATCAATACTTTTCATATCCGGTTTTCCAAAATCGTGAAACAGGGCTGCCAGACGGAGTACCCTGTCATTTCTCACAGCACAGATTACATGGATCGTATGCTGCCCCACATTGCAGAAATGGTGTGGTGTCTCTTGTGCCGTATCCATCAGACGATCAAATTCCGGAAGGATCACTGCCGTAATCCCAAGCTCATATGCCTCCCGGATCAATTCCGGATGCGGCGATGTCATTAGCTTCACTAATTCTGTCTGGATTCTCTCCGCACTAATCTGACGCAGATTGCCTGCAAGTGCTCTGATTGCTTCTTTTGTCTCTTCCTCGATTTCAAATCCAAGCTGCGCCGCAAAACGCACCGCCCGCATAATGCGCAGTGCATCTTCTCCGAACCGCTCTCTGGCACAGCCGACACAGCGGATCATTCTCTTCTCAAGATCTTCCATTCCGCCAAAAATGTCTACCAGCCCATCTTCATCATTGTACGCCATTGCATTAATCGTAAAATCCCGACGCAGCAGATCTTCCCTCAGATTTCTTGTAAACTGCACGCTCTTCGGGTGTCGGCAGTCTTCATAATCGCCGTCTACCCGGTAGGTTGTCACCTCAAACCCTTCTCTGTCCATCAGGACTGTAACAGTGCCATGCTCAATCCCCGTATCTACCGTATGTGAAAACAGACTTTTAATCTCCTGGGGAGAGGCAGACGTGGTAATATCCCAGTCTCCCGGAACTCTTCCCAAAATAGAATCGCGTACGCAGCCCCCGACTGCGTACGCCTCAAATCCATTTTCTTGAAGTGTATGAATAATTCGATTAACGTTCGGCGGTAAATTCATTCTCATGAACTACTTCCCCCTCGTTTCTAATACGCTTTACCCCAGTAAACCATACTTCTTGCCGGTTTTCCACAGCATACGCAGACATCAGAAATCTGTTCCTGTTCTTCCGGAATACATCTTGATGTCACTCCGCCAGTCAATTCTTTAATCTGTTTTTCACATTCTTCACAGCCGCACCACATTGCTTTAATAAATCCTGGTTTATTTGCAGCAATTTCTTTCATCTCATCCATATTTGCAGCTGTATAAACACGCTCATCACGATATGCTTTCGCTCTGTCATACATATCTTTCTGCATTGTCTCAAGAATCTCACCGAGTTTCACTGTGAGTTCATCAAGAGAAACAACAATCTTCTCTCTTGTGTCACGGCGTACAACAACTGCCTGATTATTCTCAATGTCTTTCGGTCCAATTTCAATACGAGCCGGAATACCAAGCATTTCCTGCTCACTGAACTTCCATCCCGGACTCTTCTCAGAATCATCAATCTCTGCACGATATCCGGAAGCTTTCAGCGCCTGAAGCAGCTCGTTGGCTTTATCAAGTACACCTTCTTTATGCTGCGCGATCGGAATTACGCGCACCTGAGTCGGAGCGATTCTTGGCGGAAGCACAAGGCCGCTGTCATCTCCGTGCACCATAATAATTGCACCGATAATTCGTGTAGATACACCCCAGGATGTCTCGTAAACACTCTTTAACTGATTATCTTTATCAAGATACTGAATCTCAAATGCATCTGCAAAGCCGCTTCCGAAGAAATGGCTTGTACCTGACTGAAGCGCCTTACCGTCATGCATCATTGCCTCAATCGTATAAGTATCTTCTGCTCCGGCAAATTTCTCACTGTCTGTCTTTCTTCCGACAAGAAGCGGAATTGCTAAATCCTGCTCTACAAAATCTCTATATACCTGAAGCATTGTCAGCGTTCTCTGCTCTGCTTCTTCATAAGTCGCGTGGATCGTATGTCCTTCCTGCCATAAGAATTCTCTGGAACGTAAGAACGGTCTTGTTGTCTTCTCCCAGCGAAGAACAGAACACCACTGATTCCAAACCTTCGGAAGATCACGGTAAGACTGTACGGTTCTGCTCCAGTAATCGCAGAATAATGTCTCAGATGTCGGACGGATACACATTCTTTCCTGAAGCGGTTCCATTCCTCCATGTGTTACCCATGCAACTTCCGGTGCAAATCCTTCAATATGATCTTTTTCTTTCTGAAGAAGGCTCTCCGGAATCAGAAGCGGCATGTAAACATTCTCCACACCTGTTGCTTTAAAACGGGCATCCAGATCTTTCTGGATATTCTCCCAGATTGCATAGCCATTTGGCTCATAGATCAGGCACCCCTTTACACTTGAATAATTACAAAGCTTTGCTTCGCGGACAACATCTGTATACCACTGAGCAAAATCCACATCTCTTGATGTGATCGATTCAACAAATTTCTTTTCCTTTGCCATTGTCTCATTCTCCTTTTCATTTCTATTTCTTAATAAATTTTTTCATGTGCAACAAAAAACGCCGAAGCTCAAATCCCTAAAAGGGACCGAAAACTTCGGCGGTACCACCCTGATTAACTGTCATCTGATCTTTTGTCTGCCAATCATCTGACAATTCTCTTTCCAGCCGTTATCGCCGGCCGCTACGCTGCATTTTCATGCAGAGACTCCAAGGCAGGTTCCATACGTTTCCTGGAAAGATGTCTCACCACTCATCTTCTCTCTGTGCCATTCCCGGTATGTACTAATCCTCTTCCATGTCCAAAATATATTCAGATAATGGTTATTGTAAAGGAAGAGAGGGGGGATTGTCAAGTCATTTAGCAGATCTCAGCTCCTGCCGGCATTTCTTTCTCCGGAACCATCAGTGACAGATTTCCTTCTGCATCTTCTGCACAGAGAATCATACCTTCTGACAGGATTCCGGCCAGTTTTGCAGGCTTCAGGTTTGTAACAACCATAACTTTTTTGCCAACCATTTCTTCTGCTGAATAATGCGCCTTAATTCCGGATACAATCTGACGTACCTGGCTTCCGATCTTTACCTGTGAGCAGAGTAATTTTTTGCTCTTTTTTACTTCCTCGCATGCAATGATCTCACCTACCTGGAATTGAAGTTTTTCAAAATCATCAAAGGTAATCTCTGCCTTTGGTTCAAGGTCGATTACATTTTCATCTTCTGCTTTCTCTTCTTCTTTTTCTTCTGCCGGATGAAGTTTTGCAACTTCTTCCATGACTTCTGCAAGATCACGGCGTGCAAATAAGATTTCCGGTTTTTCAACAACATTTCCGCCGTTTAACTGTGCAAGAATTTTCTCTGCTGTTTCCGGCATAAATGATGCGAGAAGTTTTGCTCCCTCGGAAATGCTTACAATCAGATTATAAAGTACTGTCTCAAGACGGTCTTTCTTCTCTTCTTCTTTTGCAAGCGCCCACGGCATTGTCTCGTCAATATATTTATTGCAGCGCTTAAATACATTGAAAATCTCTGTGATCGCATCTGCAACACGAAGCTTATCCATCTTCTCATCTACTTTTCCGGAAGCCGCCTCTACAACTGCTTTCAATTCTGCATCTACCGCTTCTGCTGCACCTTTATCTGCAACACTTCCGCCAAAGTATTTATTTGTCATAGAAATTGTACGGTTCACAAGGTTTCCAAGTGTATTGGCAAGATCTGAATTCAGACGTTCTACCATCAGTTCCCATGAAATCACACCGTCATTATCAAACGGCATTTCGTGAAGTACAAAGTAGCGTACTGCATCCACGCCGAATAATTTCACAAGCTCATCTGCATAGATTACATTTCCTTTTGATTTACTCATCTTTCCATCGCCCTGAAGCAGCCACGGATGTCCAAAAATCTGTTTCGGAAGCGGAAGATCAAGGGCCATCAGGAAAATCGGCCAGTAAATTGTATGGAAACGTATAATGTCTTTCCCGATCAAATGCAGATCTGCCGGCCAGTCTTTCTTAAACTGTTCTGTACTTTCTCCATCGCAGTCATAACCGATTCCGGTAATGTAGTTTGTCAACGCATCCAGCCATACATATACAACATGCTTCGGATCAAAATCTACCGGGATTCCCCATTTAAAAGAGGTTCTTGATACACAAAGATCCTGAAGCCCCGGAAGCAGGAAGTTATTCATCATCTCGTTCTTACGTGATTCCGGCTGAATAAATTCCGGATGTGTATTAATATGCTCGATCAGTCTGTCTGCATACTTACTCATTTTAAAGAAATATGCTTCTTCTTTCGCCGGAACACACGGACGTCCGCAGTCAGGACATTTGCCGTCTACCAGCTGGGATTCTGTGAAGAAAGATTCACACGGTGTACAGTACATTCCTTCATAATGTCCTTTATAAATATCTCCCTGATCGTATAATTTCTTAAAAATCTTCTGTACCTGTTTTTCATGGTACTCATCTGTTGTACGGATAAATTTGTCATAAGAAGTATTCATAAGATCTGCAATCTCTTTTACCTGTGCGGCAACTCCATCTACAAATTCCTTCGGTGTCACGCCGGCTTCTTCTGCCTTTAATTCAATCTTCTGACCGTGCTCATCTGTTCCTGTCTGGAAAAACACGTCATATCCTTTGCTTCTTTTGTATCTTGCAATTGCATCTGCAAGAACAAACTCATATGTGTTTCCGATATGTGGTTTGCCTGATGTGTAGGCGATTGCAGTTGTCATATAAAATTTCTCTGCCATTTTCATTACTCCTTCTCTTTGAATATTTTTATTACATTGGATTCCGAAAAAAAATTCCTATGTAATAAAAAAGCCTTCTGTCCAAGTATCTTCAAAATACTCAGACAGAAGGCGATGATTCGCGTTACCACTTCTGTTCATCCCTGCCTCACGGCAAAGACCTCTGTAAGTGCCTGCCAGCACTTCCCGCTGTAAAGGGCGGTACCCATCGCAGATTATCCACACTGCTGTCGTTCATCTGCGCCGCTTGGAAGCCATCTTCAACCGTGTTCCATTCATTCCTCTCAGCTACCGGAATCTCTCTGTAAAACTTCCCACAATCTACTCTCTTCGTCACTGCGTTTGCATTGTTCATGTATAGTAAATCGTAACATATATAAAGCTTCATTGTCAATGAGGAAATATTGTAACTCTCTCCGGAAACGTATATACATTAAACGATTCCCCTCTTGCAAATCCAACAAGAAGGATTCCTTTCTCTTCTGCCAATTCAACAGCTCTGCTTGTCGGCGCTGACACAGCAATCAGTGTTGGTGCGCCAATGGCCACTGCTTTTTCAAGAATCTCTGCTGCCACACGCCCACTGAAAACAATTGTCTTATCTGCTGTATCAAGCTGTTCCCTGATACATGCGCCAAGCAGCTTCTCCACCGCATTGTGACGACCGACATCTTCTCTCATCAAAAGGATTTCCCCATCTTTCGCAAGTGCCGCGCTGTGAACTCCACCGGTAAGACGAAAGCGATGTGAACGCTCATCAAGTGCAGCTGCAAGCGACATGATCTCTTCCGGAGAAATTTTTCTTTCTTCTGCTTTTTTTCCCTCTTTTTCCGTATCCTGCTTTTGCATTTCACATTCTTTAGCTGCTATAACTTCGATTCTGTGTTCCTGCTGCTTAACACAGATTTCCTTTATTTGTTCTGATTTCAGAATATAACCTTCTAAATACAAAAATCCATACGCAAGATCTTCCAGATACCACGGTGAGCAGAAAAATGTATGTATCATTTCTCCATTCAGATATAGATCATATTTTTCTTCCGGAACAATGTATTTTTCTTCCTTAGAAAATTCTCCTGCCCGGAAGCATACTGCCTTTTTCAGCACATATTCTGTTGTATGTTCTTTTTCCCTTTTTAAATGTTTCTCCATCCCATATTCTCTCTTCATTATCAAAATGCAGACACAGCCACCGCGGCCGCGTCTGCATTTTTTCATACGAAATCTCTGCTATTTGCAAAAATCTACTGTTTATTCTGTAATCTTCTCCACTTTTACTGTACAAACTTTATATTCCGGCGTACTTGAAATAGAATCAAGCGCATCACTTGTCAGCCAGTTTGCGCCGCCTTCAATATAGTGGAACGGCATCCAGCATTCACCCGGATTCGTCTTATCTGATACATCTGCTTTCGCCTGAATTGTTCCGCGGCGAGAAGAAATCTGAACCATTTCCCCATTCTCAATACCAAGTTTTTCAGCATCCTCTGTATTAATCTCGATGAATGATTCACCTGCAATTTCATTGATTCCTGCTGTCTTATCCGTCATTGCACATGCATTATAATGATATAAGATACGTCCTGTCATCATAACCAGAGGATATTCTTCATCCGGAAGTTCCATGGAAGGTGTATATGCTGCCGGACGGAAATAGCCAAGTCCCCGCGCAAACTTACCGACATGCATGATCGGTGTTCCAGGATGTTCTTTCGATGGACATGGCCACTGTAATCCCTGTCCTGCTACTTCTTCGCTGTCCAGTCTTGCATGACTGATTCCGCCAAATGACGGTGTCACAGAAGAAATCTCATCCATAATCTCTGCCGGTGTCAGATGTGGCTGTGGATAACCCATTCGTCTCATAATTTCTGTAAAAATCCATGTATCCGGTTTTGTATCACCAGCAATCTCAACAGCTTTTCTGACACGCTGTACACGGCGCTCTGTATTCGTAAATGTTCCTTCTTTCTCAGCATAGGAACGTCCAGGAAGAATTACATCTGCAAGTTTTGCAGTCTCAGTCATAAATAATTCATCTACAACAAAGAAATCCAGCGAACTCAGTGCTTTGATCACATGGTGCGTATTTGGATCTGTACGGACCGGATCTTCTCCAAAGATAAACAAACCTTTCACTTCTCCTGTCAGCATTTTCGGGAAGCAGTCTGTTGCTTTTGTTCCGATATTCGGATTCAGCTTCGTTCCCCATGCCTCTTCAAATTTCTCAAGAATACCTGGTTTATCAATGTTCTGATATCCGGAGAACTGATTCGGAGATGCTCCCATATCACATGCTCCCTGCACGTTATTCTGTCCTCGAATTGGATTTACACCGCATCCAGGTTTTCCAATCTTACCGACCATCATAGCCATATTTGATAATGACATAACGCCTTCTGTACCTGTATGATGTTCTGTTACACCAAGACAATACATGATCGGCGCGCGATTTGCAGTAGCGTAAATGCGCGCTGCTTCGCGAAGTGCATCGGCATCGATTCCACAGATTTCTGCTACCTTTTCAGGTGTATAATCCTTCACTAATTCTTTCATTGCTTCGAAATTCTCTGTGCGCTCTTCAATGAATTTGTGATCTACAAGATCCTCTTCAATGAAAATGTGCATCATACCATTTGCAAATGCAACATTTGTACCTGGTTTTAATTTCAGATGAATATCTGCGTCTTTACAAAGATCAATATCACGCGGATCTACAACAATCAGCTTCGCGCCGCGCTGTACTGCCTGGCGCACCTGCATTCCAAGTACCGGATGCGCATGTTCCGGATTAGATCCGACAAGCATAATCGCATCAGATTCATGAGTAATATCATAAATAGTGTTTGTCATGGCTCCGGAGCCTAATGTGGTTGCCAAACCGGCAACAGTCGGAGCATGTCAAACGCGGGCACAGTTATCGGTATTGTTGCTCTCAAATGCTGTTCTTACCATCTTCTGAAGCATATAAATATCTTCATTTGTAGAACGTGAGCATGCAAATCCGGCCAGTGCCTCACCTCCGTATTGTTTTTTAATTTCAGTAAATTTAGATGCAACAAGATCAAGTGCCTCATCCCAAGTTGCTCTCTCAAACTCGCCTGTCTCTTTATTCTTAATTAATGGATAACGGATTCTGTCTTTACAGTCAACAAAGTCAAATGATCCGCTTCTTCCTTTCACACAGAGCAATCCGTGATTAGACGGTCCATCTGCCCCCTGAACATCAACAATCTTGCCATTCTTAACAATCAGATCCATCTGACATCCTGTTGCACAATGTGGACAAGTTGTACGAACTTTCTTCACTTCCCAGTCGCGGTAGTCTTTTCTTCTCTTAATAACAAGCGCACCTGTCGGACATGCCTGTGCACAGTTACCGCAAGATTCGCAAAGCGATTCCTTCCAGCCTTCGCCAAAAGGAGCTTTTACATATACTCTGGCTCCATTTTTTTCAAGTGAAAGCGCATGTCTTCCGGTTGCTTTTGCACAAGTGCTGATACAGCGCTGACACTGAATACAAAGTCCCGGATCATAAGAAAGAAACGGGTTCTCTGCACACGGTTCATGCTGCACATCTCCGTGGGATGCTTTAAAGTTCGGAACATCAATTCCGTACTCTCTCGCCAGAGCCTGAAGCTCGCACGCACCATTTTTGATACATTTGAAACAATTTGTCTTATGTTCTGCCATAAGAAGGTGAAGTGTATTCTTGCGCGCTTCAATAACTGCTTCACTGTCTGTCTGAATCTTCATTCCCTCTCTGACTACTGTATTACAGGCTGTTGCCAGACCTGCACGACCTTCTATCTCTACTACACAGATTCGGCAGGATCCAATCTCATTAATCCCTTCCAGAAAGCAGAGTGTCGGAATATGAATTCCATTTTCTCTGGCTGCCTTCAGGATTGTCTGGCCTTCTTTTGCCTGAATCTCCTTGCCGTTTATCGTTACATTAATCATAAATCTCTGCCCCCTTCCATTGCTCCGCATCCATAATGGTCACATCTGAGACAGCGGCTTGCCTCTTGCATTGCCTCTTCATGCGTCAGAAGTTCTTCCACATGCTCAAAATCTTTCTTTCGGATAAATGCCGGGCGTTCGCCAATCTCAGTACGTCCCATAAACGTCCTCATATTTTCCTTCGGTTCCGGAACAACTGCTTCACACAATAAAGTATGGTGATAACCAAGATATTCATCAATATTATGCGCTGCAACTTTTCCTGCTGCGATTGCACGGATAACCGTAGACGGACCTGTTGCACAGTCTCCTCCTGTAAATACTCCCGGAAGTTCTTTTACTTCCGTATCAAGCCCTGCCTGGAATACATTTCTCTTAGCCGGCATACCAAATTCTTCAAACGGTGCAGACACAATATCCTGCCCTACTGCGATCATAATTACATCTGCCGGGAATTCCTGCTGCGGTTTATTTGCATCTTTCGGAGCAGGACGATCTCCTCTATATGCACTGATCATCTGAGGCTGTGTAACAAGTGATACGCAATTTCCTTCCGCATCTTTTTTAATCTCTACCGGAGACTGTAATGTTACAAGAGCAATTCCTTCCATAACAGCAGATTCTACTTCTGATTCCAGAGCTGTCATATCTTTCTGACGTCTTCTGTATACAATTGAAACTTCTTCTGCATTACATCTGACTGCACTTCTCGCACAGTCCATAGCAACATTACCTCCACCGATGACGAGAACTTTCTTTCCAGTGTAATCCGGAAGATGTCCATTGCCGATCTCATCGAGAATTTCTACCGCAGACACAACATTTTTCGCATCTGCTCCCGGAATATTCAGTGTCTTTCCGGTCTGCGCACCGATCGCAACATACATTGCATCATGTTTCTTCTGTACTTCTTCAATAGAAATATCTTTGCCGACAGTTGTATTATATACTACTTCAATATCTCCTGCGCCAAGGATAGCACGAATGTCTTCATCAAGACGGTCTTTCGGGAAACGGTAATTCGGAATTCCATAGCGGAGCATTCCTCCAAGCTTATCATGTGATTCATACACAACAGCTTTATGTCCCATTAATGCCAGGAAATAAGCAGCTGTTAATCCACTTGGACCTCCTCCGATAATACCGATTGATTTTCCTGTTGACGGATTTGGCGCCGGTGTCTTCACTGTATCTGCCGGCATCATATCAACAGCATATTTTTTTAATGCACGGATATTGATCGGAGATTCCAGCATCTTACGTCTGCAGCGTTCTTCACACGGATGCTCACATACCATTGCACATGCCGTTGGAAATGGATTGTCCCGCCGGATTAAGTTAATGGCTCCTGCATAATCTTCATTACCTACAAGTGCTATGTATCCCGGAATATCTACGTGTGCCGGACAAAGTGATACACATGGAATCTTCTGTCCAACACAATCAAGACATCTCTGATTCTCGATATGGCTCTTATACTCATCTGCAAAAAGCTCAAGCCCTTTTAATACTTCATCAGCAGCATTCCAACCAATGGCACAGTCTGCTGAATCCCGAATCATTGTTGCCATCATTTTAATATTTGCCAGCGTCTTCTCTGTAGCACATCCATCTAATACCTTCTGCATCAAACGTGCTACAAGAGGGAGTCCATCCCTGCACGGTACACATTTTCCACAAGTCTCATTTGCAGCTGTCCGCAGCATAGAAATCTGCAGTGTGATCGGACAGCTTCCCGGAGGATATACCTCAACCTTATGAGAAAAATGTCGTGCAATTTCATTCATTTTTGCGTCATAACCTGACGGATCAGAAAGATATAATTTGCCCATAAATTCCCTTCTCTCTTATTCTTTGATAGAATATATTTTAGTTACTTATTTATGATATTTTTCATTAATCATCTTTTAAATATACAAACCAATATGCCACGCCTACGAGTAACGCTCCACCGATAATATTTCCGATTGTTACCGGTAAAAGATTGGCTGTAAACATCGAACCCCATGTCAGACCAGATACATCAACCTGTGCGGCTTCTGCCATGAGCATATAGTTTTCATTTCCCTTTGCAAAAAGTCCTGCTGAAATATAGAACATGTTTGCAACACTATGTTCAAATCCACATAATACAAACATTGCAATCGGGAAAAACAATCCGATAATCTTAGAAGAAACCTGCTTTGCCGCAAATGAGCTCCACACTGCAATACAGACAAGGAAATTACATGCAATTCCTTTGAGTACTGCATCGTCGAACGAAATAGAAGTCTTTGCCACAGCTGTACTGATCAGGGCAGTGCCCACGTTAAAAGTATCTGTCTGATGACCAAATACACATATTGCCGCAATCAGCATACTTCCTACAAAATTTCCAAGATATACGATAATCCAGTTCTTTAGCATTCCTGCAATTGTAATCTCTTTTTTCAGCAACGGAATTACAAGAAGGCAATTCCCTGTAAAAAGTTCGCTTCCTGCAAGCAGTACCATTGTCAGACCTCCCGGGAAAAGACATGCTCCGACGATCTTTCCTGCTGCTCCCGGAAGAGCCGCTCCCGCAGTTGCAGAGGCAATTCCTCCTACTGCAATAAACATTCCGGCAAGAATACCAAGCACAAACATCTTGGCAACCGGCATATTTACTTTTCCCTTCCCTATTGCGATATAATTATTCGCGATTTCTTTTGGTGTATTCATAATATCCTCTCCTTCCCTTTATCTATTTCTTAATATATCGCAGCCATCTTTGCTTACGCTGTATACTTAAATGAAATAGACTTCTAACATTGTTCCTTTCTCCAACGGTCCAGCTCCCTCCGGCACTATTGCCAGAAGATCGCAGTCATCCATCGATGAAACAGAACCATTTCTCTGATTCTCAAGCGGAGTAAAATACAGCATGCCATCCTGATAGGATGATTTACCTTTCAGCACTCTTATCACCGGACAAGATTTCCCAAATGGTTCTGTGAGCCGCGCCGTTGCCTTTCGGAAATCAGTCTTTGATGCCCCGCATAATTTCTTTATACACGGAAGTCCTACACACAGAAGGCCTGTGGCCGCTGCTCCCGGATTCCCTGACAAACCAAGAATCAGCTTTCCGTCTTTTCTGGCTGCCAGCATCGCTCCTCCCGGTTTTAACCGGATTCTGTGAAACAGCAGCTCGCCGCCAATATTCTCGATCACCTCCGGCAGATAGTCATAATCTCCGGCAGATACCCCTCCTGTTGTAATAACTATGTCACTATGGAAAAGTGCTTTCTCAATCACTTCACTGAGCTTCTTTGGATCATCCGAAACAATCCCGGAATGAATCGGCGTAACTCCATACTTTCTTAAATATCCTCCAAGTAAATATGGGTTCGTGTCGTAAATCTTTCCATATTTCGGCAGCTCCTCCGGACTTAAAAGTTCGCTTCCGGTACTGACAATCGCTGCCACCGGCTTCCGGTAAACTTTCACTTTGCAGATTCCCTGTCCTGCCAACAGTGCAATATCCGCCGGACCCAGACATTTCCCCTGATTCAAAAGCCGTACGCCACTGTGCACGTCTTCTCCGATCTGTACAATATTTCCAGGCTTTACCGGAGCTATCAGTCTTACTTCCTCTTCTGTAAATATTGTACGCTCATACATAACAACGGCGTCTGCCCCCTCCGGCACTGCCGCTCCTGTCATAATACGGGCCGCTTGTCCTCTCTCAATCTCATGCTGTGGAATATCCCCTGCCGCAAGCGCTTCCGTTACCTTTAAAACAACCGGCGCCTCTTCTGATGCTCCCACTGTATCTTCCGAGCGAAGTGCATATCCGTCATACGCACTTCTTCGAAAATATGGTACAGCCAAAACGGCATCTACATCTTCTGCAAGTACCCTTCCATAAGCCTCCGAAAGCTCACACATTTCTGAAGAAACAGCTTCTGTCATACTGCAAAGTAAACTTGCAGCCTCTGTAATCGTATTCATCTTCATCTCCACATTCCTCTGTCTTTTCTCATTGATGTCTCTGTATATTCTGGTATTTACTACTCAGATCTCTATGTATTCGAATACGTTTCCACAAGGAGCCTATATTCTTCCGGTGTATTAATATTCTGAAGCTGCCATGAGTCCTCGCCTGCTTCTGCAAAAATCACATTCAGCTTCCCAAGCGCCTGCATCATCCGCAGTTCTCTCTTCTCCAGACATTCCCGAAGCACCGGCAGACAGCTGCTCTGATACATCCCGCAAAGAGGATGAATGCGTCCGTCCTTCGTCCGTATAATAACAGCATCCGCATCTTCATTGGACAATTCGCACAGTTTTTCCGCCAGCTCTCCGGAAAAAAGCGGAACATCACATGGAACAGTCAAAAGCCAATCAAAATTCCCTGCTGCAAACGCACTGTAAATGCCTCCCATAGGACCGTGATCCGGATACAGATCTTCAATCATCGGAATCGAAATCTCCCTGTGACTGTCAAGCCGGTCAACTGAGACAAACACTTCTCCGTATCTGCCAAGCTTCTCTGCCAGATATTCCAAAAATGTCATTCCATTTATTTTCAGAGAGGATTTCTGTCTGCCCATCCGACTGTTTTTTCCACCTGCGAGAATTAAACATCCTGTTTTCATTACACTCCTCCTGATGGATTGTATTTATTCTTGTACAAGCATGTGTATTTGTGATTATATCACATAAAAACTTTATTGCAAGTAAAATGTTGCATTTTGTTAGTACGTTATTTTTTAGTCAATTTTCCCAACACACATTGTCATATTTTTGTCATTTTATATATATACTGTACAAAAAAATACTCGGAGTTCTTATGCATAAATTTTTCTCATACAAACGGGCCGCTTTTTTCCTTCTATGCCCATTTTTATCCTTTTTTGCTGCCGGATGTCAAAATACCTCCACCGTTCAAGATGAAAATTCTGCTTTTCGCAAATTCACACACACGCTATTTTGTCAGGAAGTTTCATCAGATACCCTTACCCTTCACTATACACTGCAGAAGCCTCAGACTTATGGCATCAAAAATCCTCCTGTTACATACGGTTCCTTTTCCTCCAATACAGCCGAGGCAATGGCTTCTTCTGAAAATCTTCTGCATGCGCTGAAGCAATTTCATCCCAATGCGTTAGATAAAGAAAATCAACTGACTTATGATATTCTTGAAAAATACTTTCAGACAAATAATGCCCTCGCACCATATCTCCTATACCAGGAACCGGTCAACCCAACTACCGGGATTCAGGCACAGCTTCCTGTTCTTCTCTGTGAATATCAATTTAGTAACACAAAAGATGTGGAGATCTATCTGGAACTTCTCTCTAAAACGCCAGAATATTTGCAGTCGCTCTCTGAATTCGAGAAAGCCAAATCCGATGCAGGACTTTTCATGTCTCATGCCGTTGCAGAAGATGTGATTGCCCAGTGCCGCTCCTTCCTGGAGATGGGCGACGAAAATTATCTCTATACAACCTTTCAGGAACGGCTGAGTCATCTGCCCGACATTTCTAATGCGGAGAAAGAAAGCTATCTTAGTAAAAATAAACTCCAGGTAGATACTTACGTTCTTCCGGCATTTCAAAACTTTGCAGATGCCATCTCTGCATTAAAAGAAACCGGAACAAATGACAAAGGTCTTTGCTTTTTCCCGGAGGGGAAAACTTACTATGAAGCGCTTATTGCCCACAACACCGGTTCCTCCAGATCCATTAAAGAACTCCAGTCACTTACAAAAAAGCAGATTACACAGGACATTTCCGATCTTCAGAAAACCGCGGAATCATTTTCAAAAGAAAGTGCAGCAGTGGCATCCTCCGATATCACGTCTGCCGCCATTGAAGAAGCCCTCTCCGATCCTGCTGCCATCATGAACGATCTGCAAACACAATGTAATGCCGCTTTCCCGGAAGGGCCAAATGTACATCATACGATCAAATACGTTCCGGAATCACTTGAATCGTACTTAAGCCCAGCCTTTTATCTGATTCCAGCCATTGACAACAGCGAGGACAATGTCATTTACCTCAACCGCAAACAGACAATGAAGGGAATGGAACTATACACGACGCTCGCCCATGAAGGTTACCCGGGACATTTGTATCAGACAACATATTTCGCTGACTCCAATCCTGATCCGGTGCGCAGTATCATCAATTTCGGCGGCTACACCGAAGGATGGGCAACTTACACAGAAATGATGTCTTTCTATATGGCTCCCATCTCCAAAACACAAGCTTCGCTGCTGCAAAAAAATAAATCCGCTGTCCTCGGGCTTTACGCCCTTGCAGATATGGGTATCCACTATGACGGTTGGACACTAAAAGATGCCTGTAACTTCTTCCGAAACTACGGGATTTCCAATGACAATGTTGTGCAGGATATTTACGAACTGATTCTTTCAGATCCAGGAAATTATTTACGGTACTATATCGGTTATCTCGAATTTCTTGAACTCAAGCGAGACTGTATCCAGAAAGACGGGGAAAATTTCTCCCAGAAAGATTTTCATAAAACTATTCTGGAAACCGGTCCTGCACCATTTGACGTATTAAAAAAACAGCTCGGACTCACTACCCGAGCTGTTTTTTATTATTGCACTATGACTCTTCCGTTATACTTATTCTTCTACAACGAATACTTCTTTTCCCATTCCACAGATTGGACAAACCCAATCTTCCGGAATATCCTCAAAAGCTGTTCCCGGAGCGATTCCGCCGTCCGGATCGCCGATTTCCGGATCATATACATATCCACATGGTTCACAAACATATTTTTTCATAGTTGTCACCTATTCCTTCCTTATACAAATTATGCTATGATATATCTGCTATATGTCTGCACAACTAGCAGTATCTCAAGACGCTTTCATTATATACTAATGTCCTGAAAATTGCTACTAAAAATTTTCTAAAGTTTTTGCAAATTTCTTAGAAGAATTTCTCAGCACATCTCTTTTAAAAAATTTTTTAATACAGACAATCATAACCGTTATTCGGATTCTCAGGAGGTTTTTTATGGAAGAACAAAAACAAACGACATCAGCTCCTGCAAATGCAATTACAGAAGGAGTCATCTGGAAACAGCTTCTCATTTTCTTCTTCCCGATCATGTTGGGAACCTTTTTTCAACAGCTCTACAATACCGCAGATGCTATCATTGTAGGACGCTTTGTCGGCAAAGAAGCTCTGGCCGCAGTCGGCGGCTCTGCAAACCAGATCAGTAACCTGATCATCGGTTTTTTCGTTGGAGTCTCTTCGGGAGCAACTGTCATCATTGCCCAACACTACGGTGCGCGAAAGGAAGAACCCCTTTCCCATGCACTCCATACTGCAATGGCATTTTGTATTTTCGGCAGCATTGTCATTACCGTTATCGGATATGCCGCTGCCCCGGTATTTCTGCGTTGGATGAATACACCAAAAGATATGATGCAGGATTCTGTCACTTATTTGCGTATCTTCTTTCTCGGAATCCTTTTTGTGTTTATCTACAATATCGGTTCCAGCATTCTTCGCTCTGTCGGAGATTCCAGGCGACCGCTTTACTATCTGATTGTCTGCTGCTTTTTAAATATCGGTCTTGATCTTCTGTTTGTCCTCGTATTTCATATGGGAATTGCAGGAGCGGCTATCGCCACGGTACTTTCACAGGCTGTCAGTGCAATCCTCATAATATTGGCTCTAATGCGGACAACAGACATTTACCGGCTTCATCTCCGGCGTATTACATTTTATAAACAATCACTGGAAAACATTTTACATATCGGTATTCCTGCCGGACTGCAGTCCGTTATGTACAGTGTCTCAAATATTATTATCCAGACTGCGTTAAATGCACTCGGTACTGATACCGTTGCAGCCTGGACTGCATTTGGTAAAATGGATGCTTTCTACTGGATGGTCATTTCTGCATTCGGTATCGCCGCAACTACTTTTGTTGGTCAGAATTATGGCGCCGGCAAATATACACGCGTCAAAAAGAGCGTTTCCATCTGTATCAAAATTACACTGGCTGCCGCAGTTATCATGAGCGTCTTTTTCCTCACAGCCGGCAAATACCTCTTCCATCTGTTTACAAGTGATCCGGCTGTCATCCAGATCGGTATCCGTATTTTAACCTATATGGCTCCGGCATACGCATTATTTGTATTTATTGAAATTTATTCCGGCGCACTGCGCGGTATCGGTGACGTTATCATTCCGGCTATTATGACTTGCTGTGGTGTATGTATTTTCCGTTCACTCTGGGTATTTATACTTGTACCGCTCTCTCCAACAATTGAGACAATCACGCTCAGCTATCCTGTTTCCTGGGGAATTACTGCTGTTCTGTTCATCATATATTGGAGAAAAAAACAGAAACACTTTGGCTGCGATGCCCATAGTATTTCTGTCTAATAATGTCTATAGAATTTAACGGCGGCATCTTTGCCGCCGTAATGATTATGTGAGTTTTTCTGAAAATATGTTTCCACACCTTCACAGCAAACCTGAATCTGAGCACAATGAGCCAGCTCAATTATATTATTAAGCAAACGATAATTATACGCATTACATTGAATTCTCGTCACAAAACATCTATCAATCTTTGTCTCATCAATGTCAATACTCTCTGTCACTTCCAACGTCAATGCAATTCCTACTTAATTGATCTACATCTCTGGAATACACAACTTTCTGCTATGCTTCTATCGGAATGCCATCCTTATCTGATACAAGTGGATATTTTTCACGTATTTTCTCCAGATTTTTTTCTATTCACTTTATTTTAAAACTACAAATTCCGGTGTTCACAGTTTTTTCACAAAAAATTAGCACTCGCCCCTTTACTTTGCAAATAATATGTGTTATATTACAGCTATAACAAAGGAAGGAGATATGACTTATGATGATGATGCCTAGTATTTTTGGAGAAAACTTATTTGATGACTGGATGGATTTCCCATTTGATAACTTCTGGGACAAGAAAAATCCTCTCTATGGCAAACATGCAAAAAACATGATGAAAACAGATGTCCGCGAGACAGAAGATTCCTATGAACTTGATATCGATCTTCCGGGATTTAAGAAAGATGAGATATCTGCCAAGCTTGATAACGGTTATTTAACTGTCTCTGCTTCGAAGGGTCTGAATAAAGACGAACAGGACAAGAAAGGTAACTATATCCGTCAGGAACGCTATGCAGGTGCTATGAGCAGAAGCTTCTATGTCGGTGAAGGCATTGGTCAGGAAGAGATTAAAGCCAGATATGAGAATGGTATTTTGAAGCTGTCCGTTCCGAAAAAAGATAAAAAAGTAGTTGAAGAGCACAAACAAATTGCCATTGAAGGATAAACTGAATGAATGTATGAAAACAGGCGCCGATCCCATACGGGATTGGCGCCTGTTTGTTTAGAACTGCCAGCCGTTGAACTTAAATGTTGTCGGTGACACATTTTCCGGATCATAACGTTTCAGCATTTCTTCATACCGCTCTTTATAATCGTTATCGATTTCTGCCTGCGGGAATACTTTACTTGCCTCGTGGAGGAAGTGGAAGGAATCTCTTCCCATTTCCTGTCCGCGGCGTGTATGTTTATCCAGCGCTACATCCGGGATTTCCGGAAGTTCTCCCATGGCAAATCCCTTAATACAGATGTTCTTTAACAGATCACTGGATCTGTCTTTTTGTGACTGAACAAGATAGCGAATCGCGTGGATGAAATAAATCGGGCGGTCTCCGTCAGCATAATCAAATTCTTTTCTCATCTGGAACAAGCTGTTTACAACAACTGCTGCCATCGGATTTCCCATTCCAATATCTTCTACCGAAATTGTCAGAAGACGTCTCCACATCTTTTCTTCCAACTCCGGAGATGAAATATATAATTCGTACGCAAATTTGCAGGCATCTTCTTCATTTGCCCGTCTGATGCTTTTTTGCAGCGCTGAAATTACTTCATCGCAGTAATAGCCATTGCGTGTTGTGATTGACTGCCATGGATCATACATTGTCTTTTTTACCATTCGAAATCTTCCTCCTCTTCAGCTTCTTTTAATTCTTTTTCAATTGCCTGTTTCTCATATACCTTAAAGAATGGGTAATAGAACAGTACACTTAATGCGATACATAAGAACATAAAGATAACATTTCTGAAATCCATTCCTGACATCCATCCCTGAATAAAGAACGGAATAAAGGATGGATCTGCAATATATCCCGGTGTAATAAATCCAAGTACCTGTGCATAATATCCCAATACAACACAGATAGATGGTGTCAGGATATATGGAATTGCAAGAACCGGATTATATGTCATCGGCACACCAAAAGTGATCGGCTCATTAATAGAACAAATTCCCGGCACGATAGAAATTCTTGCAAGTGATTTTAACTTCGCAGATTTGGATTTCCACATCAGTACGATCAATCCGAGAGTTCCTCCTGCACCTCCGAGCATTGCATAGCGGAATAACTGAAGGTTCATTGGGTTTGTCGGCGCCAGTCCGTCTGCTACAAGCGCAGCATTTGCACCTGTTCCGGCAATACCGATCATGAATACAATTGAGAATACAACTGATGTTCCATTGATTCCAAAGAACCATAAAATATTTGAGAACATAATAATTCCGGCATATACCCAGATATTATTTCCTACATCAATTGCCGGTGTCAGCAGTCCCATAATTGCTTCCGGAATAGATTTTCCAATAACAGCAATTAATATGAGGTTTACACCATATACAATAATAATATTTACTAAAAGCGGAAGTAATGAGTTTACAAATGTTCCGACCATACTTGGCACAGATGACGGGAACTTCACTTTAATTCCAAGCTTATCTACCATACGGTTAATTTCTACACATACAAAACTCAGGATTAAAGCAATAAATAATCCGTCGCTTGTCAGATACTGTGATGTGATTGCTGAAATAGTTGCATCGTCTCCAACCGGAACCTGAACAACTTTTGAACACACAAGTAAGAATACTGACATTGACATAATACCATTTACTGCTGCGTTCATTTTATAGCTCTTTGCCAGACAATATGCAACAGAAAATGCAGTCATCAAGCCCAACATTCCAAACGTCATATTATATGGTGCTAAAATCCATTCGCTGTTTTCAACTGCCCATTCTTTCCAATTAATCAAAAAGCGGATAAACATATTTGTCGTGTTCATATCCACTGTTTCCAGATTGATCGGCGGGTTATTTAAAATCATAAAAATAGAACCGATAACAAGCAGCGGTAATGTCATCATCATACCGTTAGACAACGCCTGCAGATGTCTCTGATTCCCCAGTTTCGCCCCCAGCGGAGATAAATATTTCTCCAAAAATTCCGTGAATTTCTTCATAAGTATATATCCTTTTCCTCTCGTTTACTCTCTTACTTTCCTGCAGCCCGCATCATTTTAATTGCAGATTTCAGAACCTTCTCACCATTCATCATTCCGTAATCTCCGGAATCAATTACAGCAATCGGAATTCCTGTCTTTTCATATTCTTTTACTGTCTGGTCATACAGATATTTCACCTGCGGTCCAAGTAAAATGCAATCCGGATGTTTTGATGCAATAATCTCTCCGATCTGCTCATGTGGAAATGCTGCAACTTCCATATCCAATTCATGTGAATTAGCAACTTCCTGCATCTTAGCAGCTAACATACTTGTTGACATTCCTGCACTACAAAATAAATATACTTTCTTCATATCATTTTCCTCTCTTTTACGCTTCTTTTGCTTCTAAAATGGAAATGCGTTTATAAGTATCAATCAATTCTACTGCCAGAATCTTACATGTCTCTGCTGCCATTAACTGGTCTTCTGCATGAATCAGCAGTAAATTCGGTGTCTCTGTCATATCTCCGGCAGCTTCCTTCTGGATTAGATCTGCATGTGCTTTATGTGCCTGCAAAAATACATTGCTTCCTTCTTTGATCATCTTCTCTGCTTCTTCATAGTTCCCTGCCTTTGCTGTGTGGATTGCTCCCATATACGCGCTTTTTGCCTCTCCTGCAAAAGAAATGATCTGAAAACAAATAAGTTCCAGTCCTTCCATTTTCCATCCTCCTCTCTTCCGCTTTTTAACTCTTTCATAAAGTATAACTCATATTCATTTATTATCTTCCACTTCTTCTTCCTAGTATTAGGAAATACGCTGCAATTTAGGAAAAGGATATATTTACAATAATGTATCTACAAAACTCTGGTAATCCTGCACCTCCACAAGTCTGGCAAATTTTTCAGAATCAGAAACGACATCGTCAAGCCAGTCAAAAAAGATCTTTAAGAAATTTCGATTTTCTTCTGTGATTGCAAGCAAAAAGACAAACCTCACTTCATAGTTCCCCCATTTGACAGGGCGCTTTAAAATTGCAGTACTGATTGCCGAATGTACTGTCGCCTTATGAGACATATTATGCGGAATGGCGAATCCATGAAAAAACGAAGTCGGAGAAAGACTTTCTCTTTTTAAAACTCCCTCTTTAAAATCTTTTTTTACATATCCGCGGGCATATAGGCGGTCACACATAACAGATATAATTTCTTCCGGCTGTTCTTCCGTCATATCGACGGTAAAGAAATCCTTTCTGATAAGATTTAAAATAAAAAACTGAAAATTATTTTTATATCGGATCTGATCCATCCGATTCAAAGTCTGGAATACAACAGCTTCATCCTTATAGTCAAAAAACATGGATATTTCGGCTGTTATAATATCGAGCGAATGTACTACCGACTGTGTCGCAAGAATAAAATCCGGTCTTTTTTCAAGTATGGCAGATTCTTCAAAATAACTCATACAATCAATCATTTCAATCCGGTCATCAAACCGATTCATAATCTTCTGTACACAAAGCTCTTTTACTGTCCTATTATGAGGACAGATCAGAATACCTCTGTACTTTCTCCTTAAATTCGCCCGTTCATATGCAGAGCCAATATGAAGCGCAATGAAAGAAATCTCATTTTCGCTGATAGTGATCTGCAGATAGTCTTCCATAATCTTGCATACCCACACACCCATCTCAAATATCAATGGGTATTTTCTCTTCACTTCTTCCAGGCATGTATTATCAATCTCCACATGTTCATAATGCCTCTTCAAAAGTGATACCATATGAAGCTCCAATCCAAGCCTGAATTCTTTATCATCACTAAAATCAATGTCAAAATGTTCCTTAATTTCAATGATGATATGTTCTACCAAATCAGAAACAAATTCTTCCATCTGTTCTTTTTCAAAATAATTTTTCTTATTTCCCAGCTTCAAATACACTGCGAAATCCGAAACTTCCGTTTCCACAATATTTAGAGTCAATCTCCGGCTGAGTTTATCAAAAAATCTTCTGGAAATTTCATATTCCGGAAGGTTTTTCACTTCTTCCTCTCTGCCTTCCTTCTCTAAAAAATGATACGTAAAAATTCTTTCCAAAATGATTCCGATATGAAGCAATAAAGATGGTACTCTTCTATCACTGATTTCATAGTGAGCCTCTTCCAAAATCTCTTTCAGAACTTCTTTTACTTTTAAAAGATCAAACTTTTTAAAATTTTCTGCTATCTTATTCAAATTCAGCAAATTGCCGCTCATATGAAACAAAATCAATTCTTCATAAAGATGTCTTTTCTCGCGTTCTTCCCCAACAAGCTGCAGCATATTATTTTTGCGAACAATCTTTAACTCCGGATAATTTTCCAGCAATCTGCGGATTTTGTTCACATCATTTTCAAGAGAAAATTCTGAAATACACATCTGTTCTGACAATTCATAGAAATTTACCTGACTGCTTTCCAACAACATTTTGAGAAGATACCGCCTGCGCTCCTCTCCTGTTTCCGGAAGTGTTTCTTTTCTGTCCTCAATCGTTCCTTTCACTTTGCTTTCCTGAATTCTATATCCTTTTCGAAGATTTGATTCAATTACCGTTTCCCTGTAAAATTCATTAATTGATGCAATATCATTTCGAATCGTGCGGTCCGAGACGTTCAAAAGTCTTGCAAGATCTTTTCCTACAATCCAGTCTCTCTGCTTATTCATAAGCGTTACAATCATTTGTTGTCTTTTTGTCAGCATGGGGGTCCTCCCGTTTTTCTCTTGTCGTTCTTACCTAATATATATCATATCGGCTGACACTTCCGCTGTCAATCTATCGGCTTTTTTACTACACAATCCACCGATTTTTTTACTGCCAAAATGACTCCGCATCTGATATACTACTAAAAAAATCTATTTTATGCGAAAGGAACTGCCATGGAACACTATAACAGCAAACCTTTAAAACTAATCTATCACACAGAAACTCCTGATAGCTATGACGGATGGGAAAAATGGTCTCTTCCTCTTGGCAATGGCGGAATTGGCGCAAGTATTTTCGGCGGCATTGCTCGCGAACGAATCCAGTTAAACGAAAAATCTCTCTGGTCCGGCGGGCCATCCAGCCGAAGACCGGATTATCAGGGTGGAAATCTTCCTGAAAAAGGGCGAAACGGAAAAACACTCCATGAAATTCAAAACCTTTTTCTTTCCGGAAAGGTTGATAAAGCCCGCAAACTCTGTGATGAACTCACCGGACTTTTTGATGAAGAAGGCGCTTACGGATATGGCTTTTTTCTAAGCTATGCTAATATGTATCTGGATTTTCCGCAGCCTGATCCTTCTCATGTAACGAATTATACAAGATCTCTTAATCTGGATACTGCCCTCTGCAGCATATCCTTTGACTGTGACGGAGTACACTATACACGAGAAAGCTTTATCAGTTACCCGGATAACGTACTTGTCACAAAACTATCCTCCGATCATCCCGATGGGCTGGATGTGAATGTTTCTGTAATTCCTGACAATACTCCTGGTAATTCCTGCTGTCCGATCGCTCCGATTGCCTATCAGCGCCACTGGAAAACCTCTGTAGAAAATGGATGTATTTCCATTAACGGAACATTAGATGATAATGACTTAAAATTCTGTTCTCACACCCAGATCCTGACCGAGGAAGGAGAATGTCTGTCACTGCCGGAATATGTATCGGTCAAACGGGCAAAATCTGTATTTCTGATTACTTCCATTGGAACAGATTATAAGAATAACTATCCTGTTTACCGTACAGGAGAAACTTCTTCCCAGCTTGAAGCCCGTATTCTCTCTTATGTGAACCGCGCTGCTGCTTTTATACAGCACGCTTCCTATGAGGAGCTTAAACTAAGACATGTTACTGATTACTCTAATCTTTTCCACAGAGTACGGCTGAATTTAGAGAAACAATCCACATCCTGCCATGAAGTATGCACAGCGCAGGGGGAAAAATCATGGGAACTCTCAACAGATACATTACTGGAAGCTTATCGTCATCATCTGGCCTCCGATGATGCACAGCGTTATCTGGAAACACTCCTTTTCCAATATGGGCGCTATCTGACGATTGCCTCCTCAAGAGAGACGCCTCCTGATGATCCTTACCGTGAAACCTTGCCTTCTAACTTACAGGGAATCTGGGCCGGTGCAAATAATTCTATCTGGCATGCGGATTATCACTTGAATGTAAATCTACAGATGAATTACTGGCCTGTTTATAATACAAATCTGGCTGAGTGTGGGAAGCCTCTCATTCGATACACTGATTCTCTGCGGGCTCCGGGCAGGGTAACTGCCGCCATTTATTCCGGAATTACAAGTACAGAAACCCACCCGGAAAATGGTTTCATGGCACATACTCAAAATACGCCTTACGGCTGGACTTGTCCAGGCTGGATCTTTGACTGGGGCTGGTCTCCGGCTGTTGTTCCATGGCTCTTGCAGAATTGTTGGGAATATTATGAATACACAAATGATATCGAATATCTTCGAGAATACATTTATCCAATGATGAAAGAAGAGGCTATTCTCTATGACCAGCTTCTTGTAGAAGATTCTGACGGACACTTGATTTCTGCTCCGTCTTTTTCTCCGGAGCACGGACCGCGCACTGCCGGAAATACTTATGAACATACACTGATCTGGCAGCTCTACCACAATGTAATTCAGGCAGCCCGCATCCTCAAAACTGACGATGCACTTATAGCAGTCTGGGAAGATCATATGAAACGGTTGAAAGGACCGATTGAGATTGGTTCTAACGGACAAATTAAAGAATGGTATGAAGAAACACTTGTAAATACTCTTGGACAAGGATTTGAACACCGGCATATTTCACATTTGCTTGGCGTTTATCCGGGAACTCTGATTTCTTTAGACACCCCGGAACTTCTAAAGGCCGCAGAAATTTCCATGAACTGCCGGACAGACGAAAGCACCGGCTGGGGAATGGGACAGCGCATTAACACATGGGCGCGGCTCCATAAAGGAAACCGCGCCCACAAGCTTATTACTGATCTTCTGAAAACGGGAATTATGACAAATCTCTGGGATACACATCCTCCGTTTCAGATTGACGGCAACTTTGCCCTAACTGCGGGAGTCGCAGAAATGCTTCTCCAAAGCCACCTTGACTGTATTGATCTTCTCCCGGCACTGCCGGATGCATGGAAATGCGGTCAAGTCAGTGGACTCGTTGCCCGTGGTAATCTACATATTTCTATGTGCTGGGAAAAAGGACGCCTACAGGAAGCCACCATCTTCTCTACCAACGGAGGCCCTGTGCTGCTTCGTGTTCCAGACGGCTATTCCCTCTATGTATCCCGTCAAGATCAGCAGCCGGTTCCTGTTTTCAGCGCCGGCAATGGAAAAGAAGGCTTTCAAAGTGAATCCGGTATTTCATACTGCTGCCGTTTTCTTGGCCGATAAATCTCAGAACCAATGGCTCCCACGACAATGATGACCGCCCCTAATATTTGCAGTCCTGTCATATGCTCACGAAAGACAATAAATCCTACTAACGTCCCTACTACAACTTCCAGTGCTGATAAAATACTTGTCGTGGTAGCCTCTACATACTGAGTTGATTTCACACAGGCAACATTTGCCACCATCGTACAAAGAATTCCGATGCCAAATAAATCCACAATCAGATTTAACACCGGTGTCTGTGTCAGATGTGCAATGGCTGCCTGTGGTTTCATTCCAAATGCCAGTACAAATGCACCTCCGAGAAATCCATAAACAAGCAGTGTATCTCTCTCATAATTTTTTGCAAAAAACTTTGGAAGCAGAATCTGAAGCGCTACTCCGATTCCATTGATCACGCCTGCCAAAAGGCCAATAGCGTCCAGCTTCAGATTCCCTGTTCCGATCAGATTCGCTACAAGCACTGCCCCGATCAGGCAAATGCCGATCGTAACCATTTTACTTTTCTCAAGTTTTTCTCGAAACATTACTCTTCCAAGAATTGCCACCCAGATCGGACTCATAAACATCAATACAGTTGCCACCCCAACAGGAATTCGGGATACGGCGGCGCTATAGCTAACAAAACTAATACTATAGGCAACTGCCCCATATAAAATACAAACGCCAAGTCCTCTCACATCAATTTTCAGCGCCGACGGCTTTGTAATAAGCAGAAACAAAAAATACGCTGCACCTGCAAGAACACACCGAAAGAAAGATATCTCAATCGTCGAAAAATGATACTGTGACAGATCGCGCACAAATACTCCCATAATCCCCCACATTACCGCAGTCGTCACTGCAAGCGCGATTCCTTTACTGCGATTATTCATGACATGTACCTCTCTCATAAATCATCTGATCTTCTTTTATTGTCATCATTACCCGAACTTCTGCCAGCATTTCCGGATCTACTTCCAGAGGATTTTTATCAAGCACCGCGAAGTCCGCAAGTTTTCCGACAGAGATTGTTCCCTTTCTATCTTCTTCATGATATTGATAAGCTCCGTAGCTTGTAACTGCCTTCAGCGCCTCCAGCACCGAAATTCTCTGTTCTTTCCCGATATCTTGTCCGGTTCTTGAAATCCGGTTCACTGCACAGGAAACCGTTCGCATCATATCCGGCGGAACAACCGGGCTATCCTGATGAAAAGTAAATTTCATACCACAATCAACTGCATCCTTTGCCGGTGAAATCCTTCTGCCCCGCTCTATTCCAAAATTCTTTAAATGGATATCGCCCCAATAGTAAGTATGTGCCACAAAGAAACTCGGCATCATTCCCAGTTTCGCCATGCGCTGAAGCTGCTCTCTTCTCACAAGCTGGGCATGTACCATTACCGCCCGGTAAGTATCCTGACTCTTCTCTGATGCAAGCACCTTTTCAAATCCGGTAATATACTGCTCTGCTGCGGCGTCTCCGTTACAGTGTGCCAGAAGCTGCTGCTTTTTCTCAAGTGCAGTCCGAATGTAAGATTCCAGCACTTCATCACTGTGGATCGGATAACCACAGTAAGATTCTTCACCAACGTACGGTTCCAGCATCCACGCTGTTTTTCCCTGTGGAGAACCGTCCAGGAAAATCTTATATCCGCCAAGTTTCAAATGTTTATGATATTTTCTATCGTACTCCGGCATTTCATCCGGTAGCTCTGCTGCTGTCATAATATCCACATAACCGACGATATCCAGCTTAAGAATCCCCATATCCGATGCAGTTTTCAACAGTTGAAAAAGCGGGCGGGCTACCATTCCATCCTGTACTGTTGTAATTCCATAGCTGGCATACAATTTCTGAGCCTCCCGGAAAAGATTCATCAGCTCTTCCACTGATGTCATCGGCAGTTTTGACTGAAATTCCAGAAATACTTTCTCCTCCATATAGCCATTCGGAGTACTTGTTCCTTCCACTCTTCCGTAACGCCCGTCTGCCCTGTCCTCTGCCGTCTCATCGATTCCCTGAAGTTCCAGACCTTTACTGTTTGTAACGCCCATATGCGAGGATGCATGGATCAGCAGCACCGGATTTGTGGCACTGATCTGATCTAAAACAAACCGATCCGGATGCTTTTCTTCTGCAAGAAAATTATGATCATAATTACAGCCAACGATCCACGCATCATCAGATAGTTTTCTCTTTTCTTTAAAATTCTTCATCTCTCGGATAATATCTGCAAAACTGTTACAAAGCGACAGATCACACTGCGTCATTGCGTTTGCCGTTCCGGCAAAATGAGAATGGCCGTCAATTAGTCCCGGCAACATTGTTTTCCCTTCCAAATCAATGATACGATCCCCTTCACTCCGAAGTTTCAGCAATTCTTCTTTCGTTCCCACCGCCTGTATGATACCATTTTCTGTGCAGACCGCTTCTGCATACAAATTATTTTCTTCCATTGTTAAAATGATTCCATTTATATAAAAAGTTTTCATAAACTCTCCTTTCTTCTTTGTATCATTTAGGCGTTTGCGAAACGCCAAAAGCCGCATAAATACGGCAATTTTTCATGTTAAAAATAAAATATCTCCTCAAGGTTTATGGTAAAATTCACCAACGTCAATACATCCGAAGTCTTAAGCCTTTGATTGCATAAAATTGAGATTTTATAAATCTTTCTGCTTCGTAGTAACTAGGAAGCCTTTTGTCATGCCCCAAATTAATGACCGCCACTTTCCATTGCAAGAATCCTGTATTGCAGGATTCTATCCTTGTTTTCAATCAAGATTGTAAACTTGTTTCGCAATTACCTATTTTTATCAGAATATATTGACTTTTATAGCATCATTTCTTGCAACGGACATAAGGACGCACATTTTCCGCATCCGATGCAGGAATCCTTCATATAAAACGGTGTGGTTTTTACAAATAATGGATACAACTAATTGCTTCTTCGTTTGTAAAAGCCATTCTTTCACCAAATTAGGTATTCTCCAGGCATAGGTAGGTGTCACTATACTCAAATCTCCTGAAACTCTAATGGAACTGGTATCATTTTGTTTTATTCGATCATTGATACATATCATGTCATCACAAGTTTTTTTCGCGATTTTTTCCGCAATATATCGACTGTTTCCAGTTCCTGTAAAAAATAAAATCATAATCTCAATCCATCTCTAAAAAAATTGGGCTTTATACATTACTCATTCACAATAACCTATACAATCCTTTTCAAATGGTTCTGCTCCAAAGTTATTTATATATTATATAACTTTTTTGTCATTTTTTACAATGATTGAATGTTTTGCAGCATCATGTTATCATAAATCTATTCTTTCATTTTAGAATGCTATTATTATATTTAAGGAGATTTCTATGACTCACTATTTACTATTTACTGGTATCGTAATCGCCGTTTGTCTCTTTATGAAACGCTTTTCTGAAAAAATACCAGTTCCTTCCCTAATTATTTTTCTTATTCTTGGCATGCTCTTTGGAATTGACGGAATTATACGGATTCCTTTTGATAATTATGAGCTATCCGAATATATTTGTTCTTCCTGCCTTGTTTTCATCATGTTTTATGGCGGTTTTGGAACAAATCTGCACGCAGCAAAGCCCGTAGCCTCTCGCGCTTTTCTTCTTTCTTCGCTTGGCGTACTTATGACAGCCGGATTAGTCGGCCTATTTGTTCATTTCCTATTCGGTGTACATTGGATTGAAAGTTTTTTAATCGGAGCTGTGATTTCTTCCACAGATGCGGCATCTGTATTCAATGTACTGCGCTCTGAAAATCTTGCACTAAAATATCATACGGACTCATTGCTTGAATTAGAGTCAGGATCTAATGACCCTGTCTCCTATATGCTGACAATTCTCTTGTGTGCCATTATGACAGGGAAAAATATATCCATCCCCTCAACTTTATTTCTACAGATTTCTATTGGAATTATCGGCGGCCTTTTCCTTGGTTGGACAGCATCCTTCATACTGGCCAAATATGCCGCTTTTTCTTCTGCTGGACGGACTATTTTTCTATTTTCAATTGCACTTATTTCTTACGCTCTGCCTACAATTCTTGGTGGAAACGGATATTTAAGTGTTTATTTTTCCGGTATTATACTGGGCAATCATTATCTTCCAGAGAAAAGATCTCTCGTTCACTTTTTTGATGTTTTAACAGAAATTGCACAAATGATAATCTTCTTTTTACTAGGGCTTCTTGTAACTCCATCACAACTCCCTCTAGTATTTTTTCCGGCGTTTTCCATAACACTTTTTCTCACATTTATCGGAAGACCATTTTCTGTTTTTATGATTCTTACACCTTTTAAATCATCTTTAGCACAAATTGGCATCGTATCTTTTGCCGGACTCCGAGGAGTTGCTTCCATTGTATTTGCAATCTACATTGTATTGTCAGATATTCCTCTTCCTTTCAACATATTTAATCTTGTGTTTGTAATTGTACTTTTATCCTTGTCATTCCAAGGCACGCTCCTTCCTTTTGTTGCAAAAAAGTTAAATATGATTGATTCAAATACAAATATTTTTAAAACTTTTAATGATTACCAGGAAGACTCTGATGTGAGTTTTATCAAAATTCATGTTACAGATACGCATCCTTTTTCCGGAAAAACAATAAAAGACCTTTCACTTCCCAGAGAACTGTTGGCAGTACTACTATTAAGAGAACAAACAACCATTCTTCCCTCCGGAAACACCTTACTGCGCGCCGGTGATCTAGTTGTATTTGCTGCACCGGAATTCACGGACAGAAGCAATCTGACCTTACAGGAATCTATTATTTCAAAAAGTCATAAGTGGAATGGAAAACTGATTAAAGATATTCCAAAAGATAAACATTTTCTTATCATAATGATTAAGCGAGAAGATCAGACAATTATTCCTAACGGCGATACGAAATTACTTTTGAATGATATTATTGTTTCAGCCAGATTTTAAAATTCTTTAAAAAATTTAATAAGGAACTGTGCTCTAATTTAAAATCAGCTTGTGCGCAGTTCCTTATTTTTATACTACTTATTTCGTGGTGCAATGTGAGCAACGAATATTCATCCTATTATATACTAGCAAAAATGGAAAAAATCATTTGTATGGTGTCAAAAATAATAATCTGCACCTGTATAGAAACATCTAGTGCCGAAATTGGTTCATCACACAAAAGAAACTCTGGTTCTAGCGCCAATGCTCTCGCAATTCCAATTCTCTATCTTTGACCGCCAGAAAATTCTCCTGGAAAACGATGAGCGTATTCTCCATGGAGACCAACCAATTCTAATAATTCTCTTACTCGTTCCTGCTCCTGTTTTCTGCTGTTAGTTAATCGGTGAATCCGCAACCCTTCTGCAACAATACTTCCCGCTTTCATTTTAGAGTCTAGCGAATAATAAGGATCCTGAAACACCATCTGAATATTTTACATTAATTAGGCGGAAGTAAATTCTCCATACTTTTTAAACTGATAGCTAATGTAGAAATATTATGCAGTAATGCAGATGTCGTTGGTTGAATAACTCCTGACACTCCTAACGCAATCAGTACGGCATTGATACCAACAATCGCCTTATAATTGCTCTGAATCCGATTCATCATCGCATATGACAGCCGCTTCAGCATAACAATCTCTCTTAAATCCTCCGCTGCAATGGTTATGTCTGCAATCTCACGTGCAATCTCTGCTCCATCACTGATGGCAATTCCTGCATCTGCAGCCGAAAGTGCTGGAGAATCATTAATTCCATCACCAATCATAACTACTTTTCTTCCTGCCGATTTCTCTCTTTCAATGAATTCTGCCTTATATTCCGGAAGCACTTCAGAATAATATTCATCCACTCCTACACGTTTTGCAATGGATGCTGCCGTTCGCTCACTGTCACCTGTCATCATAACAATCTTAGAAATACCTTCCTCTTTCAGAAGACTTATCATCTCTCTATCCTCTTCTCTAAGCGGGTCTTCGATACAAATTACAGCAACCAACTCCCCGTCAATAGCAAGAAATAAGTGAGAGTATTCTTCAGGCAGCATATCAAACCGTTCCTGATATTCTGGACGTATCCGACACTTTTCATCTTCAAATACAAAATGGCTGCTCCCTATTACTGCCTTCTTTCCTTCGATATAAGAAGAAATACCATGAGCTACAATATACTCCACTTTAGAATGCATTTCTTCATGATACAGGCCTCTTCTTTTTGCAGCATCTACAACAGCCTTTGCTACGGAATGCGGAAAATGTTCTTCCAAACAGGCTGCAATTCGCAGCGCTTCCGGTTCCGGATAATCTCCAAATACAACAACTTCTTTTACAGTTGATTGTGCCTTAGTCAGTGTACCTGTCTTATCAAATACAATGGTATCTGCTTCTGCCACCGCCTCCAGGTACTTTCCTCCTTTTACAGTAATACCATTTTGTCCGGCTTCTCTGATTGCTGAAAGGACAGAAATCGGCATGGCAAGCTTCAATGCACAGGAAAAGTCTACCATAAGGACAGAAAGTGCCTTTGTTACATTGCGCGTGAGCAGTCCAACCAGTCCCGTGCCCAAAAGTGTATAAGGTACTAGACAGTCCGCTAAATGCTCTGCCTTACTCTCCAAATTAGATTTCAATTTTTCCGAATCTTCAATCATAGTTACAATCTTTTCGAATCGAGTAGAACCTGACATAGCCCCGACTATAATTTCCAACTCGCCTTCCTCTAAAACGGTTCCTGCATATACGGACTGTCCTTTTATTCTTCGTACCGGAAGCGATTCTCCAGTTAAAGAAGCCTGATTAACCATTCCTTCTCCATCAGACACTTCTCCGTCAAAAGGAATCACGTTCCCCATATGTACAATTACTTTGTCTCCAGGCAAAATGTCTGATGCCGAAACAAGAATTTCTTGCTCCTCTCTTTTCATCCATACTTTCTTTATATTTAAAGACATGCTACGTGCCAGATCTCCTACAGACTTCTTATGAGTCCACTCCTCTAACACTTCTCCAATTCCCAGCAAAAACATGACAGAACCGGCAGTATTAAAATCTCCCCGCAGCACGGATACGCCAATCGCTGCAGCATCTAATACCGGGACTTCGATTTTCTGTCTAATCAGACATTGAATCCCTTTCCCGATATACTGTGCCGCTTTAAAAGTAAGCCAGATTTTTCTCATCGGATTTGGTAAGATTAATTTCCCTGCATAATGAAGTACTGTTCTTGTAATCAGTTTTTCTCTGTATACAGAATTTAAAGCGCGCCCTGAATTTGATATTATATTATCCGGAGCATCTGCTTTCTCAAAACTGAAATTTTTTAATTTATGGATTAATTCTTCCCTGTCCCCTGCATAATAGATCACAGCATCTGCGGTGCGCTCATATACTTTGACTTTTATAACGCTTTTCTGTTTCTCAAGAACCCAGCAAAGAACATCTGCCTGCGCACATGTCATCCGGTTTTGGACAACATGAATACGAAGGCGCCCCTGTATTTCATGTTTGATAAGAAATTTCATCTTTTACCTATTCATTTTCTTTCTGTTCAGACGCACCACTTTCCTGAACCTCATCTTCCTGAACTTCATCTTCCTGCACCGCATCTTCCTGCATCTGCATTGCTTCTTCTTGTGCTCGTTTTTCATTAATCTGTTGTGCTTCTGCAAGGATATCCTCTGCATTCTCCTGTACTGCTGTGGCTGTCTTCATAACGCAGTCTTTTGCTCTCAACACAGCTGCTGTACAATTTGTATATACCTTTTTTGCATCCTTACTAGAAAGAAGTTTTACACCTGCAGTTCCAAATACAACTCCTCCTACAAAACATCCTATTTTTTTCAAAGTAGAATCACTAAACATATTCTAGTCCTCCTAATTATTTGTGTTTATAACCTGTATAAAATACCATCAAAAAGCAAACAACGGACGCCCACGCCCAAAACCTATGTTGTTTCACGATTGTTTCACTTCCTTCTATAAAATCTTTATTTTCATCTCAACGCACGAATCTATTTTTGCTATCAATTCGCCACTACCACATTCAAGCTTTTATTAAAAAAAATTTTTCACTACACACAGACACTCTCAAGAATCTCCTGTAATGCGTTTTTGCTGCTGGTATGACATCTTATTACATCCGCATTACAACGTTCTGCCTCCTCTACTGCACATCGGACCATCTTATGTGAAACGGTATTCGTAAACAGTACAATCAGATTAGGATTCCCAATCTGTTTACTTAAAGTTGCAGACATCTGTGTAAAAACTTTCGCTTTACAATTAAAATTTTTACAAATTGTTTTGTACTGACAAACCATTCTGTCGTGCCCACCTATAATAACAATGCTCATACTCAGCCTCCAATTCTAATATACTTATACTATGCTAATCTACCTCTACTTAATTAATCCAGACTTTCGCCCAACTCTTTACAGAAGCGGATTCCCTCATCATCAGGCATTTCATTGCAGATTACGCTATCGCAAACCAAAACAGCTCCCAGCCCTTTACATCTATCCTCCCACTCTCTCATCCACTCTCCATCGCCCCATCCATAAGAACCAAACAGTGCAATTCTTTTTCCTGAAAGTTTTGATTCACAGGAAGCAAACATCGGTTCAAATTCATCTTCTTCCAATACCTCAGCTCCCATTGCCGGGCATCCAAAAGCGATTGCATCATAAGAATCCATCATGGAAACGTCAAAATTATCCGGAGTTAACAATACAGCCTCTGCTCCTTTCTCTTTTGCTCCCTCCAATACTGCATTTGCCATGGCCTCTGTATTTCCTGTGCCACTCCAATACACTACTGCAATTTTACTCATATTTTTTACCTTCCTTTCTTTTTTATAATTAGATTTTTAGTTAGTTTTAACTAATCCATATACAAAAAATATATACATCCTACTATTTTTAAAGCATCAGATGTACATCGAATTAGCCTTCACTAACCAGAGTTTACTCCATTTTTTTCCTTCTGTCAATCCATAAAAAACGAATTCTGCATAGTTAAATACAATAGATAGACTTTCTTTATGATTGTATTATTTTTACACGGTCATAACCATCTTTCTTTTTATAGAAAAAATTTCAGGGACAGATTTGACTTACATGAGTCAAATCTGTCCCTGTTTAAAACTATCAGTTCCTGATAGCCCCTTTTATACTATTGAGTATAGTGTTTCTTTTTTAAAAAGAGCAATATTATTCCAGATGCTGCCAAGATGAAAAACCACGGTGTATCCCAAAGTGGATCTCCGGTCTGTACATCCTCTGAGGGAGGAATGACTGCGGAATGATCTCCTCCTTCCGGTGCATACTTTGGACGAACCTTCACAGCATAAAGTGGTCCATCGGATGTGTCCAAAGGAAGCTCCAAGAGAAAGCTATCGCACCGATAGTTAGTTTGATTTCCGGTTGCCTTCGGATTCTTTCTAATAAAATAGAGACCTTCATCCAAGTGGTAGAAAGATAGCATCCCTTTTTGATCCGTATATCCTTCTTGTTCTGGAAGTAGGGAGCGAGAAGTCACATACTCTTCCAAGGAATGGACGAGTTGATTTTTCTCAGAATTGGTACTCTCTCTTTCGATGAGAGGGAAATCTTGAAAAGGTGACACATTGGTATAAGCGTCCTTTTCCTCATGGGCCACTTTGTAGATACTATAATAGTCCCTTGGAATTGGGATGGATGTTCCATCGTCTTTCTTATAATGTGCCTCTATGAGAAGGCTTCCTTCGGAGGCATGCACGGGTTCTGCTAGCATAAGGTTACACATTACCAAAATGCATATGCTAAGTATGACGCCTATAACGGCGCTTTTTTTGTCTTTTTCCATGTCTTCGCCTCCTCCATATATTTACGATTATCAAAAGAATTCCTATAGCTACAGTTGCTATACCTAATAATTTTACTTCATCCGGGAAGTACAATATCGTTTCCACTTCATCGGGTTGAACCTGCTTAGCTTCCATATAATCGATTCGTGTCCCTCGTACAAGGAGACGATGCGTATTCACAGAATAGGGGGTACATGTGACAAGAGTCACATAATCCTCTCCTGGAACAATCTGGATATCCTCTGTCTCATGGGGCTCCACAGTCTTAATCTGATCCACCTTGTAAGCTAGCTTTTGGTCTAACACTCTGAGGTAAAAAATGTCACCTACTTGCAATAAATCCAAATCCGTAAAGAGAGCAGAGTTTGGAATTCCTCGATGACCCGTCAATACTGCATGGGTGCTCTCCCCTCCTATGGGAATGGACGTTCCTTCCATATGTCCGACTCCTTTTTGCAACACACTTTCTACCGTTGTATGGTAAATCGGAAGTTCAATACTCAATCGTGGAATTCGAATAGAACCCATGAGACCATTAAGAGAAACAGCTAATAATTTTTGATACTGTTCAGATCCTTTAGACTCTTCTGAAAACGGATCTTCCAGTAATGTTCCACCCTTCAAGGATTCATTATAGGCTCTTGCCTCCTTCAACATCTGTTGACGTTCTTCCTCTGTCATTCCCACCACTTCTTCCTCATAGGAAGAAATAGCATGGGAACTATTGACTTTTGACAGGTAGTCACTGATGGTAGGATAGAATAGGACTCCCAGAAAGAAGAGAAGTCCTATCACTCTTACCACAGTCCATACTCTCTTATTTCGCATCCGTTTTATTCTTCTTAGAAGAAACGAAGGATAAGAGGATAACAGCTACACCGATGGCACCAATAATTGTAAAGAGAACTGTTCCCTTACCACCTGTTTCCGGAAGAAGTGTACCGGCTTTGTTGACTACAGTAAGATTAGAGCCATTAACTACAACATCCTTACCATCACCATTTTCTGAAGTAGCTGTGATTGTAACTTTAATCGTATCGTTTAACTTATTATATCCGTTTGGCGCTTTTACTTCTTCTAATGTATATGTTCCCTGATCAAGACCTTTGATTGTAACAATACCAGATGCTGGTGTGACTACTGTGTCTAAAGCTGTACCCTGTTCCTCTGCTTCGGCTACACGGTACTCACCCTCAACTCTTAATTTAATAAATTTAATTGGAGTTCCTTCGGTTTTATCTCCTTTGTAAAGTTTGAATTCTGCTCCTTCAAGAAGTTTACCATTTGTTTCATTCTCTGCTTTTTTCGTAATTGTAAGGTCATATGTTTTTACGATTACTTCGTCCACTGGTGTTGTTTCTGTACCGCCATCTGGACTATTTGTATATTTGATCATAGCTGCATTCTTTACCGGATCAATTCCTACCACTGCATCTTTATTTAATACTGCAGAATATGTAAATTCGATAGGATCGCCAGGGTTTGGTGTAAAACCAGGTATATTAAGTTCCTTTAGATTATCAATTGTGATCGTGATATCTGTTCCACCGGCCGGATCTTGTGATGGTTTGCTTTCGATTTTAAAATGATTGTCTTTTGTTAATGGTTGATTTCCAATTTTTACTTGTACATTCTTTTCATTAAATGTTAATCCTTTTGACATTGTATCTTTTAAGATAAACTTACAAGTCTTTAAGCCATTCATGTTTGGTACAGTAGAGTTTACTGTAAAGTTTACAGTATCACCAATGGAAGCATCTCCCCACTCTTGTTGCTGTCCACCTTCTTCTACTTTTTTATCTGTTCCTGGTTTTAATTCTTTGAGGTATGTTGTCTGAGTAGTTTCTGTTAATGGAACAAATACTGGATTATGAGTATTATCTTTTCCATTAGGCATAATTGCATAGTATCCGTATGGAAGATTTGAAACAGAAACTGTACTTGTACTCATAAATTCAAATGTTCCTGCTACTGTAGTGCTAGAATTTGCTTCTAAAAAAGCTTCCAAATCTGTTTTGACTTTTCCAGTTTTTACGTTATCTTCCAAATACTTATGTGCAGCTACATCTTTGGACTGATTTAAGCTTGGTGCTGCTTTTTCCGCAAAGAATGCTTCAAAATTTTTATTAATCGTATATCCATATGTTTTTGCAGTATCTGTATTCCCCACAGTAATGTCCATCAACCGATATGCTTTGAAAGTTGCAGTGATTGGAGTTTGTCCATTGCTTAATGTCAGTGTTCCTGTTTCTCCTGCTGCCATTACTGGCACTGTGTTTGCAGCAAGTAACATCACAACTGTCAACGCTGCAAAAATTCTCTTAATGTACCTTCTCATTTCTTTTTCTCCTTTGTTTAAAATATAATATTGCTAAAATCCCGACTAGGCCTACCACCGTAAACATCATCGTTCCTCTTCCGCCTGTCTCCGGAAGAGAGAATTTCAATTTATTTACAATTGTAATTGTAAATAAATCATCTGATGTTTCTATTGTTGTATCATAACCCGGTATCGGGGTTTCGCTCACCTCATATCGATAATACGCTTACCAAATATACATCGCTCATGCAGTGCATATCCGAAACACCGTCACGGATCAGCTGATAGACCTCAGAGTGATAAAAAAATCTAAAGTCGCATCCAGCGAAAGCCCCTGCTGTTCAGCAAAACACCTAATAACACGACTATATTTTTTTGAAGTAAAATTGGGATCAAAAGAAATGACAGCACCGCTTTCCTTCGCAAGTTCAATTGCCCTGATTGTTGCTTTCCTGCACGTTTCCAAAATCATTGAAAGAGAGCCAATCTCAAACCTGTCGTCTCGATTCCCCTTTCTTTTAATGCATTTTCCAATTGATGACCAAACATATCGTCGCCCACCTTCCCGATAAACGCGGTTTTCTTCCCCAACCTGGAGAGCATCGCTAGTACGTTGCACGGCGCTCCCCTCGGATTTGCTTCCATTTAAAATCGGAAGGTATACAATATTTAATATCTTATTCTATCAATAATTGATTCCTTCTTCACATTTTTACTTAATATAAAGGACAATATCATCTGCATAATTAATAGTACTAAAATCATAATCAAAACTTCAGCTATCGGGAAGTGATATGTACTGATCCCAAAGACCCCTTCTTCCTTTGAGTATAAAAATGCACCATATCCTGCCGGAAGTCCTATAATCAAAGAGATTAAAATTGAACCTACGGTGAAGAAGATACCCTCAAGCTGAAGCATTTTCCCTAGCTGCCTGTTACTCATTCCAACCGCTTGAAGTATACCGAACTCTTTCTTTCGTGTGATTACATTCATAATCATCGTATTTGCCATATTAAGAAAACATATTGTTCCAATCAATCCAAGAAACGTATATGCCATCACCTTAACAAGAAGCGTCTGTTTTTCGGCAAGCTCGTATACTTCATCATAACTCTCCCAGTAAACATGTTCATCATTTTCATAAAGCTGCTCTATTTTACTTTCAACAGCTGTTTTCGTATCATCATCACACCAAATCCAAAGATATGCATAACTCTTATCATACAGGCCAAGCTTTTTAGCAGTATCTTCTGTTATAACATAATCTGCCGATACACTTCCGAAAGAACCCATAGCTTTTCCACTATACTTAGCACTTGATTCATCACTATTTAATGTTACATCAAGTTTATCTCCGATTTTTTGTCCTGATTCCTCCATAAAATGAGAAAATGTATAGACATATCCATTGGCTTTGCTGACGGAATCATAAGTAAAATCTCCGACTACTCCTGATTTTTCAAGTTCATTTTCAAAGCTTTCTCGATCGAATATTGCAACATCTCGTTTTATTCCATCTTCAGCAAAAGTAAGATATCTTCTTGTCTTTGTTTTTTCTACACTATCGATTGCTTCAAACTCTTCTATTACTTTATCGGTAATCGGATTGCGCTTTATAATCTCATCAAGATTGTTTTCTGTGTAAACCTGATCTGAATTATCATAGTTTAGCTCTATCTGATAATCGCCATACTCCACATTATTTCTGGCATCATATCCCGGATCAATACTGCTTATAAGACTTGATATTATAACAAACAAGATACATGAAAGCCCCATAACAAATATGGTTATAACATTTCTCTTTTTATTAGTAGCAAGATCTGATTTAATCAGTCCCATGATACTTAATGCCTTATGACCTTTTCTGTAACCTTTTTTGCCTACTGCAGACTCTTCGTATGAAAACGCACTGACAGGCGTAATTGTTGTAACCGTTTTGACCGCTCTGATTAACGCAAGTCTTACGGTAATAAGTGATATCAGCGCTGAAATTATAATAACAGGCAGAGAAAATAATGAAACATCTTTAATCGCCAAATATTTATTACTATCTCTGGCAAAATCCATTGCAGTGTTAAATAAAAGTGATGTTGCAAAATACCCAACTACAAGACCAATTGGTATTGCAAATATTGAAAGAAGCATTCCTTCTGTTACGATTATTTTTTTCATCTGCTTCTTTGTTGCACCAATTGCTTTGATTTTTCCATACTCCTGTATTTTTCGTGCAATTCCGATTTGGAATATGTTGTAAATAACAACTGCTGCAAAAATAACTACAATCAGACAGATAAAAATGCATGGAATCAAAACTTCTGCAGTTGGTGAATATTTTGTTACAATGAGATTTCCATTCTCTGATATTGCTTTTTCATCTACTCCAAGCTTATCTGCAAGATCTTTAATCAGTGCCTTTATCTCATCATAATCGCCTTTTATGCTTTCATTAAAAGTGAAATATGCTGTATATCTTTCTTCTCCGTCAGAAACTCTGCTGTCATAACATTTCTTTGAAACAAGAACTGTCGATGATTGCTGACTTTCGTTCCCGACGCCATCTTTCATTATGCCGGAAATTACAAATTCATGATTTTGAAAAGCTTCCGTTCCATTTCGTCTTACAGGGACAATTACTTTATCTCCAACTTCTATATTGTTATATCCCAGTTGTTCAAAAAATACTTTTGACGCTGCAATTTCATTTTCACCTTCCGGCATCTTTCCATCTCTAATCATCGTGTATGCGTTTGTCATAAGCAGCGCATTTTCATCCGCCCATACTAACTTAGAATGTCCTTTTGTGTCAGATTCACCGATAGATGCCATCAGACCAATTTCATCAAACTCCCCTCTTTTTCCCATTTCATTGATCTGATTATTATTCATGCCGGCAAATGCACCAATATAGTTTCCATATAGATTTTCTGCATTTTCAATATTGCCTTTTATACCGCCATAGCCAAATGTTCCTATAGCATTAATCAGCATCGTTGTAAGTGCAATTGCCGCCATGATAAGAAGGCTTCTTGTCTTATTTTCTTTGTTATTGCTTATCGCTATCTTTCCCAAAATCTTCATTTTAGCTCAGCCACCTTTCCGTCCTCAATGACAAGAATTCTATCTGCCAGCTGGGCAATTTCTTCATTATGCGTAATAATCACAAGCGTCTGACCATATTTTTCCGCAGACAACTTCAGCATCGAAATGACTTCTTCTCCTGTCTTAGTATCAAGGTTTCCCGTAGGCTCATCAGCTAACACAATATCAGGCTTTGAAGCCAGAGCTCTTGCAATGGCAACTCTTTGCTGCTGTCCTCCTGATAAGGTGGATGGAAGATTATTTACCTTTTCTTCTATTCCCAAAGTTTTTAAAATATCATTGACATACTTTTCATTTGGTTCTTTTCCATCTAATCCAAGCGGCAAAACCACATTTTCATACACATTAATAGATGATACCAGATTAAATGCCTGAAAAACAAAACCGATCTTCTGTCTTCTAAACACTGCCAGTTCATCTTCAGACATCTTGAAAATATCTTGCCCCTTTATGAATACTTTGCCGCATGTAGGATAATCAAGGCCTCCTAAAAGATGTAACAGCGTACTCTTACCGGAGCCTGATTTTCCTATAATTGCAACAAATTCGCCTCTTTTAATTTCTATTTCCGTATTCTGAACTGCCTTTACCTGGTTATCTCCTTCACCGTAATATTTACACAGATTTTCTGTCCTTAAAATTGTATCCATATTAACTACCTCCTCTTTACTGTTCATATTACAGCAAAAGCATTACCGTTTTCTTTCAGAATAAAAATAAAGTCTTACAGATTTGTAAGACTTCACTGAATGATTGGGAGATGAACAACGAATATACTGCCCTTCTTTTTTCCATCAACCACATTATCTTTTACCATAATTGTCCCATTATGCTCTGATATAATACGCCTTGCAAGATAAAGCCCTACACCACTGCCTTCAACTGAGCTGCTGTTATTCCCACGATAAAAGCGCTTAAATATACTGTGCTTTTCTTCATCGGAAATTCCTGATCCCTGATCTTTAAATTCAATTCTGACCATTGCATTTAGCTTCATAATGTAAATTGAAATATTCATATTTTCGTCAGAATATTTTATTGCATTATCAAGAATATTAACAAAGGCTTCTGAAAGCCATTTTTTATCGCACATTATAGTTGGCAGCTTATCCTCTCCGCAGTCATCAAAATCTATTGAAATATTCTTTTCATCTGCTTTTAACCAGATGCCGTTCACTGCCTCTAAAACCGAATCAAACAAATTCCCTTCCGTAAGCTTGATATCTATCATTCCGCTTTCAAGTCTCGAAATATTGACAAGAGAAAGAATTAATTTTTCCAGCGCTGCAATTTGAAATCCCATAAGAGTTTCCAATTCTTTTCTTTCATCTGATGAAAGTTTCCCATTTTCCATTAATTCATAAGTTGATTTTATTGCTGCAAGCGGAGTCTTTAGCTGATGTGAGATATCGGTAACTACATCCTTCGTTTCTCTTTTGTCATTTTCAGCTTTTTCTTTCACAACAGAAATACTGCTGTATAAACTATCAATTAAAGTCTCAAGTCGCGCAATATTTAAATTAAATTCTGACCCGGCAAGATTTCTAAACTCTGATTCAGAAGGATTGTAGCTTCCGTCTTTTAAAGCATTAAGTGTGCACTCGATATCCTCAATGACATAATTGTATTTATTTTCAATTTCTTTTTCCTGTCTTTTTAAACTTACTGCAATAACAAAATATACTACAGAAGATGAAACAAGCATAAATATCGTTGATTTTATAACTTCCCTATAGGTACTGCTTGCATTATCTTTTATGTATCCGTATTTTTCCAAAACAGTTTCTGCTTCTTCTAAAGTCATTTCACTTTGCTGTTTCTCGGCAAGTATACTTCCAAGCCTTAAAGTCTCGTCTTTATATGAAAAATATTCTTTCGTAATTACTGCGGTATTCAACAGTATCAATGATATCAAGGGGATCATGTACCATTTGAACTTTTTAATTTTTGACATTCCAGACATATCCAAGTCCTCTTACATTTTTAATCAGATTCTTCCCGTCATCTCCTGAACTAAGCTTCTTTCTTAATCTTGTAATATTCACAGCAACTGTGTTTTCATCTACAAAATCACTATCGATATCAAAGATTTTTTCAAGTATCTGTTCCTTAGATAAAATAATGTTTGGGTTTTCAATAAACATCAAAAGGAGTTTCCATTCGTTCTTTGATAATGAAACTTCGACGTCATTTACATAAACCTTCATTGCAGTTTTATCAACTTTTACATTGCCTGCTTTTATAATCTTGTTTTCACTGGCACTTTCTTTTCTAAAGTATGCATTTATTTTCATAATAAGGACTGATAAGCTAAAAGGTTTTGCTATATAATCGTCTGCGCCCGCTTCATATCCCATTACCATATCCGTTTCCTGATCCAGTGCAGTAAGCATTATGAAATGTGCATTTGTTTTATTTCTAATGCTCTTTATATAGTCAAGTCCGCTGCCATCCGGAAGATTAATATCACAGAGCAGCATTTCCGGAGTAAATGCTCCCATGATCTGCTCTGCCTCCGATATACTTCCTGCCGTCTTAACTTCATATCCTTCCTTTTGAAGAGAAATTTCTATGCTTCTTCTAATACTTAATTCATCTTCTAATATTAAAATCCTTCCCATATATCCATCCCTTCCATTGTATACTCTAATATTAACTTATATATATTAACTCAAATAGTATAACATATATAAGAGCGAATAGGTGGTGTCAATTCCGGACAAGAACTATCATTATAAGACCTGTTTATTAGCAGAATACCGTACTCTAGACTGCTTGTCTACGGTGTTTTGACTATTAATAATGTAAATTTTTTATGCCAACATTTTTCCTTCTAAATAGGAACATCGCAAGTAATCTGGATTCGTATAATATACATTAGAATTAAAATCAGAAATTTCATCCGTAATAAATGATGAAAAAATATCAATGATTCCCTGTGCCGCATCTTCTTCTGGCATAATGGCAAGCACCAATTCCTGATACAGCATACCAATCGAAGTTACTGACGGAACTTCATAGCGACACTCATTTACAGTATCAAACATTCCATCCTGGATGTTATAGTCCTCAATTAATTCATCAGACACCTGTTCAAAAGAAAGACAATGATTCACTTCAGCCAGCCTTAACTGCCGTTCCAAATCTTTCTTTGTAAAATGCCGAACGACATCTTGTCTATGGTTCTTTGTCTTTCTTGCAATAAATTCCATCAAACAGCATACATAATAAATATCATCTTTCTATTTCTCTGTCATAGATAGATTCACTCCTTTCAAATGTAAGGCAACGCAATGCGCTGACCGTATGAAAACTAATCTGATGTGTCGGATATCTGAATTTGGCATATTCCCAGAAAACACTTCTGGAAATCTTTCCTGACATAAACCCATTAACAAAATCCCATATCGTATCATCTGCCATAGGTCCCTCCACAATATCATAAGAATGCGTTTCTCCCTTACGACATCTCGCAATAAAATCCCCACGAAAAATCTTTTGTATATTTTGTTATCCGTATCTCTAAATACGCAACTTCAACTTTACTTCCGAGATATAATAATATTTCGCTCATAATCAACCTCCATACGAACTACTCTGCGTTTCTCTTCTATCACTCATTTGTCCCTTATATTCGATAAAACTCATGGTAACTCTGCTTCAATGTTCCATACTTTCCAGATGTCCGAATTCCATAAATTTCCTCCACACTATATGGTAAGGTCGGCAAGGATTCTCTCGTTGCAATCACATAATAATTATCTGTTTTCTGAATTTCTCCGGCAAACTCTTCAGTCTTAATAAAATCATTTCCCTCATCAATAAATACGATACTATCAGTAATTTCCGCCAGTTGTCCTTTCCACAAAGCGCCTTCCAGCACATAACATTTCTTATCACATATCAGTTCCACCGGACTTCCTGTTGGATTATTCACATATTCCCGAATCATATCTACAAGAGTAGTTTTTCCCGTAGCACTATCCCCGCGAATGATCGTCAGATTTCGCCGAAGTTCAAAATCATATTTCAAACGTTTTGTTGATACAATAACTCTATGTTTTCCTCTCATCGTACCATCCCTTCATTAGACAAATTCTCCGGCAATCGGCACCAGTTCTTTCATAGAGTGAACAATTTCGTTGGTATTCAAAATACGGATCGTAAAGGGTTCCTTACCAAAATCCATCAAATGCCGCAGATTTACCGTCCTGTCTTCCGATTCTGCAATTTTAAGCAGCCATTTCGCACAGTTATCT
>JAGZJD010000058.1 GCA_018365895.1 Lachnospiraceae bacterium | reverse complement strand
CCGTGTAGCAAAATACGTTGGAAGCTACGCAGCAGCTATGAACGGCGTTGATAATATCGTATTTACAGCAGGTATCGGTGAAAATGACTGCGAGATGAGAAAAGCAATCTGTGCTTACCTCGGATATCTTGGAATTGAGATCAATGATGAGGCAAATGGAAAACGCGGCGAAGAAATCGTAATTTCTACACCGGATTCTAAAGTAACAGTACTTGTTATTCCTACAAACGAAGAACTTGCAATCTGCCGTGAGACAGTAGCACTTGTGTAGGAAAAGATTTATTCAATAAGAAGATATAATTCAATAAATATAAAAATATTTATTGACAAAATCTTTTTGCATGATATAATAGTCTAGGTATGAATAGGAGTGTAACAGATATGTTAGTGAACCTATCAAGTGTACTGTCTGAACAGCATAAGACAATCAAGGAAGATGTTCTGCCTGGTCTGAAGGAATTCAGAAAAGAAGGAACAGGTTATCCGATTCAGATAGATACTCCGCTGCATCTTGAGATATCACATCTGAAGAACCGGGAGTTGCTGATCAGAGGACATGTCGAATTGATTTTAAAAGCGCCGTGTGACAGATGTTTGAAAGAAACAGAAGTTCCACTTGTGATTGCGATTGATAAGCATGTGAATCTTGATGACAAAGATGCCGTAACGACAGACGAATTAGACGAAGCAAATTATATTGACGGATATGAGCTTGACGTAGACAAATTACTCTATAATGAGATATTGATAGGATGGCCGATGAAAATTCTATGCTGCGAAGACTGTAAAGGTGTTTGTAGTGTATGTGGTCAAAACCTAAATGAGGGAACTTGTGACTGTGAAGATACGAGTCTTGACCCTAGAATGTCAGTTATCCGCGATTTGTTCAACAATTTTAAGGAGGTGTAAATGTCATGTCAATTTGTCCAAAGAATAAATCTTCCAAAGCAAGAAGAGATAAAAGAAGAGCAAACTGGAAAATGAGCTCTATGAATCTGGTAAAATGCAGCAAATGTGGTGCGTTAATGATGCCTCACAGAGTTTGCAAATCTTGTGGAAGCTATAACAAACGCGAAGTTGTAAGCGTTGAAGATTAATGAAAAGATAAAATGAGAACTATCATAGTGGTAGTTCTCATTTTTTTTCTGAAAAAAAGAATGTCTACACAATCGTTAAAACCTTTAGATAACCGTTGTGTAAAGGCATTCTTTTGTGAAAATATTTTTAAAAGAGAAAATTAAATAGGTTCCGGCTCTTTCATTGACCTTGGCTGCCAGTTTTGGATACAGTCAATTAGATAGGAAGAAAGTGTGACGGTAACAACAGAAAAAGCAATTCTCTGAAATGGAATGTAGGACAGCGACAATGCAAGTACGAGTAAATCGGTAAACAGGTAGGCTCTTGAAAGCCGCCATCCGCTGAGTTTGGAGATTGTCAGAGCAAGGGCGTCATCACCGCCGCTGGAACCTCCCTGACGTACAATGAGACCAACACCGATTCCGACAAAGAGACCTCCTGCAATCGCTGCTGTAAGCGGATAATCAGATAAATCCGGAAGTACCGGAGGAAACATTTCCCATAATCTGAAAAACAGAGAAACGCTTGCTGTTGATAAGATCGAAATTTTGATGAATCTTCCGCCAAGATATTTGTAGGCGAGAAGATAGCAGGAAAGATCCAGTATCGGGGTGATGATAGAAGGAGAAACGCCAAGCCAGTGGTGAACCAAAAGCATTCCTCCTATTACGCCGCCTTCCGTAATTCCTGTCTGTTGATGAATGTTATAAATTCCGAAAGAGCAGATCGCAGCGCCAAGAATAATTGGAAATATTTTGCGCCAGGATAAACCGGCCGTAAGTTTTCGAAGGATCTGTCTTAGTTTGTGTTTCAAATTAATTACCTCCTTATTGTGTACGATTATATTATAAAGAATAGGGTAACCCTATAGTCAATATAGAAATGAGATAAATTTTCATAAAAACCTTACAACAAATATTGCTTTTTATAGCAATGTTTAGTAGAATTAGTTTTAGTCAGTACCAGAAATTCTGGGGTGACAGGAAGCAGGGAGGAATTTACATGTCAGAAATTACAAGAGTTGCCCTGGATGCTATGGGTGGAGATAATGCCCCGGCAGAGATTGTAAAGGGAGCTGTAACTGCTGTGACAAGCAGAAAAGACATTAAGGTTTATCTGGTTGGAATTACAGAAGCAATCCAGAAGGAACTTACGGGCTATACGTATCCGAAGGATCAGATAGAGATTGTAGAAGCTCCGGAAGTGATTGAGACGGCAGAGCCGCCGGTAATGGCAATCCGGAAGAAGAAGAAAGCTTCTATTGTAATCGGAATGCAGATGGTCAAGAAGAAAGAAGCAGACGCGTTTGTTTCAGCAGGAAGCTCAGGGGCTATCCTTGTAGGCGGTCAGGTACTTGTAGGAAGAGTGAAGGGAGTGGAACGTCCGCCGTTGGCGCCGCTGATTCCGACGAAGAATGGCGTATCACTTATTATTGACTGCGGAGCAAATGTAGATGCCAGAGCTTCCCATCTGGTACAATTTGCAAAAATGGGCTCTATTTATATGGAACATGTGGTTGGAATTAAGAATCCTAGGGTTGCAATTGTCAATATCGGAGCAGAAGAGGAAAAGGGAAATGCCCTTGTGAAAGAGACATTTCCGATGCTGAAAGCCTGCCCGGATATCAATTTTATTGGAAGTATTGAAGCCCGAGAGATTCCTCACGGTGCAGCAGACGTTATTGTCTGTGAGGCGTTTGTCGGCAATGTGATCCTTAAACTCTATGAGGGTATGGGAGCAGTACTGATCAAGAAGATCAAAGATGGCATGATGACTTCACTTCGGAGTAAGATCGGGGCATTATTAGTGAAACCGGCGCTGAAAAAGACATTGAAGTCATTTGATGCAAGTGAATATGGCGGTGCACCGCTTTTGGGACTGAATGGTCTCGTCGTGAAAACACATGGCAGTTCCACAGCGAAGGAAGTGTCGAATTCTATTATTCAGTGCGTTACATTCAAAGAACAGCGTATCAATGAAAAGATACAGGAATGTATGCAGAATATATCAGAAAATTCAGAAGAGTAAATTAATAGAAGAGAAAGGATTGACCTGTTATGGAATTTGAAAAAGTAAGAGCAATTATTGCAGATGTATTAAACTTGGATGAGAATGAGATTACAGAGGAGTCAGCTTTTGTGGATGACTTAGGAGCAGATTCACTTGATATTTTCCAGATTATTATGGGAATTGAAGAAGAATTTGATATTGAGATCGAGAATGAAGAAGCAGAGTCTATTGTAACAGTTGGCGATGCCGTTGAGAAAATTAAAAGCGCAACAAATTAAATGATGTTCGCGAAAAAGCCCACATGGGCTTTTTCGTTTTAAAGAAAGGAAACTATGAGTCGTAATTTAAAACAATTAGAAGAGCGCATCGGATATCAGTTTCATGATTTTGAACTTTTAAGACATGCTATGATGCACAGCTCTTATACGAATGAGAAGCATTTAAAAAAATATCAATGCAATGAACGTCTGGAGTTTTTGGGCGATGCAGTATTGGAATTGATTTCCAGTGAATATCTCTTTTTAAACTATGAGACGAAATCAGAGGGAGAGATGACGAAAACGAGAGCGAGTATGGTATGTGAGCCAGCACTTGCATTTTGTGCAAGGGAAATTGAGCTTGGATCTTATCTGCTGCTTGGAAAAGGCGAAGAGGCAACGGGAGGACGCAGGAGAGATTCTGTGACATCGGATGCACTTGAGGCGTTGATCGGAGCAATTTATCTTGATGGTGGTTTTGCTAGTGCAAAAGAGTTTATTCACAGATTTGTGTTGAGTGATCTGGAAAATAAACTTCTCTTTTATGATAGCAAGACTATCCTACAGGAGATGGTACAGGCCGAGCATGAGGAAACTCTGTCCTATGTGCTTGTCAAAGAAGAGGGACCGGATCACGATAAGACGTTCGAGACAGCCGTCTACATTGGAGACCTCTGTTATGGATCGGGAACTGGAAGAACGAAAAAAGCATCGGAACAGTCCGCAGCGTACTGTGCGATTCGTAAGATGAGAGAGATGAAGTAGGTGCAGGATGTATTTAAAAAGTATCGAAGTGCAGGGCTTTAAGTCTTTTGCCAATAAGATTGTATTTGAATTTCATAATGGAATTACCGGAATTGTCGGACCAAACGGAAGTGGTAAGAGTAATGTGGCGGATGCTGTGCGTTGGGTACTTGGAGAACAGCGAGTGAAACAGCTGCGTGGAGGAACAATGCAGGATGTCATTTTCTCCGGAACGGAGAACCGTAAGCCGTTAAGCTACGCGATGGTAGCGATTACGCTTGACAATGCTGACGGACAGCTGCCGATTGATTTCAAGGAAGTGACGGTAACTCGTAAGCTGTATCGTTCGGGAGAGAGCGAGTATCTAATTAATGGAAGTACATGCCGTCTGAAAGATGTGAATGAGCTGTTTTATGATACCGGTATTGGAAAAGAAGGATATTCCATTATTGGTCAGGGGCAGATTGATAAGATTCTTAGTGGAAAACCAGAAGAACGCAGAGAGCTTTTCGATGAAGCAGCAGGTATTGTGAAATTTAAACGAAGAAAGAATATGTCGATCAAGAAGCTGGAAGATGAAAAACAAAATCTTGTTCGCGTCAATGATATTCTCTCAGAATTAGAACGTCAGATTGAACCGTTGGAACGTCAGTCGGAGACGGCAAGGGCTTATTTGAAGAAGAAAGAAGAACTGAAGAAATATGATATTAATCTATTTCTTCTGGAATCTGATCGGCTGAAAGAACAGCTGGATGCGGTGGAGAAGAAATTGCAGATTGCCTCAGAGGAGCTTGATGCGGTAAATCGAAGTTATGAGGAGACAAAGACAGCATATGAGGCTATGGAAGAAGAAACAGATGCTGTGGATGTCAGGATTGAGAAATCCAAGACACAATTGAATGAGACAACACTTTTGAAGCAGCAGCTGGAAGGACAAATCAATCTTCTGAAAGAACAGATTCATAGTGTGCGTATGAGTGATGAACACTATGATCAGAGGTATCAGGCAATTCAAAGTGAAATGAAGGAGAAACAGAAGCAAAAAGAAGAGTTTGCGGAAGAAAAGCAAAAACTAAAGAGAGAACTTTCCGAGAAACAGATATTAGAAGAAGAGGCTAAGAAAGCGCTTATCCAGGTTCAGTCTCAGATTGCAGATATTTCTTCTAAAGTAGAAAATGCTCAGAGCGACATTTTCGGGCTATTAAATAACCGTTCTTCTACAAAAGCTAAGATTCAGCATTATGACACTATGCTAGGACAAATTCAGATGAGGCGTGCGGAGATTCATAAACGGCTGATCGAGATGAAGAGTGCAGACAGTGAACACGATGAGAGATGTCATGTGTATGAGGAGGAGCTGAAAGAGATTGCAGAAGCAATTCGAAAGCTTCTGGAGCAGCAAAAGAAAGTAGAGCAGCAAATCCAGAAACTTCAGGAAGAGATCGGAAAGAAAAATGAAATGCTTCGTGTCGGACAGACAGCATATCATAGAGAACATTCACGGTTAGATTCCCTAAAAAACATGACAGAGCGCTATGACGGCTACGGGAACAGTATCCGCCGTGTTATGGAACAGCGTGTGAAGGAGAAAGGTCTTCTTGGTGTTGTGGCAGATATCATTAAGGTACAGAAGAATTATGAAAGCGCAATTGAGACAGCGCTCGGTGGAAGTATTCAGAATATTGTAACAGATAACGAGGATACAGCTAAACGTATGATCGGATTCTTAAAACAGAATAAATATGGACGAGCTACGTTTCTTCCTCTGACAGCTATTGGGCAAAGTCAAGGGTTTCGGACACCGGAAGCGCTGAAAGAACCAGGTGTGATTGGTCTTGCGAATGGACTTGTAACAGTGGAAGAACGCTTTCGGAAACTGTCGGATCATTTGCTTGGAAGAACAGTTGTGGTAGACCACATTGATCATGGAATTGCTTTGTCAAGAAAATATAGACAGACACTTCGCATTGTAACGATAGAAGGAGATTTGATCACACCTGGCGGAGCAATGACGGGAGGTGCATTTAAGAATTCGAGTAATCTCTTGAGCCGGAGGCGGGAGATTGAAGAACTTGAGAAAACCGTTTGCCGGTTAAAAGACGAGATGGTTGAAACAGAGACTGCATTAAATGCCAGCAAACAAAAGCGTACCGAAAGCTATGGGATGTTGGAGCAGATTAAAGATCAGCTGCAGGAATTTTATGTGAAACAAAATACAGCGAAAATGAATCTGGAACAGGCGAAAAGCCAACGGGTAACTGCGAAAGGAGAAATTGATCAGATTTATCGGGAAGGAACTGATCTGGAACAACAGATAAAAGAAATCCGGGAGAATCAGAATTCAATTCAGGTAGAACTTGAGATATCAGAGTCTCTTGAGCGGGATATTTCTTCACAGATTGAAATATGGCAGCAGGAAATAGAACAGGCCCGTAAGAAAGAAAGCGATGCAATGCATAAGAGCGAAACGATTCATTTGTCTTGCGCTGGTTTGGAACAGAAGTTGGAATTTCTTGTAGAGAATATAGAACGTCTGTCAGAAGAGATTGGAAAATCGGGAGAAGCGTTAGAAGAATTAACGCGAAATAAGAACGACATGTCCGGTGAGATTACGGCAAAAGAGCAAAAAATTCTGGAAATTGAGGAAACGATCAGTAATTCGAAAGAGCTGTTTGAAGAAATTAAGGCGGCAATTGCAGAAGATACAAAAACAAAAGAAATGCTTTTGCAGAAACATAAGGCATTTCTTCAGCAAAGAGAGTCTTTACAGAAGCGAATGGGAGATCTTGATAAGGAGATTTTCCGTTTAACAAATCAGAAAGAAACATGCGAAGAAGCTTCCGAAAAACAGACGAATTATATGTGGGAAGAATATGAACTGACTTATTATAGTGCGAAAGAGCAGCGAGATGAGACGTTGGTAGATTTGGCAGAAATTAAAAAGCAGATCCAGAATTTGAAAACAGAGATTCGTGGACTTGGTTCAGTCAATGTCAATGCAATCGAAGACTATAAGAATGTATCTGAGCGTTATGAATTTTTGAAAACGCAGCAGCAGGACCTTGTAGAAGCGGAGAAAACGCTTCTGGCAATTATTGATGAACTTGATGCAGCGATGAGAACTCAGTTTCAGGAGCGCTTTGCAGAGATTCAGAAAGAATTTGATCAGGTATTTAAACAGTTGTTTGGCGGTGGAAAAGGGACACTGGAATTAATGGAGGAAGAAGATATTCTGGAAGCAGGTATCCGGATTATCGCTCAGCCACCGGGAAAGAAGCTACAGAATATGATGCAACTGTCTGGTGGAGAGAAAGCTCTTACTGCGATTTCTCTGTTGTTTGCAATTCAGAATCTGAAACCGTCACCGTTTTGTCTTCTAGATGAAATTGAAGCGGCATTAGATGATAATAATGTAGTTCGTTTTGCACAGTATCTGCATAAACTGACGAAGAACACGCAGTTTATTGTTATTACACATCGGCGTGGAACTATGACTGCTGCCGATCGGCTGTATGGGATTACAATGCAGGAGAAAGGGGTATCCACATTAGTTTCTGTAGACTTATTGGAAAATGAGTTGGAGACATAAATGCAGTTAAGATAAAAGAAATAAAAAAGAAAAGCGGGTGATATATATGGCAGGTGGTTTATTTAAACGTCTTGTAGAAGGACTGACAAAAACAAGAAATAATATTGTGTCCGGTATTGACAACATTTTTAAAGGCTTTTCCCATATTGATGAGGAGTTTTATGAGGAACTGGAAGAAGTTCTGATCATGGGGGATCTCGGTGTGCGGGCAACGATGGAGATTCTTGACAATTTGCGGCAAAAAGTAAAAGAGCAGCACATCAAAGAGCCGCAGGCATGCAAAGAGCTTTTGATTGAGAGTATTAAAGAGCAGATGGATGTTGGGGAAGCGGCCTACGAATTTGAAAATCGTACTTCTGCGGTACTGGTCATCGGAGTCAATGGCGTTGGAAAAACAACAACAATTGGAAAAATTGCAGGGAAAATGCGGGAACAGCATAAAAAAGTTGTTTTGGCGGCGGCAGATACATTCCGTGCAGCGGCAGGGGAACAGCTGAAAGAATGGGCAAATCGGGCAGATGCAGATTTGATCGGAGGTCAGGAAGGTTCTGATCCGGCAGCGGTTGTCTATGATGCAGTTGCGGCAGCAAAGGCGCGTCGTGCCGATGTACTTCTTGTAGATACGGCAGGAAGGCTTCATAATAAAAAGAACTTAATGGAAGAACTTCGTAAAATCAACCGCGTTTTGGAGCGGGAATATCCGGAAGCATTTCGTGAGACACTTGTTGTGCTTGATGCAACTACAGGGCAAAATGCTCTTGCACAGGCAAAACAATTCAGTGAAGTAACAGATATTACAGGAATTATTTTGACAAAGATGGATGGAACGGCAAAGGGCGGTATTGCAATTGCAATTCAGTCAGAACTTGGAATTCCGGTAAAATATATTGGTGTTGGAGAGTCGATTCACGATCTGCAGAAATTCCACGCGGATGATTTTGTGAACGCATTATTTGATATCAAGAAAGAAGAGGAAGAAGAATAGTTTTCACAGAAGAAAGAAGGAATGACAATGTTTACTTTAGAGAAATTTGAAGAGGCAAGTGAACTTGTAAAGAAAGTAACGAATCCTACAAAGCTGGTATACAGCGAATATCTGAGTAAAGATACCGGTGCGAAAGTATATCTGAAACCAGAAAATATGCAGCATACCGGAGCCTATAAATTGCGGGGGGCATATTATAAAATAAGCACACTGACACCGCAGGAGCGTGAGAAAGGGCTGATCACAGCATCAGCTGGAAATCATGCCCAGGGAGTGGCGTACGCTGCAAAAGCGTTTGGTTGTAAAGCAACCATTGTAATGCCGACAGTCACACCGCTCATTAAAGTAAATCGTACGAAAGAATTAGGTGCAGAGGTAGTTCTTTGCGGAGATGTTTATGACGATGCCTGTGAAAAGGCCTATGAACTAGCAGAAGAACATGGATACACCTTTGTTCATCCATTTGATGATATTGATGTGGCAACCGGACAGGGAACAATTACAATGGAGATTATTCAGGAGCTTCCAACAGTTGATTATATCATCGTTCCGATTGGAGGAGGCGGTCTGATCAGCGGTGTTTCCACCCTTGCCAAGATGCTGAATCCAAAGATTAAAGTAGTCGGAGTAGAACCGTCAGAGGCGGCGAGTATGATGGAGGCTTTAAAATCAGGAAAAGTTGTTACGCTTGGAAGTGCTAATACGATTGCAGATGGTACAGCAGTGAAGCGTGTAGGAGAGAAAGTTTTTCCGTATGTACAGGAAAATGTAGATAAGGTTATTACAGTAGAAGATGATGAATTGATCGGCGCTTTCCTTGATATGGTAGAGAATCATAAAATGATCGTAGAGAATTCTGGGCTTCTTTCTGTGGCGGCTCTTCGTCAGCTTGATTTGAAAGGGAAAAAAGTAGTCTGTATTTTGAGTGGTGGAAATATGGACGTTATTACGATGTCTTCGATTGTCCAGCATGGTTTGATCCAGAGGGATCGCATCTTTTCTATTTCGGTGCTCTTACCGGATAAACCGGGAGAACTGGTACATGTTGCGAAGACAATCGCAGATGCTCAGGGAAATGTCATTCGCTTGGAACATAATCAGTTTGTGAATACGAACCGTAATGCGGCGGTAGAACTTCGAATTACGATGGAGGCGTTTGGGACAGAACATAAAGAGCAAATTTTAGAAGCACTTGTACGAGAGGGATATCAGCCGCGTCAGGTTGGTGCAAAGTTATATTAAATCGTCTGATAAATTAATAAAATTTTTGAAAACAGGTGAGATTTCACCTGTTTTTTATTGACAAAAACAATATGGTTGTATACAATTATACAAAATCAAGAATTGGAGTGATAGAAAGTGAAGGAATACCAGGATCATTCTTTGCGAGGACGAGTGTTTAATGCTTTGCGGGAAGATATTCTGTCGGGGAAATATAAAGAGAATGAAGAATTAAGGGAAATTACGATAGGAGAAGAGATGGGAGTCAGCCGTACACCGGTGCGGGAAGCACTTCGTCAATTGGAGTTGGAGGGACTTGTGAAGATCATTCCCAATAAAGGTGCTTATGTAACTGGAATTAATGGGAAGGATATTGCGGATATCTATGCAATACGCTCTAGGTTGGAAGGTCTCTGTGCGAGATGGGCGACGGATCATATCACACAGGAACAACTAGAGAAGATGGAAGAAGTGCTTCTGTTATCTGAATTTTACGGTAGAAAGAAAGAGGACGGAGGACATGTAGTGGAATTGGACAGTGAATTTCACAAAGTATTGTATGAAGCTTCCAATAGTCGGATTCTTCAGCATATGCTGACAGATTTTCACAATTATGTGCGCAAAGCGAGGAAGACGTCCGTAGAAAAGAAAGATCGGGCGGAGAAATCTATTGCAGAGCATCGCGGGATTTACGAGGCAATTAAAGCAAAGAATGCAAATCTAGCAGAACAATTGGCGTATGAACATATCCGTCATGTAGTAGATAATTTAATGTAATGAAAAAACATATGAGAAATCAGTAAAAGAGACAGGAGGAAAAGGGCTATGGATAAAATTCAGATGACAACACCGCTTGTAGAAATGGATGGAGATGAAATGACAAGAGTTTTGTGGGCAATGATTAAAAAGCATTTGATCTGTCCGTTTGTAGAGTTAAAAACAGCATACTATGATCTGGGGCTGGAGTCCAGGGACGCATCGGAAGATCAGGTAACAGCAGATGCAGCGTATGCGGTAAAAAGGTATCATGTAGCAGTGAAATGTGCAACAATTACTCCAAATGCAGCCAGAGTAAAGGAGTATAATCTGAAAGAAATGTGGAAGAGTCCGAATGGAACGATCCGTGCAATTTTGGACGGAACAGTATTTCGGGCGCCGATTCTTGCAGCAGGGATTGAACCATGTGTGAAAAACTGGAAAAAACCGATTACCGTAGCTCGCCATGCCTATGGGGATGTATATAAAAGTGTAGAGATGAAAGTACCTGGAGCTGGAAAAGCAGAACTTGTGTATACAGCAGAGGATGGAACAGTACAAAGAGAACTGGTTCATGAATTTTCGGGCGAAGGTATCATCCAGGGAATGCATAATACAAAAACGTCTATTGAAAGTTTCGCAAGGAGTTGTTTTCATTATGCACTTGATGTAAGAGAAGATTTGTGGTTTGCATCAAAGGATACTATTTCAAAGAAATATGATCATACGTTTAAGGATATTTTTCGGGAGATTTATGAAAAAGAGTATGAGGAAAAGTTTCGGAAAGCAGGAATCACTTATTTTTATACACTAATTGATGATGCAGTAGCCCGTGTTATGAAATCAGAAGGCGGTTATGTGTGGGCGTGTAAAAACTACGATGGGGATGTGATGAGCGACATGATTTCATCGGCTTTTGGTTCTCTTGCTATGATGACATCTGTTCTTGTAACACCGGACGGCAATTATGAATATGAGGCTGCACATGGAACGGTACAGAGGCATTATTATAAATTTCTGGCAGGAGAAGAAACGTCTACCAATCCGGTTGCGACAATTTTTGCCTGGAGCGGCGCTCTTAGAAAAAGAGGAGAACTGGATCAGAACGATCGCCTGATGAAATTCGCCGACAGCCTTGAACAAGCGGTCATTGACACGATTGAAAGTGGCAAAATGACGAAAGACCTGGCTATGATTACTTCATTAGAACATGTAATAACTTTAAACAGTGAAGAATTTATCCAAACAATCGCAGAGAATCTTAGGGAACGTCTGTAAGAGTTAGGAAAATATTAAAAAATACTATAGAAATAAAGCTGCCGCCGGAGAATTGTTTTCTTTTTAAAAGAATCTATTTCCGGCGGCAATTGATTAAGACAGTTCTTCTGCCAATGTTTCCCAGATTTCGTATAGTTTTAAAAGTTCCTCTTCAATTGCAGATTTTTCTTCTGCAAGTTCCCGGCATTTGACAGAATTTGTATAAATATCTTCCCGAGTCATTAATTCATCAATTTCAGTGTTTCTTGTTTCCAATGCATCGATGCGTTTTTCTGTTTTTTGAAATTCATTTTTTCGTTTACGTTCTCTGGCCTGTGCTTCTTTTTGAGCTTGCCAGTCAAGTTTTGTCTCAGAAATCGTTTCCGGAATGTGAGAAGGATTTTCGTCAGACGGGGCATAGATTTTTGTCAGTTCTTCTTTCTTCTCTACATAGTAATCATAATTTCCGATATAATTTACGAAAGTATGATTCGTCAGTTCCAGGATTCTCTGAGCTGTCTGGTTAATAAAATACCGGTCATGAGAAACGTACAGAATTGTTCCGGTATAGTCGTTTAATGCTTTTTCCAGAATTTCTTTGGAAGCGATGTCCAGATGGTTGGTAGGCTCATCCAGAATCAGAAAATTTGCTTCGGAGAGCATGAGTTTTGCCAGAGATACCCGGCCGCGTTCGCCACCGCTTAAGTCACCTATCAATTTATAGACATCTTCTCCAGTAAATAAAAATGCAGCCAAAACATTGCGGATTTCAGTGTTAGTAAGCGTTGGATAATCATCAGAAATTTCATCAAAAATAGTTTTTTCCTGATGGAGTACATGGTGTTCCTGATCATAATATCCAATATGTACATTAGTTCCAAGCTGAAAGCGTCCTTCATCAGCATCAAGAAGACCATTTAGAATTTTAAGGAGCGTTGTTTTTCCGGTTCCATTATCTCCAATGACTGCGACATGTTCTCCACGCTTCAAAGAAAAGCTTACATGCTGGAATAGTTTTTGTGTCTGAAAGGACATACTGAGATCTTCTACGGATAGTACATCATTTCCGCTGACAGAGGATGGTTCAAGATGAAAATGAAGTTCATTTGTGTCTTCAAGAGGTTTTTCTACCGGAACCATTTTTGAAAGCATTTTTTCACGGCTTTCTGCGCGACGGATAGATTTTTCTCGGTTAAATGAGCGCAGCTTTTCGATAACAGCTTCCTGATGCTTAATCTCCTGCTGCTGTTTGAAATATTCTTTTAGTTTCGCTTCTCGCACCTGTTTCTTTTTTTCGGCAAATTCAGTATAATTTCCAGGGAAACTCATGATTTCTCCGTGTTCAATTTCAATTACTTTTGTGACAACGCGATTTAAAAAGTAACGGTCATGGGAAACAATGAGAACAGCACCGGGATAATTCATAAGATAAGTTTCGAGCCAGGAAATGGAATTTAAATCCAGATGGTTTGTGGGTTCATCAAGAAGAAGAATGTCTGGTTTCGTTAGGAGCAGTTTACCAAGAGCTACCCGGGTTTTTTGTCCTCCGGACAGAGTGTTGACCGGTTTTTGGAATTCTTCTTCAGAAAAGCCGAGCCCTTTTAATACGCCTGTAAGCTCACTTTCATAGGCATATCCGTTTTCGCGTTCAAATTGGGCAGTAAGCCGATGATAGGCGTGAAGCCGTTCTTCCAGCGCATCTCCGGTAAGGGAAGAAAGTTCGCTTTCAATTTTACGGATTTCATTTTCCATTTGGATCAGATAACTTCTTGCAGTTTTTAATTCTTCATAGATGGAATGTTCTGTATCCGGAATCTGATGCTGAGCAAGATATCCGATCGTTTTTCCTTTAGTAAGGACGATTTCACCGGAATCTGGCGTTAGTTCACCTACAATCATTTTTAAGATAGTTGATTTTCCGGCGCCATTGACACCGATCAAAGCCGCTTTTTCACGGTCTTCTATATGAAAAGAGCCAGATTTAACAATGACCTGCTCTAAGAATGCTTTGCTGATATTATGACATGCGAGTACCATGTGTATCCTCCTGTTTGGTTTGTTTATCTTTCATTTAGCTTGATTATACAGCCAAGTTTCTATACTGTTTTGACATAAAAATATCCATGTTCAATTATAGCGCAAATATTGCAAATTACAACAAATAATTGACATCAATATGACAATTCGCTATAATATTTTAGTAAATATGCGGATTACGGAAAGACGAGGTTGACGAAATGAATGAAAGAAAGATATCACAGGCTGTTATAAGAAGATTGCCTAGATATTATCGATATTTAGGGGAATTATTGGATAATGGAGTTGAGCGGATTTCGTCTAATGAACTGAGCAAGCGCATGAAAGTGACAGCATCTCAGATACGACAGGATTTGAACAATTTCGGAGGATTTGGACAGCAGGGATACGGTTATAATGTGAAGAGTCTTTATGAGGAGATTGGTAAGATTCTTGGACTGGATGTGACGCATAACATGGTAATTATTGGCGCCGGTAATCTGGGACAGGCTCTGGCTAATTATACTTCATTTGAGAAGAAAGGTTTTCTTCTGAAGGGGATTTTTGATGTGAATCCACGTCTTGCGGGAGTTTCCATCCGTGGTGTGGAGATTCGGATGATGGATGAACTGCAAGAGTTTGTAAAAGAAAATGGAATTGAGATTGGAGTGCTCACAATTCCGAAAGCGAAAGCCTCAGAGGTAGCGAAGGTACTTGTAGATAATGGTGTAAAGGCAATCTGGAACTTTGCACATACGGATTTGAATGTGCCTTCTGACGTGATTGTAGAAAATGTACATTTATCTGAGAGTTTGATGCGGCTGTCGTATAATGTTAGTCAGCATCAGCATAAAGAGACTAAATAAAATTGCTTGGCGGCGTGTAATAGAAAGGTTCTGTTACACGTCGTTTGTTTAAAAATTAACAGAGATAATATAGGAAGAATCAGGGAAAACTAATAGAAATAAATACAGACAGGGTTGATCT
>JAGZJD010000057.1 GCA_018365895.1 Lachnospiraceae bacterium | reverse complement strand
TAAATCACAAAAATCACAAAAAAAGAGCAGGGTACATTTTTCTATATACCTTGCTCTATAAGAGAATACATTTTTAATATCTTAACTTAATGACATTGGATAATTATCCCCCTCTAATGACTTGATTACCTTTGCTACAGAGTTCTCCAGCTTTTGCTTTGTCGATTCCGCTGCAAAAATACGAATAGCAACAGCTTTAATTACTTCTCCCATCGAATTGATTTCATCATAAAGTGCTTTCATTTCACTTTCCCTTGCAGCTGCATCGTAAAAATCTTTATATTCTTTTGCAAACTTTTTTCTTGATCCCTGCTCTTCAATAGAACGATTCAGATTCTTTTTTACTTCATTCTGATCCTCATTGTGAATACTGATCGTTACAATCGTATTTTCCTGATTGCACGGATTCGTCAGCCAATAATCATCCAGTACTTCCGGATAATCATAAATGTGTACACAAGCTTCATAGCCTGTTCCTGTTCTTGAGTAAGATTCATAGTGCAACAGGTCGCCTGCCGGGGATATTTCCTGTAACAATTGTTCATCCTCAACAATCTCTATTTTCTCTTTCTCTCTTTTTCGCCATTTCTTCCACATGATTTTCTCTCCTACTAGGGGACAATTTTGTCCCCTTCTCAAAATATCCGTGAGTTTTTATTGCCCAATTTATATAAAATCTGTCTTTTTTTCTTTTCGGGGATTTCTTTCAGTATTTCCATTCCGGTTCTTCTTTCCTCTTCCGGAACAATTCCCAAAATACTGTCAATCAGTCTTATAGATTCTTTTCTTTCATTGTCATCTGCAAAGAAAACCTGAATAAAAAATTGCTTTGTAACTGCATGTTTTTCCCGATACTCTAATTCCGCAAGTTTTCTCTTTATCATTTCATGGTACAGGGGATTGGTGTTATTCCGCATTCGTTTTTTCCAATACTCCTGTTGTGTATGCGTATTACAGGGAAACATCATGGATATGATTTCAATATCCAACCCATAGATCTTAAGGAATTTCGCCCATTTAAAACAATCCATTTCAATCTCATCCACATCTGAATTTACCAAATCCCTTGGAATGATCTGATAAAGATTGCTGTAGCTTCCATTCTCCCGCTGAAAACATTTCTTTTGTTTATCATATCTTCGAATTGGAATATCTTCCCTGATATCCAAAACTTCTTGTTTCTCTTTCTTCTTCATGTTTTATCTCCTTTTTCCGAAAACCAATTACTTTTTTGGGTTTTAATAGGTATAATGCAATCGCCTGATATATCCGGCGTTTCGGATTCCCAACTGCCGGAATCATCAAACATATGCCAATCATTCCGGAAAAAATCAAATATGGTATCTGCAGATACTCATGTACATTTTCTTTCAGGTTCAAACAGAGAAATATCCAAACGGATAAAAACACAAAATCCTGAAGATATAATTTCCAAATCACCTGTGTTTCCGATTTAATCTCTTTTGTAACCAAATACCTCATTTATCGTTTCTTTCTCCTTTCTGTTTCCGGAAAATCAGACTTTCCTCTTTCTTTTCTTTTTGGGGAGTTTTCTGCATATTTCCTCTGTTCCTGCATTGGTGTTCTCTCTCTCATTGCAGACGTACTTGCTCTATTTACATCTGCATGATTTGAAACCTTCCTACTGTCCGTTTTATTTTCCCATTTCTCAAACATATTTTTCGGCTCTTCATAAGTGAATGGCTGCTTCCTGTTCGTCTGTTGTGATTCAAATCCATTTGTCTGCTTCTGATCCGCCGCATGCATATCATTCACATTATTCTTCTCCGGCTTTTCTTCCTGATCAGAAAAAGGTTCTTTCGATGTCACTTCTCCTGCAGATGTTAAATTCTCTGTTGTCCCTTGCTCTTCCATTCTGGAAACTTGCTCTGTCCCATGCTCTTCTTGCTCCATGTTCTGATGTGACATTTCATCAAAAGAATTTCCTTGCCGGTTCTCCATTCCATCTGCTCCCTTTACATTTTCTTCCATCTGCTGAGTACTGTTTGAATTTTGGTTATGAGCACCATTCTGTTCCATTGACTGCTCCATGTTCTGATGCAATATTTCATCAGTGCTATCGTCCTGCATTCGGAAGTCTTCATTCATATTGTTCATTTGTTCTGATTGCATCTCATTTTCAATGCTTTGTGACATCTCATCAAAAGAATCTCCTTGCCGGTTCTCCATTCCACTGGCTCCTTTTAAATTTTCTTCCATCTGCTGAGTATTGTTTGAATTTTGGTTATGATCACCGTTCTGTTCCATGTTTTTAAAGCTGTCTCCTGCAGTCTTGCCAGTTCCACCGCCTTGGCTTGTTGCCTGCATATTTCTCATCGCATCTCTTTGCTCTTTCATCATGTGGAACTGTCTCGCCTGCTGGACAGTTTGTCCTGCCCCTCGCATCATATGATATGCAGCAATCAATTTGCCTGTCATGCTGCTTAAGCCAGCATCTACACCTGTTAATTTTTCTATGATATTCGCTCCATCAATGACACACCAAGCAATAAATAAAATGATGATTCCCCTTGCCAATCCGTTAATTTCTGTCTTGGAATTGACGTATTCCACAAAAAGAAAATAGGATTTCAAACTAATTGCCGTAAAACAGAGCGCAAAATAACTATCTCGAATACTCTCCAATATTTTTACCACTTTTCTTGAAGAGGAAAGGTTCGCAGCATATAAACCAACTAGAATACGACTTACAAAAATTTCATAAATCACTCTTGTATTCTTATATGCAAGACAGATATAGATCAAAATTGCTGCAGCTGCAGTTAAATAATATGTACCATAGTGAAACGTGTACCGGTAATAATAGGTATTTCCGAAGTCTGTCCATGCAACTCCGTCTTTGGCATCTATCAAACCATATTCCCCATTTCCTATAGGCATCAACCGTTTCTTTAAAATGCTTTCTGCATTTTTAGACAATCCATCTGTTCCCGGATCGAGTATTTCACCAATATTGATGTAATCTACGTCCGTTTCACTGAAAGACGTACTCTGTGGGATTTTTCCTTTACTATTCAAATTTTCCAGTCCAATCTTGGAATCAATATAGTAAAGATCATACAAATTGGTACGGATTAATTCTGTTCCGTTAACCGTACTTCCCCCGGATAATGCTGCATCTTTAAAAGCAATGGAAAATCGGTTCAGTTCTGTAAAAATGGTTGTCGACGCCGACATTACTACCATCAAAATCAAAACACTGTGGATTACATTATGCTTTTTGTTCTTCCCAAACATATACATGAATCCAAGAATGACAAGAGAAGCCATCATAATTGCCTGTATCAGTGGTTTGTAATCACTCAGGTAATTTTCTAAAACAGACCATCTTGTAATATCAATCAGACCAAACGTCCAATCGTACAGCGTAATGCAACAATCAAGTAACAGTGACAATCCCTTTACCAACAGCCATCCTACTGTCCTTACTGCGGTAAGGATGATATCATTCGTACTGAAAAAATCAGAATTTAATTTTAAAAATTCTATAATCTGTGCTTCTGACATAACGCCTCCTATCCTGCTTTTTGGAGCGTTTCCAAAAAGAGTGTTTTCTGTATCTCCGGAAGTTCTATCCGGTTTAAACAATCTGTAAATTCTGCAATTGTCATCTCTCTTCCAATTCCATATTTTTCCTCCATATCTTTTCCAAATGCGTTATAAAGCAATGGTTCTAATTCTTCATAAGCCGGAAAGTCAGACAGCCTTTGCACTTTGTTTCTGTCTGCCTCCTGAAACATCTGAAAACTTTTTGCAATATCCCATACCCTTTCATCTAGTCGGATCCCCACCCGGCTTTCTTTGCAGATATCCATAAAATTCACATCATTTGGATGCGGATATGTTTCTTTTGGAAAATATTCATATGCATACCAAAAATACCTTCCATTTTCTACAGAGTTAAAAATAGGTCTTGGTTTAATCTTGTTTCCTTTTAAATCTCTTCTCTTTGAACGCCGGAAGATAACAATCTCACCTTCCTGAAGTTCCATGAGTTCGTTGTGATTTAACAATGGTCGTTCGTCAATGGATTCCGTATAATATTTATGAAACGACAACTTGCTTCCTGCTCTCTGCACGTTTACAATTGATTTGCTACCGAGCATATTCGAGAAACTTTTTGAGGTTTCCTCTGAGTTTGTCTGCAGATAAAAGTGATTTCCACAATTCCCTTTGATCGTTTCTGCAATCTGTTTTCCATAAATCTCTTCTAGCTGTTCATAATTCTGTAAATACAAGTCAAACGAAATATTTTGTCCAAGTCCCATTGTCGTCATTATTTTCATCAACTCAATATTCGGCATATTTCCTGCCTCGTCCAAGATGACTTTTACCTGCCGAGCACATTTTCCTTTTCCATCATCACACATCTTTCCAAGTATATAATACATCTGCCGGATAAAAATGGTTGGCAATTTATAAAGCGAGCTATCATAGGATGGTGTTGCAAGAAATACTGCAATTGGACGTTCCCCGAATCCAATCTCTTCCATATCTATACTGCTCTCTGCCGTCATCATTGCGACATTCCGAAGGGTAAAGATATCTAATTCTCTCAGCATTTCTGAAAAAACTCCTGCTTTCGTTTTTCCCGGAGCAACTTTCACGCCTAAAAACTTCATTCTTGCCCGATCATCCACTGGACGCTGCTCAAAGTAAACATCCAAAAGTGTACGAGTTCCAGTTTTATTAACAGGCTTTTCTACTAATTTTCCAAAATTTATTAAAATGCTGTAAAAATTAATGGTCTTTTCATTATCGTTCCGATAATGAAAGGGATGTTCTTTCTTTGCTTCTTCGGTCAGATAAGACCATATTTCATATCGTTTCTGATTTTCTTCTTCATCTGCCCGGAATGCATCTATAATACTTGCAAGTATCATCGCGCTACATAATGCGGCAGCTGCACTGACAAAGTACACCATATCGCCTTTTGCTCCATCCACATCAAAAAAAGAATGTGTCAAAGAATTTACAACCTGTTCTGCCATATCATAATCTTTCTGCTTATAGAACTTCACTGCAACACTAAGTAAATTAAATCCCATGGAATACTTGGGATTAGATGCATTTAGCAGATATACTTTATATCCTCTTTTTTCCAACGCTGAAGCAAATACTTTATAATGCTCCAGCTTGTTATCATTTATAATCACGCTTGGTTGAAATTCAGCTCTTGAATAACTCTCTATACTGGACTTTACAAGTGTCTCTCCTTTTCCGGAACGTGTGATTCCAAGAATCAGGTTATTCACAACCGAATCATCTATATAAAATGTCTCACCGATTCTAGAAATTAAGATGCCCGGATTTCCCGGATAAGGAGTTTCAAGCGGCTCAATCGCCTTATATTGCTGCTTAATCTCATCTTCGTTTGTAAATCGAGAGACACCTTTTTGTCCTACATTAAAATGTGTTTCAGACCAGGATAACTTGATTCGGATGACCAAAACAGTATCCAGTATTACCAAGCCGATCAACACTATTCCTACTTCCTGCATGGTTACTTCCGCTAAATTCGGAATCATATGTACAAGCGAAAATATTCCTTCTAAAGTACCATGTCCAAGCAAAATGGATGGAAGCTGTTTCAATAGATGGATTAGATATGTCCCGCCTAATATTACAAATAGATCTAACACGATCATCAATACGGTAAGTACATAATTATTTGACAAGAAGTATTCCAATTTCATTGTCCGCCCCTTATCTTTTAAGGGATTGACCAGTTCATTTTTCCATTTATTTTTTCTCATATTTTTTCCTGTTTTTTGTAAGGGGGACAAATTTGTCCCCTTGTTTTTTCTAAAATCCAAAGCTTGCTGCAATATCCGTCGCCCAGCTTGATCCTGTATAAATCAAAGCTGCACCGATAATCAGCCAGAGCACATGCTCTTTTGCCCATTCCTTTGCTTTATGTCCCGGCGCAAGAAAGGCAAATCCCATAATTACAATCACGACAAATATAGCTGTTACTCCCAAAGGAAGCACATTTTTATTTACAAATCCCTCTATCATTGTCTTAAGTTGCTGCATGTTCCTGTTTCTCCTTTCTCTTCTTCGCAAGTATCATTAAAATTATTATGATTAAAGCCACACCAACCAAAATTCCTACTCCTGCAAGTATGTAAGATAATTGGTTGTCAACTTTTTGATAAACTGCCGTAGCTTCTATCGTGTAATTAATATCTGTTTCGCTGTCCACTTCCTGCTCTCCTTGGTACAACGCAGTTTTCACTATGTGTGGTGTAGTAATCTCACCTTGATATTCGGCACGATATACCGGAACAAGTTTTTGAATATTTGCACGTGCATCTCGACATACCACACCATCTGCATTCGTGTAAATATCCGATGTATAGTATGTGTTTTTTACCTTGCCATCTGTCCCAAGCCCTACGGATGCCAGCAGTTGTTCTTCATATCCCTGCAAAGGAGCGTTTGCTCCTCTGTCGTTTGGAAATACCAATCCCTGCCATTCAATTGCATTCCGGTCGTATCCTTGGAATGTAATATCAATATCAGAATCAATCCAAACATGGTCTATAAGACGTACTGCAGAAAGGCTGCATGTTACCGTTTCCATTCCCCCCGTTTTTTCATTTTTCACAGAAACCTCTTTCGTCTGTGGCGCAGACGAATGTGAAATCTCGTATTGATACTCATTGTAAGCTGATACACTTTGTTTATAAGGTTCACTTTCCTGTTCTGTAATTTCCTTCAATTTATAAACGATTCCATCTACTGTTTTTTCTTCCGGAAATTGATATTCGCTTCCTTTCACAATCGGATCAGATTTTTCGGTATACTCTACTACTTTCTTCTCCTTTTCCGGTTCTGACGTAAGACTTTCATATGTCACATTCTTTAGCACATATTTATTTCCATCAAATGTTTCTGTTTCCGGAAAGGATTTTTCTTCCTCTTTGTCTTTGGTCTGATATGTAATTGTCTTTTCTCTGATGTCAGTATCTTTTGCCTGTGTTGGAAAAGATACTGTACCAATCAATAAAAGTCCCAGCATACCTGCCAGCCATTTATTTCTCTTCATAATTTTTCTTCCTTTTCTGATAAAAAAATGCCAGCATAGTTCCTATAAGAGTAGCTCCTACAATTACTCCTGCCATGCAAAGAGCAATATTAACGTTATCACCAGTTTTTACATGATCTCGTTCACTATCCGGTGTGTCTGCGATGATTTTCCCTGGTGGAACCGGAGTGTGCTTTGGAATCACTTTTACATCATAGAGCATGTCTCCTTCTTGCTCTCCCCACGTAGGGATTGCAATCAAAAGCGGTGTGATATCATCGTATCTTTTGTGTTCTGAAGCATATAAAAGATACACTCCAACATCTAAATCTTTTATGATCGCTTTTCCATCCGCATCTGTCGTGCAGCTTCCGTCTGAAGTTTTGTAAGCGCTTAACTCTAAAGCTGCCTCTTCTAATTGCTCCGCTGTCTCAATTGCGTTTAAGTCTATCCCGCTTCCTTGATAAGCCTCCAGCAGCTCATACTCTCCGTCTACAACGTCCGCTACCTTTGCATATTCAAAAACGACATCCTCTTTTGTTGTTCCAACTCCGCCGTCTGTCAATTCTATTTCAATGCTTCCCTCTTCCTCTGTTTGGACTGTCTGCAGTTCATCCAGTAATGCTATATTTTCATTTGCAGCCGATACCGGAAATGTACAAATCATCACCGAAAAAACCAAAGGAAGTAATTTTTTAATCTTTTTGTGTTTCATTGCTGCTACGTTTCCCCCTTTTCTTTCTTATCATGCTTCCAATTCCTACAACCAGATATAAAAATGGAAGTGCTGTAAAGACCAATTCCCGAAAAGACATACTTCCCGGTACAATTTCTTGTTCTTGTTTCTCTGTATAAGGAATCCGTTCGCCTGTGACTACCAGCCGCTTGGTATTCAATCCGTATGGCGTACATGTGATTAGGGATACCAAATCTTTTTCCGCCTGTATCCTCAATCCTTCCACATCCTCCGGATGAACGATTTCAATTTTCGTTACCTCATATGCCAACTTTTCGCCACAAACTGTTAAGAAAAATAAATCACCTTGTTCCATTTCATCCAGTCTTGTGAAGAGCTTGGCGTTTGGAAGTCCCCGGTGTCCGGTTAGAATACAGTGTGTATTTTCTCCCCCAACCGGAAGGCTGCTTTCTTGAAGATGCCCTACCCCATTTGCAAGAATTTCTTCTTCTGTACCGTGATAGATTGGAAGGTCGACGTTAATCTTAGGGATAGAAAGCGTCCCCATCACGCCTGTTCCTGATAAATTCAATTGACTTTGATAGCTCTCCTCTTCTAAAATCCCCTGCTCAATATCTCCAATCAGTACGCCGTTAGTCTGCCACAGCATTTCATTATACCGCTCTGCCTCTCCAAGCATTTCCTGAAGCTTCTCTTCGCTGTTTGCCTCTATATTTCCCTGATACGTCTGAATCACATTCTGCTGATGCTTTCTGTCTATCACACTGGCAAATGCAGGATATATGCAAAGAAGCAGACCTGTTACAAAAAGAACACCCGTAAGCATCTTTTTTCTCTTTTTAGTTCTCGTCGTTTGATTTTTTCTGTCGTTTTCCATACACAAATGCTCCTGTCACAAGTGCTGTTCCTGCTGTGAGCATCAGAAGCATCATAGAAGAACCAGTTACCGGAAGTTTCTTTCCAACCTTGTTAATGACTGTCAAGTTTGAAGAACCTTCACTGGTATCTGTTGTCAAATCTACATCTGATTCTTTGTATGCTCCGTCAAAAAATTCCTTGATATGCGCAGTCGTTTCTAATTTTTGTAATGTCTTATCGGTTGCTCCATCGCCTTTTACATAATCGTTTCGTTCATCTGTGAACGTCGCTTTCAGATTCAGCACGATTGGATCAAGCAGAGGGCGGTATCCGGTCGGTGCCTCGGTCTCCTTCAGATAATAAATACCTGTATCCAATCCATAGATTTTAATTTCTCCCTTTGCGTTGGATACCATCTCTACTGAATCCTGAGGTGTCGTTCCACCAATGTGGTCACTTCCTCCGACTGTATCACGATTAATGACAATATACCCATCATCCTCAGCTTTCTTCACATATACTTCATTCTTCAACTCTTTGTCTGAATATAGGCGGAATTTTGCTCCTTCCAATTTCAAATCATGGTCATTCGTTTTCAGAATATTGAGTTTATACGTGAAGCAGACAACCGTATCCCACGGAGTATATCCTGTTGTTCCATCCCCATCATGGTCTGGATTATTTGAAAATTCGAGACGTACATCATTTTCAAATCCCGGACGTCCAGTGTCTTCTGCAGCCTTATCATTTAAAGTTGCATTGTATCTTAAAATTACTTTCTGTCCATACACGTTTTCGTTCAAATCGTTCTTTTGATCAAATTCTCGATCTACGATTGCTTTGATGTCATGAATCTCTACTTTGAACGTCTCACCATTTCCCGGATTCGTAATCACTTGAAATTCATCTTTTGCAAGCTCATAATTTTTATCCTCTGTTCGAATGTGAATTGCAACTGAATCCGGATCAAATGTCAGTGCTTCGTCCATCACGTCATGCCATGCATAATAATATGTATCATATCCATTTATGTTTGGAATATTGGATTCAAATTTATAAGGTACTGTCTGTCCGATTTCATAATCTCCAATGTCATTCCATCCGTCATTTCCGATTTCATTTTTATTGTCATCTTCTTGAATTTTCTTAATGACTGCCGGATAATCTGATTTGATGTTTACGTCCGCTTTTGGATTGGCTGTATTTACGATACACATCGATGCTGCGGAATGTGTACCCTCTACATCACTTACTTCATCTACTACATAGTAACCATATTCCAAACCACTAATCTTTACTGTATTATCTTTACTAGCTTCTGTAACAATTACAACATCGCCAGTCACTTTGTCTTTTACAATCTGATTTCTCAATTCTTCAACAAAGTAACGAAACTCACTGTAAGAACCCTCTACACTCTGTTCTGTTTGAGAACCTTCCACCTGATTGTTATTTAAGGACTGGATGTAATCAATCACTTCATACTCTGTTACTTTAGAAGCTTCTTTGCCAATCTTTTTTCCAACAACTGTTTTCAAGGATTCTTCATACGGTTCGTGGAATGTGTAATTGACGGATTCCCCGCCATCTGAGTTTTCCGCATTGAACAGCTTATATACTTGGAATTTCTTTCCCTTCAAAGTTTGTCCTTCATTTCCCTGAACAATGATACTCGCATCACCTCGTCTAAAATCCGCAATACCGTTTGGTGTGTTGAGCATTGTACGGGCTTGTGCTGCAGCCACCTGCATGATTCCAATTGTTCCTGCTCCTCCACTGACTGCAACAGCTGTAGAAAGTGCCAATGCATACAGCATTTTTAATGTTTTTTTCTTCATATATCCTCCCCTGTCTCGTTTCCATCTAATCATAGTGATTACTCCCAGAATCAGCGCTCCCATCATTAACAGCATCGTTGTATTCGAACCTGTATTTGGAAGTTTCATCCCAATGTTATTCACAATTGTCATGTTTGTTACCCGGTCTGCTTTTGTGCCGGTCACTGTAAACATGCCATCTGAATCGGTTGTAAATGCCTTTCCGTTTACATAAAAGATAAACTCATCCTTTACCGGAGTGCTCTCTGTACGTATCTCATAAGTTACCGGATTTCCAGAGGCATCCAATGGAAGCCGATAGCCTTTTGGTGCCTTGGTTTCCTGTAAATAGTATTGTTTCCCTATTTTCAATCCTTCCATGTTCAGAAGTCCTTGACTGTCTGTAGTACCCTTTGCCACTTCCTGTGTACAGTCCGAATCACTATATACGGTAAACTCTGCACCAGAAAGCATCTTTCCTTTATTATTTTCTTTATGGATCCGGAGAGTGAATGGAGAAAGAGGGTCTTCTACAATCACAGAAATATGTCCTTCATCTGTAACATCAAAGACTACATTTCCAAGAGTAATATCAATCTTTGACGTGAGTGTAACCTTATTATCTTGTGCAACATGAAATTCAATCAGATTGCCATTGATCTCATAACCGTCCATGACTTCAATTTCTGTAATGCGGTGTGTCCCATACTGCACTCCTGTTAATGTCAGTTTTCCTGCTTCATCCGTTGTCAGTATCTCTTTTGTTCCATCTGGCTTCGTATGTTCAAACTTCGCCCCCGGAATTGGGATGTCTGTTTTCTCCTGCCGCTTCACCAAATCTAACTTCATCACTTTTTCCGGCACAGTTGGTCTGTTATAGGTATTTACACTTTCTGATGTACCTGATGAGGTAATCTGTCTGACAAACACTTCAGGATTAATTAGATAACCCTCCGGCGCTTTTGTCTCCTGAATGGTAATAGTTCCAAGAGGAAGTGACGGAGCTCCACTAATACTAAAATAAAGCTCATTTCCTGAAACTAAATATTGTGTATCGTATTCACACCAACCATCCTCATCGGTCTGAAACACCCATGTACGAACTGGCATCTGTCCAAGTATCGCCGGATCTTTATTAGCTTCCCATAATCCCGCATAATACTTTACCGTAAACTGTGCTCCCTGTAGTGTTGCACTTCCCTGTGGTTTGTTCTGATTCGTTTCTGCATCTACTTTCCCGAGCAGGATTCCAACCGGATCCATCTGCGGAAGATCTTTAAACGTCACCACAGCCTTTTGATCAGCCGTCACGGTTACCTCTTTCACACTTGGGTCAAGTGCAAATCCTTTCGGTGCAGTCAGCTCTTTTACATAATACGTTTTTGCATCTAATTGGAGCGTATCAGAATTTCCATTTGCATCCGTTGTAAGCGTTCCCACTCTGGATGCGCCAGACAGTGATGAGCTGCTGTACACACCGAAAACTGCTCCCTCCAATGAATAACAGCTGTTTCCATTTGTCAATCCCGGATTTGCAGATTCCTTTTTTAAAGTCAGCGCGCCTTTACTTGGCGCATATCCTAAAAATGTCACATCCTGATAACTGTCCGGAGTAATGTTGACTTTGTATGCATGGAATCCTAACGTAATCGGGTCTGTTTTTCCTTCCAGCGATGCAATATAGCTTTTTGCCCTGCCGTTATTGTTACAACTTCCATTCTGATATCCCACTGCAAAGGTCGCATTGTCCATGTCATATCCTAAATTATTTCCGGCATACCCCGGTCCTCCCGGAGAGTAATATAAGATTTTTCTTGCAACAGCATCATCCCATTCTGTAATCTCGCCATATTTTGTACCATAATTACTCCAAAAGTTCTTTTTGTTTTCTGCGCAGTATCCGTAACTGTTTGCACCATCAATTGAAAAATAACCATTTCCTGCACCGCTTACTCTTGGCATCTGAGTAACTCCTACTGTCTGCCCCGGTGTAAATGCACGTTCGCTCATCCTATTTAACTTTATTTGGCTTCTTGCAAGAGTTGCCCTCATTTGGCTTTTTGCAAGGACTGCCTGCATCTCCTCTTCTGTTGCCATTTCTATCAGAATGTCCAGCGCTGGATCTTTGATTGCTCCATCCTTTCCAATCTTCTGCTCATTCCGATAATCAACTGACAGAAAAGCTCTTTCATCCAAGAAAGATTCAAGACCAAGTTTTTCTGCTGTTTGTCTTCGAATTGTGATTACTTCTTCTGACATTTGATTGCCTTTTCGGTAGGCTTCCAACACCTTTTCGTATATTTCGTCTTTATTTGTATCAAGTGTCTCCCCCTGTGCGTGAACTGTTGTTGAAAACAGGATACAGATCAGCATCAGTGATAAGATTTTTTTTAATATTTTCAAATGCTTTCCTCCCATCTCACTTAAAATGGCAATAAAAAATAGAGTACCTGAAGATACTCTACTTTCACGTCGATATTTGATTTTCTATTTACTTGCTCCGCAGCTACATGTATAACCAGTTATCACCGTTTCATCCCATGCGGCGCTGTCTTGCACCCATCTTGTTTCATACTCTGCTGGATGTGCTATAGTTTCTGTCCCTGTCTGCTTTTGGATATATTCTGTACGCCTTGATGCATTTTCTCCTTTCAACGCGTGTTCTTTCATATGCTGAGAATGATTATGTGTAATATCTGCACCACATGTATTACACACTTCAATTGCTACTGTTTCATAAATTGGCTTATATTCCGTCCAAGCCTCTTTTATCAGCACCTGCTCATTATGTCCGGCTGCCGGATGATGTACAACTGCCGTCTGAGCATTCCAACTGTGTGCATGGGACGGCTTAGAAGGTTTTTCTCCTGTTTCATTGTTTGGTCTTGCATCAGAGGATGGCTTTTGTGAAGTTGTATTCTTGCCGTCTATTGCAGATGCTTTTTCTGTATCTGCCTGATCCACTGTTTTATCCTGTGTTTCTGTTTCCTGATCCTTACTGTCCGCTTCTTTCTCTTTGTCTGCATCCGATGTATTCGGTTTCTGATCTGTCTCTTTCTGAGGAAATATCGAATCTTCTTTTTCCTGATCAGATGCATCATCATTCACAGCTGCTACCTTCTCTGAGTTTTCCGCTCCTGATGCAGTTGCTGTTCCCTGATAGAATACTGTCGTCCCTGTCAGACCAAGTAACAATACAAATGCTGCTCCTGCTCTTGCTATGTTCTTCTTCCTCATACCTTTTCCTCCTCCTTAAATCTTACACTTTACAAAACCACTTTTATTATAGCTTACTTCTTTCCTGTTTACAATCTGTTTGTAGATTATAAATACTAATTTTTCATCTCTTTATTATCAACGTGAAAATACCATGTTTGTTTCCGTCTACATTCCAAAACCAATGCTGCAAAAAGCACTCGCTTATATGATTCATTTAACCACTTTGTATATGAGAAGAGCAAAATAATTATCAGTATGATAACCGCTATTGTCAATATTCCTGCTATACTGAAACCAATCTTCAAAAGCACTTCTGGATTCTCTTGATAGCTTGCCACTGTCCTTACCTGATTGATAAAATCAGTACAACTCTTACAGATTTGTAAAATCAACAATACCGACAATACAATACTTAATATCCATATATTTTTTTGATGCCGATAGTTTACTTTTACATTGATGTATTCAAACATCAACTCCTGTTCAGACATACTTTTTAAACGCTCATACTTTTTACAATTACTTAAATACTTTTTTTCATTTTGTCTATCAACTAACCGTTTAAGCCATGCAAAATGATCATTCATAACTGTTCCTCCTTGATTTTAGTGTAACGAAAATAAACAAAAGCCGCATAAAAAGTCTCTCATAAACTTTTCTTTTTCAAAGCTTCCTGTTATTCTCAAAAAAGAAAAATTTACATGGATTTGTTAGATCCACTACATTTTTTTCATCACCGTACCTGCAACGGCGTAAGAACTATTTTCTTAAAGCATATTCAGTTGTTCATTTGTTTACTTGGATATGAACCGGATTTGATTTCACTAAGATACCTTGCTACAGTTGCTCTGCTACATCCGATTTTTCCAGCCATGTCTTTCACAGTCATATCTGGATTTTCTCTAAACAAAACATAAACCTTTTTGCGAGTAGTCTCACCTCTCGCAAGTTGCTTTGCAATATTCTTCTGTTTCAAGTTAGCCTTTGCTCTTTTTTGTGCTTCTTTTGCGTTGTAAGGCTGCCCGTCTGCAGTATTATGCAATACCTCACGATAAATCGTTGTCCTGTTCCTCCCAATTATTCTTGCAATCTTCTCCGTTTCTGCCATAGTCATACCTTTTTTGTACAATTTTTGAATAACTAGTCGTTCTTGAAATGACAATCGACTATAGCACTTCCCCATTACCGTTATCCATCCTCCTTCCTAAATCCATTGATTTTTCAATGTTTTTGAGACTTTTCAATACAAAAAAAACGCCCCAGAGACTAAATTTAATTAGTCTCTGTGCGTTCAATTATAGACGTTACCCAGTTCGGTTAAGAATCACTTAAGAAATCATTCCTCCAAACATCCCCCCTCCGGCACACATCAGAAATGTCGTAAGAATATTGCTCCAGTTCCCGTCAATCCCCCTGTATATCCCA
>JAGZJD010000056.1 GCA_018365895.1 Lachnospiraceae bacterium | reverse complement strand
ACTACTTTTAGGACTTGCTTTCCACTGTTTTGTTATAGGAAAAAGAAAATCGCTATGCCACAGCCTTGGCAGGCCATCGCGCAGCGATTTTGTTCAACTTGAATTTGGAGTGATACAGATGATTAGAGATTTGGTGTATATTGAACTGAAAACGGGTTATTCTGATGATGGTCCAGCATGGATTGGATATGTGAAAACTTCAAAAACTAAGAAAACCATTTATTTTAATGACCATGCTTTTCAGAAATATAATGGTAGTTATTCAAACTATGTAGACATTGAAAACGGCGATGAATATTGGATTTCTGGCTTGAAAAAGAGGGAGAGCAATCGTCATTGGGCTGGTGGTGGAAAAATTATGATTGACCGCAGAGCTGTTAATGAATATCTTACTCTGATTGGAGAGAAAGAATTGCCCCTAAATTTTTTTGAAATAATTGACATTGAAGACAGATTTCCGGTTGAAAGAGTAAATAAACTATTGAATGGGAAAGAATAACAAATTTAGATTTTGTAATGAGACTGAAAGCAACAGAAGAGTTGAATTTAAAGAGAAAGGATATATATGGATAAAATTTGAAATGAACTGTATAGTACGGCAATGAATGTGATTAACCACTTACTTGTACATTGGGCATATGTGCAGAACGCAATACTAGATTTAACATGATTATAAATTAAGAAATTCTTGACAAATTTTTTACGTTACACTAAAATGAACAATGTTCAACAATAAAAATAATAGAAAGAAGGAAAAAAATATGCAGGCAATCGCAGAGATATTATTTGATGTTGTTTATTTAGTCAGTGTTGTTACAATTGGAATACTGATGATTAAGAAATGTAGAGGAAATATGCAGTATAAGCTGTTTGGAATTATGGCAGTGACATTAGGAGTGGGTGATTCTTTCCACTTAGTTCCGAGAGCAATTGCACTTTGTACAACGGGGCTTGATAATTATACAGTTCCGCTAGGCGTTGGAAAGCTTATTACTTCTATCACAATGACAGTTTTTTATATTTTGCTTTATTATGTTTGGCGTTTACGTTATCATATAGAAGGAAAGCAGAAGTTGACATGGGCTGTTTATTTACTGGCGGCGGTAAGAGTAATTCTTTGTCTGTTTCCACAAAATAGATGGACGTCAGCAGAAGCACTGCTTTCCTGGGGAATCTATAGAAATATTCCATTCGCATTATTAGGACTTATTGTAATTATTATTTTTTATAAAAGTGCAAAAGAAAATCAAGATCATGCATTTCGATTTATGTGGCTTACAATCGTACTGAGTTTTGGATTTTATATCCCGGTTGTATTATGGGCAGATACGATTCCGGTAATTGGAATGTTGATGATTCCAAAGACCTGTGCGTATGTATGGACAGTTCTGATCGGATATCAAGATATGAGGAAATAGAAGCATGAACAAAACAGTAACATCAAAGGAAGAGATACTGGATAAGAGTCGCGAAATCATCGCAGAGAAAGGTGTTTCAGCGATTAATATGAGAACAGTTGCTACACAATGTGGGATCGCAGTAGGATCATTGTACAATTATTTTGCTTCAAAATCAGAGTTGATGTCGGCAGCAGTAGAAGCAGTGTGGAAAGATATTTTTCAGGTGGGAACTTGTTTGGAAAATTGTGAAGATATTTTGGAGTATATGAAGACGTTGCTCGAGGCGGTAAAAAACAGCAGAGACCGTTATCCACAGTTTTTTTCTATGCATGCATTACACTTTACAACAGGAGAAAAGCCGGAAGGGCGAAGAGTCATGGAAAAATACTTTCTGGAATTGAAAGTACAGATGATATCTCTTTTGGAGCAGGATAAGCAGATACGGGCAGGGGCATTTACAGATAAAATGACTCCGGAAATTTTTGTAAATTACATATTTAAACTATTTTTGGCAGTGCTGCTGGAAAATCAGGAAGAAGAAATATTTTTAGAATTTATAAAAAATTACTTATATGAGATAAAATAGTTTTTTGTGAAAGGAGCAGGCATGAAGGTAAAGAAACGGATTCATGAATTTGAAGAGGAATTACAGTTGTTTTACAAATTCTTCGATCTGAAGTCATTTTTGATTATGGCTTTTATGATTAGTTTTGGAATCATCATTCGAAAATTCCGGCTTTTACCGGATCGTTTTATTGCAGTGTTTTATACAGGACTAGGGGCAGCTCTTTTTATGGCAGGAGTTTTGTTTACCTGGAATTATATAAAAATATTTAAGAAAAAAAGATAAAGGAGAAATGTACGAATGAAAAAAATAATGAATACGTCTATTATTTATTTTATCTTAGCAATGGCAGGCGGTGTTTTCTACCGTGAATTTACAAAATGGAACGGTTATACGAAACCAACAACATTAGGCGTTCTGCATGTGCATTTGCTTGTATTGGGAACGTTCGTATTTCTTTTGGCAGCAGTAGTTGCAAAGATAACAGAGTTGGAACAGAATTCACTTTTTAAAAAATTCTTTATACTTTATAATATTGTGCTTCCGGCTATGACGATTTTAATGCTTGTGAGAGGAATTGTCCAGGTATTTGGGATTGATCTTGGGAAAATGGGAAATGGAATGCTTTCAGGATTTGCCGGATTATCACATATCGGAATGATGACTGCGCTTGTGATGTTATTATTTTCTATAAAAAAAGAGCTGTGTAAGAAGGCTCATTAGGAGGAAACGTGAGAACACTATTAGATTTAAAGAAAGAGATAGAGACATATCAGCCCTTCAATGAGCAAGAGGAAAAAGATAAAGAAGAAATCTTGAGATGCATTTCTCAATCAGAACATATTTTAACGAGAGATAATAAAAATGCACATATGACAGTTTCAGCCTGGATTGTAGATCAAGAGCGCAAAAAAGTCTTAATGGCATATCATAATATTTATCATTCCTGGGCGTGGCTTGGAGGTCATGCTGACGGAAATGCAGATTTAAAAGAAGTAGTTTTGAAGGAAATCAGAGAAGAAAGTGGTTTAGAAACTGCAAGATTTATTTGTGATGATATTTTTTCTCTGGAAATTCTGACCGTTTCCGGACATGAAAAAAGAGGGGAATATGTACCGTCACATTTGCACTTAAATGTGACCTATTTATTAGAAGCAGACACAAATAGCCCGATTCGAATTAAAGAAGATGAAAACAGTCAAATCGGATGGATAGCGATAGAGGAAATAGGAGAAAAATCTACAGAACCATGGTTTGTAGAAAGAATTTACGCGAAATTATGTAACAAAGTAAATGAACTGCAGCATATATGTTGATTTATAAGAAGAAAGAGATTGCTGACAGGAAAATGAAAAGAGGGTACAAGTATGGCGATGAAGAGACGGCGGGATCAAAAGCCGAAAAAAAGTGTTTTTGCAGGAGTGATAGCTGCGGTTTTGTTAACAGCCGCTCTTATCTTCTTTTTATCACAAAAGTCGCTGCAGGAACCGATTAGTGTAAGTGAGTTTAAACTGAATACGGTTGTGAAAGTAACACTTTATGATTCAAAGGAGGAGCCGCTTCTTTCTCAGGTTATGGAGCTTTGTGACCGGTATGAAAAAATATTCAGCCGGACAAGAAAAGACAGCGAAATTTATCGCTTGAATGAAGGGATATTACCAAAAGAAGATGGATATTATGTGCTTTCAGAAGAATGTGCAAAATTGATTGAAAAAGGATTGTACTACAGTCAGTTGTCAGAAGGAGCGTTTGATATTACGATCGAACCAGTTTCATCTTTGTGGGATTTTACTTCGGAAGAACGCAGGGTTCCAAGCGAAGCTGATCTAGCAGAAGCAAGAAAACTTGTTGGATATGAAAAAGTAGAATTAAATGGAAATAAGATTCGATTTGCACAGGAAGGTATGGGGATTGAACTGGGAGCAATTGCCAAAGGATATATTGCTGATAAAATGAAAACATTTCTCGTGGAACATGGAGTAAAACACGGGATTATTGATCTGGGAGGAAATATTCTCTGCATTGGAGAAAAGAAAAATGGAGATGCGTTTCAGATTGGAATTCAAAAACCATTTGCAGACAGAAATGAAACACTTGCGACAGCGGCTATTAAAGACAAATCGGTTGTGTCTTCCGGGATTTATGAACGTTGTTTTGAAAAAGATGGAAAACGTTATCATCATATTTTAAATCCGGCGACAGGATATCCGTATGAAAATGATTTAGTTGCTGTAACCATTATATCAGATTTGTCAACAGAAGGAGATGGACTAAGTACAACATGTTTTTCGCTGGGACTGGAAAAAGGGTTGGAGTTTGTCAATCATTTGGAGAATGTACAGGCAGTATTTATCACAGAAGACGGAGAAGTACATTTCAGTGATGGGTTTGAACAGGCAGTACCGTTGACATATGTGAAATAATAACTGAGGAATTCCTCTTATTTGTAACCGAATATACTAATGAACAGTAATAAGATAGGTGTATTGAATAAATGCATCTATTTTATTATTATAATCAATTTGTTGAAGAAAAAACATTGTGATATTATGTCAGTTGTTGGTATTACATAAAAGATAGGAGGATTCTAAAGTGAAAAAGAGAATTGTAGCATCACTGTTAAGTGTTGCGATGATTGCCACATTGGCAGCAGGGTGTGCAGGTCCGGCAAAAGAGGGAGAGGATGTAAAAGGCGAAGAAGTTGTAAAACAGGAAGAGTCAACTGAGACAGAAGATGAAAAAGATGATACTCAAAAACCAGAGAAAAAGATTGAAGTAGAATCTGCATCTGTTGAGCAGGTACAAGCTTTTATGAAAGATTCTGATGAGAAAACCGTACTTGTGGATGCGCGTCCACAGGAAAACTATTCTGGTTGGGCATTAGAAGGAGCAAAAAATGGAGGTCATTTGAAAAATGCTGTGTTATTTTCAGCAAGATGGATCGACTGTGAATATGCCGGAGAGGCTTCAAGAGAAGCTTACTTGAAAAGAGCTATGGAAGATCAGAACATTACAAAAGATGCAGAAGTTATTGTATATGATTATACCGGAGAACAGGCAGATGATGTAGCAAGTTATCTGAAAAATCAAGGTATTGAAAAAGTTACAAAATTTCAGGCAAATGAGCTGATAGATGCTGGTGCAGACTTAGAAAAATATGAAAATCATGATATGTTTCTTCCTACAGAAATCGTTAAAAATATTTCAGATGTGAAAACAGGAAAAGAAAAGGAACTTACTGAAGAAGCAAAGGCAATTATAGGGGAAGATATCAATAAAGTTGTTTTAGTAGATGTTGGTTGGGGGAATGCAAAACAGTCATCTTACTTTACACCAGGACATGTGCCGGGAGCAGTCCATATTAACACAGATTCCTATGAAAGACCACGTGTTTATGTACCAGAGAAACGTTCGGAATATGCAAAAGAATGGCGCTTAATTTCTTTAGAAGAATTTCGTGATAGTCTCTGTCCACAGTATGGAATTACAAAAGATTCAATTGTTATTTTGACAGGAACAGGAACTTCACCACAGGGACGACTTGGATTTATGTTAAGATCACTGGGAGTGAAAGTGTATGCCATGAGTGGGGCATTGACAGCGTGGACATATAATGGATACGAACTTGATACAGATCCGTCTACATTAGTTGTTCCTGACTCAGTGGAAAGTTTTGGAAGTGATACAATTGCAAATCCGGATGAAATTCTTTGGATGGATGATATTAAAGCAATTTTGAACGGAGAAAAAGAGGGACAAGTTGCAGATAATCGTGGTGAAGATGAGTGGAAAGGTGAATACTCAGGATATGGTTATCACGATCTTGCAGGACGCATTGATGGAAGCATCTGGTGTCTTCAAGGAGATTCCGAAAATGGTCAGTATTTTGATAATGTAGATGACACTCCAAGAACTCAGAAAGAACTGAAAGCCTATATGGAAGGAAATGGACTAGATACAAGTAAAACAGTTGCATTTTTCTGCGGAGATAGCTGGGGAGCAGCTCATATTGCTTACTTTAGCCAATCTGTTGATTTAAACAATATTAAAGAGTGGGGAAATGGATGGATTCCGTGGTCAAATGAAGGAAATGAATTTATTGATCATAATGGAAATAAAGTTCACTATGACAAATATCAAGATGCAGTTGTAGATGAGAATGGAAAAGTTGTAAGTGATGGAGTGAATATTCTGGATGATGCGTCAGCAGAATAAAAAGTATGCAGATGTGCCCTTGTTGCAGCAGGGGCACATTTTGCCATATATAATTGTTTAGAACATAAATTTCATTAGGCTTATGATAGGAGAGAAAAACTATGAGCAAAAAGAAAACAATACTAATGATTGTGTCACTTCTCTTACTGAGTGGAGTTTTCATTGGAATTGGGGTAGTAGTTACTTCTAGTACGGTGGCAGATTCGGGAAAGCAGAGTGCACAGGCAGAAGAGGGAGCAAACAAAACAGGAAATAAAGAAGGCGCTGAAACCTTAATTGATCAGACTGTGTCAAGAGATGAAATTGAGAAAACAGTTGGCAAATGGAATAGATTTGAATTAGATGGAAATGGATGTGAGAGAGGAGTTTATGCAGGAAAATTTTATTATGAGAATTTTATATTATACTCTCGGACTTATGATAAAGGTGAAACCTTCCATGTAATGTCTATTAATGAGTAAAAAGGAGAGCAGATCATGGAAAATATTTTAAGCAAAATAGGTATAAAAGGGAAACTTCAAAGAAATTTTGGTGCAATCGTTATACTTGCATTAAGCGGTTCAGTTATTTTCGGCCTGCCATTTTTTCGCTTTGACTATTATGATGCATATCTTTCTACATATCATTTAACTAATACGCAGATGGGAGTGTTCGGAACTGTAATTGGGGTGTTTGGAATTATTTCATATTTATTTGGCGGAGTTGTTGCAGATGGAATGTCAGTAAAGAAAATTATTGTTTTCTCACTTGTGGGAACTGGAATAGGGGGGCTTCTGCATTTGTTACCTCTCAGCTTTATGGGATTACTCTTCATTTATGCACTTTGGGGTGTTTCTACAACCTTTGCATTTTGGCCAGCTTGTGTAAAAGCCGTAAGGGTAATGTCAGATGAAGACAGTCAGGGAAAAGCATATGGATTTTTTGAAGGAATTCAAAGTGTAGGAGGTGCTGTCACAGCGTTGGTGGCCATAGCGTTTTTTAATTGGGGTGCCTCTCAAATTGGAAATGAAGTTTTAGCAATGAAATATGTTATATTGTTTTATTCATTTGCAAATATCGCTATGGCAGTTTTTGCTTTTTTCACAGTGAAAGATGAAAAAATGATTCTGGAAGGATCAAGAGTTTCTTTTAAAGGACTTGCAAAAGTGTTGAAAAATCCAGCTGTATGGATCATTTGTCTTGTGTCTTTCTGTAATCATGTATTTTGTTTATCAATTTACTATTATGTTCCATATGTAACAGATATTTTAGGTGCTAGTGTAGCATTTGGAGCAATGATGGGAGTATTCCGTAAGTTCGGATCAATTGGCGGAAATATTATTGGTGGCTATCTGGTAGATAAGTTTGGGACAGCGCGTATGATGCTTCTGGCATTTGTTGTGATGCTGGGAGGACAGATTGCAATGTTATTGCTTCCTATTCAATCATCAAGTGTTATTTTAGTTACAATATTATTTGTAACGATTCTTGTATTTTTCCATATGAATTATGCAATGGCATGGACAATGATGAGTGAAGGGGCAGTTCCTGTGGAGTATTGTGGAACAGCAGCAGGATTGATTTGCACAGCAGGTGCAATTCCAGAGACATTTATCTCTATTTTTGCTGGGAACATGATTGACAACAATCCAGGAGCAAAGGGATATCATTACTTCTTTTATTTTCTTACAGCAGTCATTGCATTAGGGCTCATTTTGATACTTGTGTGGAGACAGTATTTGAAGCATGCAAAAATTGATAAGTCAAAATTAGATGAGAAAGCAATGGAAGATTTGAAACAATATGTATAAATAAAAAGGCGCAGAGACAGGGGATTGTTTCTGCGTTTTTAATATGAAGATAAGGAGTACTCAGCAGTGCTACTATTTTTAAATATCACTTGATTTTTGAGTAAGTGCATATTAAGCTAAGATATAAATATGCTATAATAACAAAAACCAGTTATAGGAGATAGGAGTGATACAATATGACAAAGATTTATACAAGTGCAGATCGGCTGATTGGAAATACGCCGTTACTGGAGCTGACAAATCTGGAGAAAAAACTGGATTTAAAAGCAAAGGTGCTGGCGAAATTGGAATATTTAAACCCGGCTGGATCTGTGAAAGACCGTGTTGCGAAAGCGATGATTGAAGAGGCACAAGCAAGCGGGAAGCTTACGAAAGATTCTGTGATCATTGAACCGACTTCTGGAAATACTGGAATTGGATTAGCAGCGGTGGCTGCGGCAAAAGGGTATCGGGTAATTATTACGATGCCGGAAACAATGTCTGTGGAGCGGCAGCAGATTATGAAGGCTTATGGGGCAGAAGTTATTTTGACAGAAGGGGCAAAGGGAATGCAGGGAGCAATTGACAAGGCTGAGGCATTGGCGGAAGAAATTCCGGGTGGAATAATTGCAGGACAGTTCGTTAACCCGGCAAATCCAAAAGCACATTTTGAACATACCGGACCGGAAATCTATAAAGATACAGAAGGAACAGTGGATATCTTTGTGGCAGGGATTGGAACCGGTGGAACGATTACCGGAACCGGAACATATTTGAAGCAGCAAAATCCGGAGATTCAAGTTGTTGGCGTAGAACCGGCAGAAGCGCCGTTTTTCACAAAAGGGGTGGCAGGACCTCATAAACTTCAAGGAATCGGAGCAGGTTTTATTCCGGAAGTATTGGATACAGATATTTGCGATGAGATAATTTGTATTACGGCAGAAGAAGCATTTTCGGCGGCAAGAGAAATCGGAAAGCAGGAAGGAGTTCTTGTGGGAATTTCTTCCGGTGCAGCAGCGGCAGCAGCATTTCAGCTTGCCAGACGTCCGGAAAATGAGGGTAAGAGGATTGTAGTGATTTTGCCGGATACCGGAGACAGATATTTATCGACAGAATTGTTTGAAAAGTAAAAGGCAGCACACGGAGGACAAAATGAAAAAAATAGTAGTGATTGGGTGCCCCGGAGCAGGAAAAAGCACTTTTGCAAGAAGATTAAAGGAAATGACAGGACTTCCTCTTTATTATCTTGATCAGATCTGGCATAAGGCAGACAGGACGACGGTTTCGAAAGAAGAGTTTGATGCGAAACTGAGAGAAATTATTCAGCAGGATAGCTGGATCATTGACGGAAATTATCTCCGTACGATGGAATGTCGTCTGGATGCCTGTGATACGGTGTTCTTCCTTGATTATCCGTTGGAAATATGTCTGGAAGGGGCAAAAGCGCGTATTGGAACAGTGCGGGAAGATATGCCGTGGGTGGAAACGGAGTTTGATGAAGAATTTCGTCAATGGATTTTAGATTTTCCGAAAGATCAGATTCCGGTCATCTATGAATTATTAAAGAAATATGAAACAGAAAAAGAAATTATCGTTTTCAAATCGCGGGATGAAGCGGAAAAGTTCGCGTACATTTAATTCGAATTCGATAATATTATTATAAAAAAAGAACAGGCATGGCATGAGAAGAAAGAGGTTATGAATCATCATGTCATGCCTGACTTTTACAAATTAGGAAATAGGTTACTCTTTTACAGACTGCGTACAAGTACCTTCTATGGTACCGATTTTGCAAGTGCTGTCATAGACAAGAGAGCCATCGCATTGGATGTAATCTACTACAGAATATTTACTAAGTTCGATGGTTTCTGCACTAATAGATTCACAGTGGAGAGAAGCTGCTTCCAGCTGTGTACATTCAATATTTTTGACGTGATGAACCGGTCGCTTTTCAGAAGAAAAGAGACGGAAGGAGAGAACGTGGCAATTCTTTGGCACAATGCCAATGCGAACGTGTTCTCCAAATACATCGTTTAGCGTTGAAGATCCGTATAATTCTATATCATCTGCATTAATTTCATCATCATTTACAAAAGAGCCTGAAATGAGAATAGAATCTGCATAAATTTTGGCGTTATTACTCTTGATACTGCCGGAAGATTTTAATTCTTTTATTTTTATGTTCCGGTTAGTTGTCAGACTTCCGCTGACATGAAGTGTATTTCCGTGTACTTCGCAATCGGTCAGCTTGCAGGATCCGGATATATGACAGTCTTCCACTTGAAGTTCGCCGGAAGCCTTCAATGATCCGCTGATACGCAGTGCCGTACCTTTCAGGATACAAGGTGCATTTGTGTGACAGCCTCCGGAAACTTTCAGAGTGTCAAATGTAATATCACCATCGATCGAGGCGCCTCCGGAAATACCGATGGTGTCATATTCTCCGGCAAAAATTGTTCCGCTTCCACTGATTTTAAGATCTTTTGTCATAGTGTTGTCCTCCTGAATTTATTCTTCAATATCTTCATCGAAAGTAAATGAAAATGTATCTTTGTAAGTTACTTTTATGCTGCTGCTCAGTTCCTGAAGCGATACCCGGTCTGCAATTTCAATGCGGGAATCAAACTGAAACTGACTTGCTGTCCCGGTACATTCCACAAATAGGCTGTAATAATCTTGTCCGATTTTCAGAAGCAGCAGCTCCTGCTCTACATTCTCAATTTGGGATGCATTTTTAGCAGAGTGGGAAATAAGCTTTGTAAGCTGAGCAGTATTTAACAGTTCTTTTTTCTTCCAGTCACTGAAAATAATCATAATCAGCACTTCAATGAAACGAAAAGTATCCTTTTCAAGCTGATCCATGAATTCAGCAGCCACATCAATATCCACTTCCTGAAATTGTTCCAGATCTTCTTCACTGAATATGCGGTTGGTTACTTCCGGCGCGAGAAGATTAGCCAGTTCTTCCAGAGAATAATGGTCTTTCAGCTTCTGGATTGCCCGAATTCGCTTTAAGATCAATTCTTTTGGAAAAAAAGTCTCCTGTCCGGTAGAGCTTGGGCGTTTTACGAACCAGTTTTCTGGAATCAGGCCTTCGCGTTTCCAGCGATAGAGCTGTCCGTAGGAGATGCCGGTAACTTGCAGCAAATCTTTTTTTGAAATCTCCATCATCATACCCCCTGAAATGTTATGTGATAAAACAATGTTTTATTCATGTGATTATAATAGCATAACATTGTTTTATTGTAAAGAGCGTTTTGGAAAAATAGTATGTTTGTGATGAAAAATGTATTATACTGTAATCAATATGGAACGATTTAAGAATCTGAAAGAAAAAACATTTATTAAATATCATTATGATTTTATGCATAGATGATTTAGCGCAGGTGGCGAGGAGGAAGGCAATGAAAGAAGTTATGTTTGGCTGTGCAGAAGCTGATATTACACCGACATATCCGGTAAGGACACTTGGATTTTCAAGAGAGGATGAATGGCTCAGGGAGTGGAAAGCCCTCTTCTCGTACAGACAGCAGTGTGGAAATCAAAAGAGGAAATCTGTTGTCTTATTACACTTGACCATATTGGATTTTCGAAAATAAAAGCGCAGGAGCTTCGGGAGAAGGTTTCTGCCAGGCTTAGAACGGAGACAGAGAAAGTGATGATTTGTTTTTCTCATACACATTCTGCTCCGAATAAGACAATTGAAAAACGGTATCTAAAATTTGTTTTTGATCAAGTTTTCGATTGTATTGAAAGTGCCTTGAAAAATATGTGTCCGATTCAGGCTGTATGGGGAAATGCGATAGTAGATATTGGAATCAATCAGAGAAAGGGAGGCTTTTCGGTAGACAGACGAGCGGGTATTTTGCTTGTAACAGACTTAATGAGAAAACCGCTTTTAATACTGCTTCGTTTAACCGCTCATGCCAATGTACTGAAGCAGGATAATTATCTTATTTCTCCGGATTATTTTGGGGCAGTTCGAAAACGGATGAAAGAAGAATATCATTGCCAGATTATGGTTACACAGGGAGCATCAGGAAATATTGCTCCTAAGTATTTTCAGTCCCGGCTAATACCGCCGGATGCTGTGGGAGAAGAATTTATTAGAAGTGAGACTGCTCTTAATGATATGGCTGAAGAAATCTATATACAGACAGGGAAGGTGATAGCATATATGACTCCGCATCCGATTCAGCAGCTGGAAATGTATTCCAAGCAAGTGCACCTGTATTCGGAAGTTCCGGAGTATATGAGGAAGTGGAGGCTGAAAAAGAAGAATACAAAGCAGAAGGGCAGAGTTGGATAAAAGAAATTAAGAAACTATAATCGGCTTTGTCCTCTCAAGAGAGAATCAGCAAGAATTCTGACAGAATTTATTATGCAGCATGCCCCGAAACAGAACAAATAATCTGTTTAAAAGCTATGAATGGAAAAACAAAAGTGCGCCAGATAAGCTGGAATAAAAGCAATCTGGCACACTTTTTGATTGAATAATTAAATATAGAAATAATTAGAATACTTTTGTAGTCCATTTTGTGCAGTCCCATACTTCTGACACAACATCCCGGTAAAATTCCGGCTCATGACAGATCAGAAGGATGCTTCCGCGATATTCCTGAAGCGCTTTTTTAAGCGCGTCTTTAGCATCTACATCCAGATGGTTTGTCGGTTCATCGAGAAGCAGGATATTGGTTTCGCGGTTAACGACTTTGCAGAGGCGGACTTTTGCCTGTTCGCCGCCGGAAAGAACGCGGACCTGGCTTTCGATATGCTTTGTAGTAAGACCGCATTTTGCAAGAGCAGAACGGACTTCGTACTGGGTATAGGAAGGAAATTCACTCCAGATTTCTTCGATACAGGTTGTTTTGTTGTCACCCTTTACTTCCTGTTCAAAATATCCGATCTGAAGATTTTCTCCAAGCTCCACAGATCCGCGAAGGGGCTCAATGAGTCCAAGAATACTCTTTAGGAGAGTGGTTTTTCCGATTCCGTTTGCTCCAACGAGGGCAATCTTTTGACCACGTTCCATAGAGAGGGTGAGCGGTTTACTTAATGGTTCATCGTAGCCGATGACAAGATCTTTTGTCTCAAAAATATATTTGCCCGGTGTGCGTCCGATTTTAAAATGAAATTCCGGTTTTGGACGTTCAGCGGCAAGTTCAATGAGATCCATTTTGTCCAGTTTTTTCTGGCGGGACATGGCCATATTTCTGGTAGATACTCTTGCCTTATTGCGGGCAACGAAATCTTTCAGTTCACTGATTTCCTGCTGCTGGCGGCGGTAGGCTGCTTCCAGCTGAGCTTTTTTCACTTCGTAAACTTCAAGAAAATGATCATAATCGCCTACATAGCGATTCAGTTCCTGATTTTCCATGTGATAAATTATATTAATAACGCTATTGAGAAATGGTATGTCATGGGAAATGAGAATAAATGCGTTCTCATATTCCGTCAGATAGCGGCGCAGCCATTCAATATGTTCTTCGTCCAGATAGTTTGTCGGCTCGTCCAGAAGAAGGATATCCGGTTTTTCCAGAAGAAGTTTTGCCAACAGAATCTTTGTACGTTGGCCGCCGCTAAGATCGGTAACATCCCGGTCGAGTCCAAGATCAAGGATGCCAAGCGCTCTGGCAACTTCTTCTACTTTTGAATCGATTACATAAAAATCATGCAGTGTCAGCGTATCCTGAATGGTGCCAAGCTCTTCCATCATAAGTTCCATTTCTTCTGGTGATGCATCGCCAAGAGCATCGCAGATCTGATTCATTTTTTCTTCGAGTGCAAACAGGTAAGAAAATGCAGATTTTAATACTTCTCGGATCGTCATTCCTTTTGTTAGAACAGTATGCTGATCCAGATAGCCGACACGGACATTTTTAGCCCATTCAATTTTTCCTTCATCTGGTTGAAGTTGGTTCGTTACAATTTTGAAAAAGGTAGATTTTCCTTCTCCATTGGCTCCTACCAGACCAATGTGTTCTCCTTTTAAAAGACGGAAGGAAACGTCTTCGAAAATGGCACGGTCGCCAAAACCGTGAGTCAGATGTTCAACATTTAAAATACTCATTTGGAAACTCCTTTTGTATAGATATCTGTATAGAAATATTGGTCCGGACAGTACCGGAAACCGGTAATTTTCAGTGGATATTGTACAGGATTTGGAGCCGCTTTGCAAGTATGATACAAGTGAATGTTAAGATTCAGTGATTCCAGTGAAAATTTTGTGAGTGCAGGGGATATTTCTTTACAAAAGAATTGTTTTCAAGTAAAATGAAATGGTGTACTAATAATGATAGTACAGTTGAAGCGATAAAGTGATAAATGAGAAAGGGAAGGAGCATTTTGCATGATCACAATTGATTCTCAAAACCGAAAACCGATTTATGAGCAGATTATTGATCGCTTTCAAGTATTGATCATGAAGGGAATACTTGCCCCGGATTCACAGATGCCTTCTGTCCGATCTCTAGCAGTAGAATTGTCCATCAATCCGAATACGATACAGAAAGCGTATGCGGCATTGGAACAACAGGGATTTATTTACTCTGTAAAAGGACGTGGAAATTATGTTGCAGATTGCAGTAGATTGAGAGAACAGAAGAAACAGGAATTGTTTTATAGATTCCGGCAGCAGATCTCTTATGGAAGAGAAATTGGAATTTCAAAAGAAGAGTATCAAAAGTTGCTGGAAGAATGCTGGAAGGAGGGAACAAGATGATTAAGGTTGACGATGTGAGCAAGAGGTTTCATGAAATTCAAGCGCTTGATAGTGTAACAACAACCATTCAGGAGGGACATATTTTTGGACTACTTGGAAGCAATGGAGCTGGTAAAAGTACATTTTTGCGCATTTTAAGTGGGGTCTTGAAACCAGACAGTGGAACAGTTTTCATTGATGAAATGCCAATATTCGAGAACCCAAAAGCAAAATCTGAAATTTGTTTTCTGGCAGATACCGCTTATTTTCTTCCGAATGCGACTCCGGCAGTTATGAGGGATTATTATGCAGAACTGTATGAGAAGTTTGATAAAGAAGAATTTAACCATTTGGCAGAGAAATTTCATATTGATATGAAACGGCGGATTACAACACTGTCAAAAGGAATGAAGAAGCAGCTTTCCGTATTACTTGGAACATGTACAAAAACAAAATATCTGTTTTGCGATGAAACATTTGACGGATTAGATCCGGTAATGCGTC
>JAGZJD010000055.1 GCA_018365895.1 Lachnospiraceae bacterium | reverse complement strand
CTTCCCTGCTCGTCCACCTCATTTCTGTATGCTTTGCAGATATCGTTGTAATCGCAGTCATTGAAAAAGGTGTATTTTAAGATGCGCCGCTCCCTCATTTTGCCAAGACTCGGCTCAAAACGAACGGAAACCCTTGTGTAAGGACCCCCTGCCGGGTGCTCGGCCTGATACCCGGCATTCCACGGAGTCACACACACTGCAAGGTATCCTTCCCGTTCCCTCACCTGGGCAAACCACGGCATATATGCTCCCGCTGTTCCAAAAAAGCCATCAAACACCGGTTTCTGCAGCTCCGTTTCCCATGTGTTGGGAATCAGCATTCCCTGCTGCTGTGTCAAAAGGGTATACCAGTCTTTTCGCTTCTGCGCAAATTCCATCGGACCCGGCCAGAAAACTTTCTTCACGTCCAGTCCTTCTTCCTGAAGCGGAATCCATTCACAGCGCACATCCCCCGTTGCATCTTCCACCCAGACAAGGGTCTGAAACTCATACGGTACCAATTTCCCGTCTTTTTCAAATCCTCGGTAGGTACTTAAAATTCCGTCACCGGTTCCCAGGCGGAACGGTTCATGGCTGATCTCAGACGCATCACGAAAAAATACATTTCCCTCTGCACATTCCATATACGGAGCATAATGTTCGTCCCATCTCCATTCCAGACCGCCCTCTTTCTGAAAAGAAAATGCCAGTGTATTCTCATCCAGCTGAATCCGCATCCCGTTTTTTACAATCTTTATCATGTAGGTTCTCCTTCCATCGATTCATTTCTTGTGAATATTATACAATTTTACAGGGCAATGTACTTGTCTTTTCATCCGTTTCTCTTGTCTTATTGTCCAGATTCTGCTATGATCATAAAAAACACCCGGTTATCGTGAAACAAGGAGCAGCTGCCATGACTTATGTACCCACCCCACTGAAAAAAGAAATTGTCATCGATTCGATCATCACCATACACTACTTTGAATATATGCGTGATTTCGTCTTCCGCGGAGAAGCACATGATTTTTGGGAATTTCTTTACGTGGATCGCGGAACGGTCCTCGTAACTGCCGGGGAATCGGACTTCCAACTGACGACGGGAAATATTATCTTCCACAAACCGAAGGAATTCCATGCGATCCGCTCCATCGGAAAAAATTCTCCAAACCTTATGACAGCCTCTTTCACTTCCGCCTCCCCTGCCATGAAACTTTTGGAGGGTAAAATCGATACGCTGTCCACCGAGGAGCGAAACCTTATTTCCCACCTTCTGGGACTTGCAAGGCAGTCCTTTGCAACGCCTCTTCATGTTCCATCCGTGGAACAGATTCTGCTGAAACCGGATCTTCCTTTCGGCACGGAACAGTTGATCGGCGCTGATCTGGAACTGCTTCTCATCTCTTTGATCCGCAAACCGACAAGCCCTTCCGTCCGGCGGATTCCGGCTTCTGCTTCCGTTTCAGAAGAAAACTCCAGGGAAAATCGTCTCGACCGGATTCTTTCCTTTATGGAAGAACATATCTGTGAACAGCTGACGGTGGAACAGATCTGCAGCGCCTTCTCCTTAAGCCGTTCTTCCCTCCAATCGTTGTTTCATGAGAAAAAAGGCTGCGGAGTCATGGATTACTTCATTCACAGAAAGATTAATCGGGCAAAAGAAATGATCCGGGACGGAACTATGAATGTTACGGAAATTTCCTATTTTCTTTCCTACAGTTCCCTGCAGTATTTTTCCAAACAGTTCAAGCAGATTACCGGAATGTCCCCGCAGCAATACGCTTCCAGCGTAAAAGGATTATCACAATCTGCCCAGGGTTCGTTCATAAAGCCCAAATTGATCAAGTAGTCTCAAAGGGTCCGCTGCAAGCGAGCCTTATCCACTGGTTTTGCCATTCATCTTGAAAACTGAAATTCAGATATCAACTTGCAGAGGAGGTTCGGATATGAATCAGAAATTCGAATACGATGAAATCATTCATGAAATACCAGAAAACGGGGGCGCCTATGTGATCTTTCCCTGGGATATCCGGAAAATTTTTGGAAGAGGCCGGGTAAAAGTACATGCGACCTTTGACGGAATCCCGTACGACGGCAGTATCGTCAACATGGGGCTGAAACACCCCGACGGAGAGATCTACTATATGATCGGGGTACTGAAATCTATCCGGAAACAGCTTGGAAAAGGCGACGGCGACTCCATTCATGTGGTTATCGAAGAACGACTCTAATTGCGAAAGCACAAAAATATGGCGGCATTACCATTCTTCTGGTAAATGCCGCCGGTCTCTCTCCCAGCCAGACTCCTGTTGTTCAGCAGTTCACGGAATCCTTCGCTTTCTTTCCATATGCTTCCAGTATTTTCCGGAACCTTCTTTCCGTAATTCCACAGGTCAAACAGCGAAACCATTTGATCCGCTGTCTCCGCAACTCGCTCTGCCATCTGATGATTTCCTGTCTTTTCTTCAAGCTCAATCAGTTGATACAAATAGCTCTGGATTTTACTCCCAAGCTCCATAATTCTTCCTTCGACTAACAAAGCCGCAGCATCATTTTCTCCTTCGCTCATATAAAGATTTATTTGTAACAGCTTTTTGTCAAACTCAGCATCAGGGAGCTGTTCCATTCGTTCCGCAGCTTTCTCATAATCAGAATCATTGATCGCTTCCATGGCGAGCGCATAAAGAGCCGCATATCGGATTTTTTCATCCTGACTGCTGCTCACCTGCTCATACCAGGAATTCACCATTTTTTTGTATTCTGTTTTCTGTTCGAGATCAATCGCAGACAGGGCAAGGGAACTGTTCAATACCGTTGCCGCCAAATAGATCAGCCGATCACAATGGGGATATTCCCGGATTTTTTCCGCGGTTCGTTCAAAAGCGGAAACGATATTTCCCGTTACCGCAGGCTCTGTAATCTCATTGATAAACATACTGATCTCAAGATCCGTCAGATCCTCCTGGAAAGAAAACAAAGTATTCATATCAATCTTCAAAAGCCTGGCAAGCGCCGGCAATAAGGAAATGTCCGGGCAGGTACTGCCCCTTTCCCATTTATTCACCGCAGGAGCCGTGACTCCAAGATAATTCGCAACCTGTTCCTGGGTCAGACCTGCATTTTTCCTGTATTCTCTGATCTGTTCACCAATCTTCATAACCCTCTCCTCCTGTATCCTGTACTTTTTCTCTCTTCGCTGCGTTACTGTTTCGCAAACTGCCACCGCGCAAATCCTTATTTTACAGATTTCTGCTTTCCTTCACATAATTTCGGCAAGTTGCAGAAATAAACAGCAAAACATGGAACTTTGACTATTTTTATTATACTTACACTGTCCCAGATTAACAATTGAACAGTCGTTTCATTTCCTGTAAAAAAAGTAACTAACATTCAATTTTTTCTCTCTTGGGATGATTCGGAAAACCATTACCAAACATGCTCTAAGCAAAAAGATGTAATGATTTTGACAGGAATCTTAGGACCACAGAAAAAAAATGGCGGCATTACCATGTCGGTAAATGCCGCCCATTAAACGCGAAGTACTCTCGCAAAAAGCAATTTTCAAACACGTTCTAATGTTTTTTTGTAATCAGATCATAACTCTCTGAAATCATCCGCCGGATCTCCTCGTCCGGGATACTGCCGTCCAGGATAATGGAATTCCAGTGTTCTTTGTTCTGATGATACCCCGGCAGCACAGAGACATAGGTATTCCGCCAGAAATCCCGCCACTGAGGATCGACCTTTACATTGACCCAAATCTGTCCGTTACGCTCATAGGTCCAGGCAAATGCCCTCTTATTTTTCCTGTACCGCAGCAGCACCCAGTTATCGTCATGAAATGGTGTATCAATATAGGTATCCGGCAGGGTAAGACCATAATCCAGGACTTCTTTTCGTTCTCTCATTGCATCACCTCGACAGTCCGTTTCTCTTTTGACGGAAAATAATTTTTCTGAACAGTCGCCACTCAATTTCAACTGCGGTCTTGGTTGTATTTGCCATGCAGAATTCTTCTGCATTTTGCAAATGCGATCATCTTCGATCGAGATATTCCTCAAACGCTTTCAACGCCTTAAACAGCGGCTCCGGCAGACGATTATAGCACTCTGCCTTTAAGTCATCAGGAACGCCATAGAAACCCTCTGCAATGCTGCCCGCAATAGCTGTCAGCGTATCGCAGTCACCGCCAAGAGAAACTGCGGTGCGGATAACATCCTCAAAACTATCTCCTTCCAGAAAAGCCGTGATGGCCTCCGGTACTGTCTCCATACAAGTTTCCGTATGTTTATAATTCGGTCTGATCTCATCGCAGGTGCGGTTCAGCTCATAACCAAATTCCTGCTCAATATATTCCTTAATCTCTGACTTGCTATGTGCAGTCCTTGCCAGGAAGATAGCACTGGCAGTTGCTTCAGCGCCTTTTATTCCCTCCGGATGATTATGGGTAACTTCAGCAGAAAGCCTTGCTGCGTGTCTGACAGAATTTATGTCGTTGTATAGCCATGCCACCGAAGATACACGCATTGCAGAACCATTGCCCAAACTATGATAGGCTTGGCAGTTGGGGTTACGAAGCCATTGACGGAACCTCCATCCGTACCCGGCATTCGGATACATCTTCCCAAACTGACGCATACGATTCGCAAGATTTTGCAAAATCCAAGCATCTGAGGCATCAGGCTGTGCATCAAGGAAGGCCGTGCCAACAGCCAGGGTCATTACTGTATCATCGGTATAGGTAGACTTTCCGGAAAACAAAGGAAACTCCTTGCTCTTGTTCCCTCGGTCAAACTCATAAGGGCTGCCGATGATATCGCCCAAAATTGCTCCAATCATCTCTTTCCACCTCGTTTCTTATAATCTTCATCAATCTTCTTTTTCCAATCAGCCGACAACGGCGAAGCACACGCTCTTACACTGGTAATTGCCTCGCTGAGAACCTCATAATTGAGAGCAGTTCCAACCTTGTCACAGTGATAATTGGCAGCCATAGATTCATCAATGCCAAATCTTCTGGCTTCTGCCGCTGCATCAATGTTGGCGCCAAGGAAAAGAAACTCCCAGCCATAACGCTTTTTTTGATGTTCAATCATATGGTGAACCTTATCGTAGGTGTAACAATGGCTGGCATTCTCCATACCATCGGTAATGATGATAAAAAGTGTCTTTTCCGGCACATCTTCCTTACGGGCATATTTGTGGACATTGCCAATATGATGGATTGCGCCACCCACGGCATCCAGAAGTGCTGTACAGCCACCAACAAAGTATTCCTTGTCGGTAAGGTTCGGTACATCTGCAATGGCAACACGGTCATGGATAACCTTGGTTCTGTCGTCAAACAGCACTGTAGATACTACGGCATCACCCGGTTCCTTACGCTGTTTTTTCAACATGGAGTTGAAACCTCCTATGGTGTCCTTTTCCAGTCCAAACATGGAACCGCTGCGATCTAAGATAAATACAAGTTCAGTCATTTTGAAATCCTCCCGTTTCTTTATTGTGATTTCATTATATGGAAAACAGGAGAATGGATGGTCGCATGGTATGCGACATTTTTTATGCACCGATAAGCGGCTGGTCAAAAGCAAACAGAACTTCATTCAATTCAAAAACATTGTAGTTTCTGTTCACAAGGAAATACTCAACAATCACATCAAATTTACTGCTGTGGGAGAGTGCAAAACCTGCCCGACCGATAAAATCCTTTGTTTCATCGATATCCAATTCCAAAGCAAAGGCGAAAGCCAGCGCCGTTGTTTTGGATGGCTTGTAATCCATATTATTCCGGATTTTCGAGAACAGTTTTCTATCCACATTGGCTTTTTTATAGATTTCGGAATCTTTCTTTCCGGTACGATCAATAAGCTGCAGGAGCGTTTCAGAAAAACCTGCATCCAAATTTTTCATCAGCTGTCCCCAATCATCAGAGCCCATTGGAACTCCTGCACCAACAGGCATTTCGAAGCACTTTTCCATTGCCTGCGAAGCATAAATATCCTCAGAGATTCGGCTGCTCTGTTCCAGACGATCTCTAAACTGCCTTGTTTCAAAACGGGAACCATACACGCCCTCCGTACCATATTCATCAAGCGTTTTGCTGCGGATATAATTTTCATCAATATAACTGCTGACGGACCTGAAAAGTTTTTCCGACAGTGCGAAGGCTTCCCTGCCAAACACAACCAGGTAAATCTGCATCTCATTTTCCAAAAGAAACGTGCTGATTTCACGGACAGCTATTTGCAAAGCGAGAGGTTTTGGAAATCCATAATTTCCCGTAGAAATCATAGGAAAGGCAATCGACTCACACTCGTGTTTTTTTGCCAATTCCAGTGATTTCCGATAGCATGAGGACAAAATCTGTTCCTCCTGGTAATTCCCGCCCCTCCAAATGGGGCCCACCGTATGGATCACATACTTGGCGTCCAGCCCGAAACCTGGTGTGATAACCGCATCACCAAAATCAATGCAGCCGATTTTCTTCCGAGCCACAAGCAGTTCAGGTCCGGCTTTCTTATGTATTCCGCTGTCAACGCCGGAACCGATGACAGGATTAGGATTCGCAGTGTTTACTACTGCATCTACCTGCATATTTACAATATCATTTCGTACTATTTCAAAAGGCATTGTTGACCTCCTTACTTCGTTCCTGCTTTTTGATGATGTGATTCATATGTTTTATTGAGCGCTTACTTGCAATCCATCTTTCGATTAAAGCGGATCTCCCAGTCCTCCTGCGTTTCAGGCGCCGGTATAGAATGAATCTTCTGTAGAATTCGTCCTGCTTCCAGACCATAGGCATACTGTTCCGTATCAGATAATTCCGGAATCCGATCCTCGGCGTCCTCACCGTCGATCCAGGTCTGCAAAATGTATATACCTTCCTCACACGTTCCAAACTCTACCGGTTTACACATGGGGATTCCCAATGACGCTGCTTTCTGCTGCATCCGGAACATCTCACCGCGATTTGCGCTTTTGTCAAATGGGGTAACACGAAGCAGGTATTTTGTATTGTCCTGCGTTGTGACACAGAATTTCTAATCGCAGGACCAGCCTTTGTTTATGGGGTGTTTGGATGTAAATTTTATGTGGGGCATGGTTTTTCCATCCTTACATCTGTCCCTTGATTTTCTCAATCAATTCCAGATCCGCGGGAAGCCAGTCCACACTGTCCAGCTCGTCCCTGGACAGCCATTTTGCTGCTTCATGCTCCTTCAAAACCAGATCCCCGGATACGATTTCTGCCCAAAAACAATCCATGGATAAATGAAACTTCGGATAATCATATTCGACACAAGTTATTTTTTCTCCTACCGAAATCTCGGTGTCCAGCTCTTCCCTGATTTCCCGGATCAGTGCGTTCTCAGGCGTTTCCTCTTCCTCGATCTTGCCTCCCGGGAATTCCCATCCGTCTTTAAATTCCCCATAGCCACGCTGTGTAGCAAAAATGCGGTCTTTGTCCCGGATGATGGCTGCAACCACTTTTATTGTCTTCATGTTTTTTCCTCTCTTTATGCTCCAATAATATATTGATAAATGTCGTCCCGAACCGGAGTATCCAGTCGCCATTCAATTTCAACTGCGGTTTTGGTTGTATTTGCCATGCAGAATTCTTCTGCATTTCCAGATGCGATCATTCTTCCCAGATAATAAAATTCTTTTGATATTTTATCATCTTTATTTTTTCGCACAAACAAATGGACATCTATCCCGCGTTCTTTGGCGTGCAGGAAGTTCTGTACATCCTCCGATTCCAACGTCCTTCCTGATTTGGAAATTGCAATCAAGGTGTTGGAATTTACAAAATGATCCTCATAATTTGTCGTATCACTGATATCATCCGATTTGTCATAATTGATAAATACCGGCAGCGTCTTTGTTTTTTTGTCGTACTTATAACCTCCGATGTTCAGTGGTACCTCATTATTTTCCCACTTTAACAGCCGGCATACATCCTCGTACGTATACTTCTGATACAATACAAAATCCGTATCCTGATATCTGCCGCTGTAATTTGCCTGATATCTCGCAATCCCGAATTCAACCAACTCTTTTACAATATCATAAAAATTCGGATTTTTCAGCATACTTTCAAAACTTCTGGAAACGCCGTAATCGGTTCCTTCTTTTTCGATGAAGATGCAGGAATCATACGTCTTTTTTCCTGCTCCAGACGGAAATTCATTCGTCATAACATTTACAAGATTTTTACGCCCGCATGAGTCCATGGAAATTCCGTAATCCTGCTGAAGTGATTTTTGCAGAAGCTCTAAAATTCCATGATGATAAATCATGAGTCGTCTCAGCATTTCCAACTCCTGAATCCGCTTGCCAGACGCCAGCTTCTTGGATATAAATTCAACGACTTTTTCTTCTTCTTTTGACAGCCGTATCTTATATTCTTTCTCATATTTTACAAGAAACTTGTAATACGAGCCAAGACTGCTGTTGTCAAAAATACGGCACACATCCATCTCACCGTGTTCATCAAATTCCTTCAACCTGGGGATTCTTCCCAATTTATACTTCAAATTTGTATAATTCTCCCGGATCAGTTTGATATCACTGAAGTTTGCCGCATCAATGGCCGAAAAAATGCGTTTACGGCTGATTTCGTCAAAATGTATGGTAGATACACCGGGAATCACCCGATCACCTTCCATCACATAACGCCGAATATTATCTTTATTATAGCTGCGATCGCCGGAAAGAGCGATAGGAATCAAAAAATTATTTTTATAATTGCCGATAAAATCCAGGATAACGACAAATTCCTTATTTTCAGCCTTTCTGAGTCCCCGTACTAACTGCTGTACAAATACAATCGCCGACTGTGTAGGCCGAAGCATGATTACCTGATTCACTTCCGGAATATCTACACCTTCCGAAAAAATATCAACCGTAAAAATATAATCCAGGTAATCGGAAGTTTCCCTCTCCTCCTGGGGTACATCCATCACCAGCCGTTCAATCACTTCTTCTCTTCGGGACTCATTGTCCTCTCCTGTGAGGGCTTCTGTTCGAAATCCTCTCATATTAAACATTTGAGACAGCTTTTTAGCTTCTTCCTTACGGCTGCAAAACACCAGACCTTTTACGCGGTCCCCACTATAACCATAGTATTGCGCCTGTTCGATGACATACTCCACCCGGTCGTCACTTGTCAGACGGTTAAAATTCCGAAGTCCATCTGCACTGTCCTCGTCCCCTATCACTTCTCCGCCAATACATAAATCTGTAATTCCAAAGTAATGAAATGGACAAAGCAAATCTTCTTCTAACGCCTGCTGCAGGCGGATTTCATAAGCAATGTTATGATCAAAAATTTCATATACATCGAAGCGGTTTGTTTCCGGACTTGCAGTCATCCCAAGCCAGAAATCCGGCTGAAAATACTCCATAATCTTTCGGTAGCTTTCTGCGCCGGAATGATGCGCCTCGTCCAGACAAATGGCAGAAAAAGTATCCTGAGAAAATTCATGCAATACACTTTCCTTACTCATCATCTGCATTGTTGCAAAGATCAAATCTGCTTCCTTGATCTGCTCCATATTTTTTGAAGTGTTTCCGGAAAGAAGCGCATATTTGTAAGCTGAACCATCTGCCCGCTTTCTGCCAAATACCTTCTGATAACTTGCCATAGCCTGCTTAGCAATCTGTTCTCTATGTACAAGAAACAATATCTTTTCAGCTTTTATTTCCCGCAGTGCAAAGGCTGAAGCGTACGTTTTTCCTGTTCCTGTTGCAGAGATCAAGAGCGCTCTCTCTGCCTTCTTTTCAACCAATTCTTTTACACTTTTTACGACAGCGACCTGCATTGCATTTGGCTGCAGCTTATACTGCTCCAAAGAAATCAGTGGCACTGCTTTTGCTACTTTTTTCTGCTTCTTTATCAGTTCATATCTGACACGATAATTCTCAATAAAGTCATCGTATGCTATACTGTGGGGATCCTTCCACAAAGACTGAAATTCCCGGAGAATATCCCCAACCATTTCTCCAGATTCATATCCCACAAGTTTTGTATTCCACTCGCGATTTACCTTCAAAGCCTTTGCCGTCATATTCGAACTGCCAACGATGATACGGTATACTTCTTCTTTCTTAAAAATATATCCTTTGGTATGAAAACCATCCCGATCTTCATTGGTGCAGTACATTTTCAGTTCGATGTTCTTCAGGGAATGTAATTTATCCAAGGCTGCTGGATCATTGAATGCCAGATAATCTGTTGTAAGGATTTTCCCCTCAATTCCCTTTTGTTCCAGTTCTCTCAGGGTTTGCAGCAGAGGAGTAATTCCACCCAGGGTAATAAACGCGACACTGATAAAGAATTTTTCGCAGTTCATAAGCTCCTGTTCAATGGAGGATATCACTCTTTTTCCCTGCTTGCTGTCATTGGACACAAACTCGGGACGCCAGGCTAAATTAGAGTTTATATTCTGATCGATAAATGCTGTTTTCAGTCCGCTTTGTAATTCATCTATAAGCTCCATTGTTATTACTCCCAGAAATGTATGGTTTTCGACAAGTTGTTCTGTTTATTATACTGCGGTTTGGTGTTTTTTTCAATTTACTAACAGGTTTTAGATCAATCAGAACTACTTTGATACAAAATAGTTTGCAGGATTATTTCATAAAGGTCTCATTGAATTCTTCTCAAAGTATTGACAGATTGGTGTGTTCGAAGTAAAATACAATTAACGGAACCCGCCACGCTTAGTCTTGTTTCGACAAGAATGCGCAACCCGGCGGGACTTTTTATATCCAGAGGTGAACAATGTATACATATCCTAAGAATTTTTTATCAGTTGCACAGTTAATCCAAAAACTCGAAGATGCCGGAATGATAATCGACTCACAGGATGCAGCAGAAATGGCATTAACAACAATCGGATATTACAGACTGAAAGGTTACAGCTTTCATCTTATTGATCCTGCCACGGGAAAGTATATAGCAGGTACGAATTTTTCCGATGTCTTAAAGCTATATCACTTTGATTCTGAACTATCAAATTTGTTATTCAGCTACTTATCCAAAATTGAAGTTGCTTTAAGATCGCGCCTTGTTAATGCTTTTCAAATTACTCAGGATGCAATTGTTTTAAATGACCCTTGCCATGCAGTCTTAGGATAAAGTGAGGATGATACGATGACTTCAACTATAACAAAAATTCGACTTATCAATTTTAGGCGATTTAGCGACTATACAGTGACACCTAATGAAAGAATCAATATTCTTGTTGGCGATAACGAGGTTGGAAAAAGCAGCATTCTAGAGGCCATTGATCTGGTTGCGAGTGGTAATATGCGTCGAGTGGAGTCTATTGGCCTAGATCGGCTAATCAACATTGAAGCCGTGAAAGAGTTTAACTCTGGAAGAAGAACCTTTGAAAACCTCCCCGTTCTCAGGATTGAGTTGTACTTATCGGGTGACAGCTTCGACTTTACGATGTGTGGAAAAAATAACACTGCCGGCATTGAATGCGACGGGATTCGATTGGTGTGCGAACCTAATCCGGATTACCGAGCGGAGATTGCATCTGTTTTGTCAACTGAACTTAGTTATTTCCCATATGATTACTACTCGATCCGATTTTCTACTTTTGCAGATGAAGGATATACTGGTTACAAAAAGAAAATTCGTAGTATTCTGATAGACAGTTCCGCTATGAACTCTGAGTACGCAACTACCGACTTTGTACGCAGGATGTACATGCGATACACAGAGCAAGATGTAAAAGAACGTGCAAATCATAAAAGCAGTTACCGACAGATGCGGACTAATTTCCAAACGGACAGTCTAAAAACCCTTAATGAGCAGGTACCTGTTGATAAACACTATACGTTTGGACTAAAAAGTGGTTCTGCGGCGGAGTTCGAATCGGACTTAATGATCTATGAGGATGAAATTGGGATTGACAGCAAAGGCACCGGCAAACAAATCTTCATAAAGACAGATTTTGCGCTTGAGCACTCTGGCGAGAACGTTGACGTCATTCTTGTTGAAGAACCAGAAAACCACCTGAGCCCAGTTAACCTTCGTAAGTTGATCCAGCGGATATCTGACACGCAGAGTGGGCAGCTTTTTATTACAACACACAATAGTTTGATCAGTACCCGATTAGAGTTAAAGAACCTTTTAATTATGCATATCAATGGTACGGATAAACCGATTATGCTGAAAGATCTGAGCGACAATACTGCCAAGTATTTTATGAAAGCACCACCTGCCAGTATTATAGAATTTGCACTGGCGAAGAAGGCTATCTTAGTTGAAGGGCCATCCGAGTACATGTTGATGGAAAAGTTCTATGAGGAATGTACAGAATGTTCGCCGGAATCTGACGGTACTCACATTATTGATGTACGCGGCCTAAGTTTCAAGAGGTATCTCGATATTGCTAAACTTACTGGCTGCAAGGTTGCCGTCATGACGGACAACGACAAAGATTATCAAAAACATTGTGTGGATAAGTATAAGGATTATGCGTCCGACACCAATATAGCGATTTTTTTTGAAACCGACAACACAAAAAGGACTTTTGAGATCGTTCTCTATGGAGATAACTCAGCGCTATGCGATACTCTGTTTGATTCACCTGCGTCGGATTACATGTTGAACAACAAAACAGAGGCCGCATATGCACTGCTGTCTCAAGAGAATCAGATAGTAGTCCCAAACTATATCAAGAGGGGCATCGAATGGATAAGAGAGTAATCTTTGCCGTCGCTGGCTCAGGGAAAACAACTTACATTGTTGATTCTCTTTCGCGAGATAAACGTTCTCTCATAGTCACCTATACAGTTGGAAATTATAATAACCTCTGCAGCAAGATTTCTGAGAAGTTTAATGGAGAATGGCCGGAGAATATTTGGGTCATGGGATATTTTACGTTCCTGTATAGATTTTGTTATAAGCCGTTTTTAGCAGATAAGCTGAAGGCAAGAGGCATATTTTACGAGAAAAATCCCAATAACCGATTACGGCAATGTGATAAAGCCTATTATATTACATCGACAGGCTATATTTATAGTAACAGGTTGGCACTGTTGATTGAAAACACCGGATCGATGGAAGGATTGAAGCGGCGTTTAGAAAAATATTTTGACGAGTTTATTATTGATGAGATACAAGACATCGCGGGGCGTGATTTCTCTTTCCTCGAGCAACTTATGACAACCAACATAAACATGCTTTTTGTGGGTGATTTCTACCAGCATACCTATGATACAAGCCGGGACGGTAATGCTAATAAAAATCTATTTGATAATTTTGCCAGCTATGAGGCACGATTTATAAGCTGCGGCTTTTTGTCTGATAAGACATCACTTGTAAAAAGTTGGCGCTGCAGCCCCAGTATTTGCCGTTTTATTACAGAAAATCTGGGCATTGAGATATACTCTAACCAGAACACAGAAATGAACGGCGAAGCAAGTGATATAATTTTCATCTCTGAGCAAGCCCAAATAGATAATATTTTAGCGAATCCAAATATTGTGAAGCTGCATTTCCGAAACAGTTCAAAGTATGGATCTGGCCATAGAAACTGGGGAGACACCAAAGGAGAAGATCATTATCAAGATGTCTGCGTGATGCTTAATAAGACTACAGCAACAAAATATACTGCTGGAAACTTGAGTGAACTCGCACCATCGACCAGAAATAAGCTATACGTTGCAATTACAAGAGCGCACGGAAAAGTTTATCTCATCAATGAATAACTTGAAAGTCTGGGATAAGTACGAAAGGCTATTATCCCAGGCCTTTTAAACTAAGGCATTCTTAAAATGGAAACTATGAACCTGAGGTGAGACAAGATGCTTTATTTATAGAACAAAACGTATGAAATTAATTTTGTTATGAGGTATTTTTATGGGTAAATTTGATTTTACATATGAGCTTCCAGAGAGCTTTAATCGGCGTGTTATTCAGTTTCTTCAGCAATTTGGTGCTAGTACTGTGGCAAAATCATTTCAGAACTGTGAATATGAATATGAAGATGTCGGATTAGCATATTATGCCGGTCTAAGAGGTGATAACTGGAACAAAAAAGCACTCGATTTTACTTTTGAGGGAACAGAAAAGGATATTTCTATATTAAAATGTGCAGACAAAACGCTAAAAGATGCTATCGGAAAAGCACTTAAGCCAAACGAGTCTGGATTCCTCATTAGAAAAATTTTTTATTTTGAAGCAGATGTTTCTTTGGAAAATGCAGCAATGCCTTCTTCTAATGAGGAGAGATTAAACTGTGATATTGACATAGCATTAAAAGTTCTAAATGATTTAGTTCAAATAGGAGAACGTGTATGCTTGAATGCTTCGTTTAACGATAAAAGTTCAGAAAATAGTATCAACGATTATTTTAGGGATATGCTTTTTGTTAAAGGGTACAACGAAGTAAAAGATCAATCTCGGCATGGTATATCTGTCAATGGCAAAGATGCGGCTGAAGTGGATATCCTGCTAACCAAAGACGGAAAAGAAATTGCCATATTTGAAGGATTGAAATTGAATAGTGTAAATACTGCTTATATAGATGAACATATCAAGAAAGCAATAACAAATTACAATGCATTAGGCACCGCTACTTTTATTGTTGCTTATATCAACTCAACGGATTTTGAGGCCTTTTGGGAAAGATATTCTAATCACATTCTGCACTTTGATTTCCCGCTTCAGATAAAGAAAAAATTTTGCCCATTAGCCTATCCCAATGCGGCAACACGTTTGGCATCCATGATTCTTGCGAGGGACGGCTTTGATTTCCCAGTATATTTCATTGCCCTTAAAATAAATTAGAGACTTTCTTACGGAAAATCGTGTGCCAACAGGGATGCTGCTCGCCCCTATTGGAAACCCAGAGCCAAAGGGCTTTCCCCTTTGGGGCAGTTGTGGTGTCCAGACTCCCAAGGTGAATCAGCTTCCAAGAATTTTTTGCTATGTGGCGGTAATTTTTTGGGTTGTCCTATATGGAAATAGCTGTGCATTTGCGGTTTTCTCACGATGGACACCTTTGCCTTCGGCTATATCCTTGCCACTACCGGGCGGATTTGAGACTTCCACCGTAAGCGCTAAATAATAAACCGGCTAGACTTTTGCTAAGTGTTCTACTATAGTTGAAGCAAACTGCTCCAACTTCAATGTTTGTTTTTGATCTGACAGC
>JAGZJD010000054.1 GCA_018365895.1 Lachnospiraceae bacterium | reverse complement strand
AACGTATTTTGCTACACGGTATGCAAATACATCCAGAGCAAGCTGAGCGCGTTCATTTCCTTCTTCTGCTGCACTTGCAAGGTCACGGAAGTCGCTGGATACACCAGAGATTCCTTCTACACCTGATTTTTTGTTCAGAACTGTCATCAGACCATTGATATCAAGGTTTTCTTTCTTAGCGATGAATTCCATGATTGCCGGATCGATATCTCCTGAACGTGTTCCCATTACAAGACCTTCCAGTGGTGTAAGACCCATAGAAGTATCTACAGATTTTCCATTGTTTACTGCACAGATAGAAGATCCGTTTCCAAGATGACAAACGATTGTCTTTGTTGCATTGTAGTCTTTTCCAAGTACTTCTGCAACTCTCTTAGATACGAAGCTGTGGCTTGTTCCATGGAAACCGTAACGTCTTACTTTGTAGTTTTCATAATATTCATATGGAAGACCATATGTATAAGCTGTTGCAGGCATTGTCTGATGGAATGCTGTATCAAATACTGCTACCATCGGTACGCCCGGCATTAATTTCTGGCATGCTTCGATACCGATTAAGTTAGCCGGATTGTGAAGCGGTGCAAGATCGTTGCACTCTTCGATTGCAGCTTTTACTTCATCTGTGATAACAACAGATGATGCAAATTTCTCTCCGCCGTGTACAACACGGTGTCCAACTGCATTGATTTCTTCCAGACTCTTAACAACACCTGTCTCAGCATCTGTCAGAGCATCGATTACAAACTGGATTGCCTCTGTGTGTGTTGGCATTGCTTTCTCAGTTGTAACTTTCTCTCCGCCTGCCGGCTGATATGTCAGTCTTCCATCGATACCAATTCTCTCGCAAAGACCTTTTGCAAGAACGCCTTCTGTGTCAGAGTTGATGAGCTGGAATTTCAAAGATGAACTTCCACAGTTGATTACTAATACATTCATTGTGATTATCTCCTTTTTTCTCTCTATTGTACTGCTTACGCAGTCAATTTCAAATGTGTGTGATGCTCTTTGTGTTCTGAAACGAACTACTCCTGAGCCTGTACTGCCGTGATTGCTGCAACGCCTACGATATCTTCCACGCTGCATCCACGGGATAAGTCATTGACCGGTTTTGCGATTCCCTGTGTCAGAGGACCATATGCCTCGCCTTTGGCAAGTCTCTGTGTCAATTTATATCCGATATTACCTGCATCCAGATCTGGGAAAATCAGAACGTTTGCTTTACCTGCCACTGGGCTTCCCGGTGCTTTTGATTCTGCTACTTCCGGAACAAGTGCTGCGTCAAGCTGCAGTTCTCCATCCACCAGAAGGTCTGGTCTTGCAGCCTTTACGATCTCTGTTGCTTCTACTACTTTTGTAACGTCTGCATGCTTTGCACTTCCCTTTGTAGAGTGAGAAAGCATAGCAACACGAGGCTCTGCTCCTACAAGCTGTCTGAAAGACTCTGCTGAAGAATCCGCAATTGCTGCAAGTTCTTCTGCTGTCGGATTCTGATTCAGACCGCAGTCACCATATACAAATGTTCCATTCTCGCCCATATCACAGTTTGGTACTACCATCAGGAAGAATGCAGAAACAATCTTTGTTCCCGGTTTTGTCTTTAAAATCTGAAGACATGGTCTTAATGTATCTGCAGTAGAATGGCATGCTCCTGATACCATACCATCAGCATCTCCCATCTTAACCATCATTACACCGTAATACGGGTAATTTGTCAGAAGAAGCTCTCTTGCCTGCTCTTCTGTCATTCCTTTATTCTTACGGAGTTCAACCAGTTTTTCAATATATTCTTCTGTCTTAGAATATGTCTTTGGATCTACGATGATTGCGTCTTCGATAGCAAATTCAGCTTTCTTTGCCTGAATTGCGTCTGTATCGCCAATCAGTACAACCTTTGCAATCTGCTCTTTTAAAATAATTTCAGCTGCCCGGAAGATTCTGTCGTCTTCTGTCTCCGGAAGTACAATTGTCTTCTGCAATGCACGGGCTTTTTCTTTAATTCCATCAATAAATCCCATCTTTAGGACCTCCTCTTTTTTCTCATATATTGTTTATTATAACTTATTTTCCTCATGTATACAACCCAATTTCTGTCTATTTTCTGATACAATGGTTTACTTCTTTTGTAAAACTAGTCATAATATGATATATTGAATATAATTTTTATAACAGAAGGAGTGACATCACTATGAAATTGACCGGACTGATTACTGAATATAACCCCTTTCACAATGGACATGCCTACCACTTAAAAAAAGCTTTGGAAGTTACAGGGGCAGATGCAGCTGTCGTTATTATGAGCGGTAACTTTGTACAGCGCGGCGCGCCTGCCATTCTCCCAAAACATACGAGGGCAAAGATGGCATTATTTGAAGGCGCAGGAGCTGTTTTCGAACTTCCGGTCTGCTATGCCTGCGGAAGCGCTGAATTCTTCGCCGGAGGCGCCATTTCCCTTCTGACACAGCTCGGATGCATCGACTCTGTCTGCTTCGGTTCCGAGTGCGGTTCTATTGAGCCTCTTATGAAAGCCGCCAAAGTCCTCTCGGATGAACCTGCCGCTTTTCAAAATATTTTACAAGAGCATTTAAAGCATGGACTTTCCTTTCCAAAAGCAAGGCAGAAAGCTCTGACCTCCTTTCTTCCGGGGCTTGAAGATGCTGATTCTTTCCTTGCGTCTCCTAACAATATTTTGGCAATTGAATATCTCAAAGCTATCTTACAGCAGAACAGTCCGCTCAAACCATTTACCATTTCAAGAGCAGGCACTCATTACCATGATACCAATCTTGGCAGCCCTCTAAGTTCTGCATCAGCAATTCGCAGTGCAATTTCGGAGGGTGATGACCTTGATATGTTGGAAACTTTTATGCCTGTGTCAGCACTTCGTATTTTGAAAGAGACTTTTTCCTGCGGTTATCCTGTTACTTCGGAAGACTTTCGGCTACCGTTAAAATACCGCCTTCTCACAGAGTCTCGTGATTCTCTTTGCCAATTTGCTGATGTCAGTCCTGAACTAGCTGACCGGATCTGCAATCAGCTTGGGAATTTTGATTCTCTCGCCCAATTTACTACACTTCTAAAAACAAAAGAAATGACACATGCGAGAATCAGCCGGGCTCTGTTCCATATTCTTTTAGGGATTACACAGGAGAAGCTCCTTTCATATCGGGCGGAAGGATTTACTTATTATGCACGGCTTCTTGGATTTCGCACAAGCCAGAAAGAAATTCTGACCGCTGTCAGCAGATCATCTTCCATTCCTCTGCTGACAAAACTTACAAAAAGTTCTTCCCTATCATCTATCGGACAAGATATGCTTTCTCTCGACATCTACGCTTCAGATTTATACGAAATAATAGCTGCCGATAAATACCGGCAGCCATTTCGCTCTGAATATCAAAAACAAATTATTAAATTACTTTAGAGCAGGCAATTGCCATTGCCCCTGGACCAATATGGCATGCCACGCTCAGCGACAGGCGTGCCATATAAACTTCACAAGCCGGAAATCTGTCCTCAATCTCTTCTTTCCATTTTATAGCTTCCTCTTCTGAACAAGTATACGCCGCCTCTAAATGAATCTTCTGATTCTGAAAACGGTGCAGCATATCTTTTTCCATCGCATCCAGCATTGTTTTCTTCGCCTGTTTCCATCCCCGAACTTTCGCAAATGCATCTAGTTTTTCTCCCTGGATCTGAAGCACCGGTTTCAAATTCAGCACTGTTCCGATTGCTGCCGCTGCAGGTGTAATCCTGCCGCCCTTTTTCAAATATTTTAGTGTATCAACCGTGATATAAATACTTGCTGCAAGACGATTTTCTTCCAGAATTTCTTTTATTTCTGCTGCATTTTTCCCTATTGCAGCAAGCTGCATTGCATCCAGTACCGACTGACGCTGTGTTACAGAAATGCGCTGATTATTTACAACATGCACTCTCCCTGCATATTCTTCTTCCATCGCAAGACTCATAGCCGTCTCACAGGAGCTGCTCAACCCACTTGACATCGGAATATGAAGCACTTCCTCATGCGTACGCAGCAATTCATTCCAAAGTTCCATTACATCTCCCGGAGACGGTTGGGATGTGGTAATTTCCGCATCATTTGTTAATTTTTCATAGAATTCTTCCTGCGTCAGCGTAATATCTTCTAAAAACAGTTCTCCGTCAATAAAAAATGGCATTGGAAGGACAGTAATCCCAAGTTCTCGCCCTTCTTTTTGTGTAATTCCGCTGTTGCTGTCCGTAACAATTGCTATTTTCCCCATATTATTTACCTCATTAAATCATTACACTTTCTGAGATCTGATCCCTTTTTGCCACTGTGATAGGAAGTTCTTCCCCCCGGTAAGGATTATCTCCCAGTGTCACTTCAAGCTTCACTGTCTCATATGCAAGCTGTTCATAATTATTCTCTTTGCTCAAATGCCCCAATATAATGCTCTTCATATGATTATTCAAAATATCGCAAAGCAGGCGTCCCGATGTTTCATTGGATAAATGTCCCTTATCACCTGCCACACGCCGTTTCAAATGATATGGGTACACACCAACTTCCAACATATGGATATCGTGATTTGCTTCAAGAAGGATTGCATCCAGATCTCTTAAATGTTCCACTGTATAGTCATCATAAATCCCCATATCGGTCGCTACTGCCACTGACTTGCTGCCACTTGCGAAACGATATGCCGCCGGTTCTTTAGCATCATGGGAAATCCGAAACGGATTCACTTCAATATTTCCTATGGAAAATGGATGGTCAATCTGTATTTCGCGAAGCAATCCTTCCGGCAGCTTTCCAAGAGACTTGCTCTGACGAATCCCTTCAATTGTTCCCCGTGTTGCATAAACCGGAATCTCATATTTACGGCTAAATACGCCAAGCCCCTGAATATGATCAGAGTGTTCATGGGTAATCAGAATCCCATTCAACTCATTTCCCTTTACATCCAGTTCTTTTAACCCTTCTTCAATTCGTTTCTTGCTGATTCCCGTATCTACAAGTAAATGTGTGGATTCACTTCCTACATAGATACAGTTGCCGCTGCTTCCGCTGGCAATGCTGCACATTCTCATGTTATCTATCTCCTGATTGTATCATCTATTTCTTTAACATACTGATTCTAACGCATTTTTTAACTGACTGCAAGTCTCTTTCCACAAACTGCTGTTATCAATCGTTCTGTCGCAACCCTCGCGAAATTCATTCTCACTTTTCTGCATCTGAATCATGGAAGTTATTTTTTCATCCGAATATCCCCGAGATATTTTCAGACGCTCCCGCCTTATTTCCTCACGCGCGTAAATATACCAGATCTCATCACAGATTTCTTTGTATCCATCTTCCAAAAGCAGTGCAGCCTCCAACACAAACAATCTTGTTCCGGCAGTTTTTTCTTCCCGGATACATTTTTTCACATATTGTTTCACTTTCGGATGAACGATCTGATTCAATCTTTCCAGCTTTATTGCATCCGAAAACACAACACTTCCAAGTATTTTTCGATCGATCTTTCTATCTTCTTTCAAAATTCGTGTGCCAAATTCCGCAACAATTTCTTTATAACAACATGCTCCCGGTTCTTGGAGCAAATGCGCAATTTGATCTGCCTCGTATACTTTCGTATCCGGTAATGCCTGAAACCAGGAAAGCACTTTACTCTTTCCGCATCCTACGCCTCCCGTAATTCCGATAATTTTCATTTTTCCGTCTTCCTTTGTTTCCTGCGATCGAGTTCTTCTAAAATTCTCTTTTTGATTTTGTATCTCTTTATTATTTAGCGTCATACCAGTTCTCACCGGTCTGCACATCGATGACGAGCGGAACACTCAGCGAAACAGCCTGCTCCATTTCTCTTTCTAAAATTTCTCTCACTTCTTCTTCTTCTTCCGCAAACGTCTCAATCAACAATTCATCATGAACCTGCAGAACAATTCTAGACCGCAGTTTTTCTTTTCGCAATGATTCATTTACCCCAATCATAGCTATCTTCATAATATCCGCCGCCGTTCCCTGGATTGGAGAATTCATAGCTACACGCTCACCAAAACTTCGTTGCATAAAATTAGAAGACTTTAATTCCGGAATTGGACGTTTTCTTCCAAATAATGTTGTTACATATCCTTTTTCTTTTGCATGAGCCACCGCATCATCCAGAAATTTCTTAATTCCGGGATAAGTTTCAAAATAGCGCTCAATATATTCTGCCGCTTCCTTTCGCGTAATACTCAAATCCTGACTTAATCCAAAAGAACTAATCCCATATACAATCCCAAAATTAACCGCTTTGGCATTTCTTCTTTGCAATTCTGTCACTTCCTCAAACGGTGTATGGAATACTTGAGAGGCAGTCGTTCTATGAATGTCTTTCGCCTCCCTATATGCATCAATCAGCGCCTGATCCCCTGAACAATGTGCCAACACCCGAAGTTCAATCTGCGAGTAGTCCGCATCTACAAAAATGCACCCTTCCTGTGGGACAAATACTTTCCGGATCCGTCTTCCCAGCTCCATTCGCACCGGAATATTCTGAAGATTCGGGTCCGTGCTACTGATCCGCCCAGTGGCTGTAACAGTTTGGTGGAATTTTCCATGAATTCGCCCGTCTTCTCCAATAAACCCTGCCAGACCGTCTGCATAAGTAGATTTTAGCTTTGTTATCTGTCGATACTCAAGAACCGATGCCACGATTGGATATTCGCCTGCAAGCTTTTCCAAAATGTCTGCTGCTGTCGAGTATCCGCTTTTTGTTTTCTTCCCATGTGGCAACTGAAGTTTTTCAAATAAAATTGCCCCCAACTGTTTTGGCGAATTGATATTAAACTGTTCTCCCGCCATTTCCCAAATTACTTTTTCCAGTTCCTCGATCCTTCCTGTCAAAGCTTCTCCGTATGCTTTTAATTCCTCGGCTTTTACACGAACGCCTGCTTCTTCCATATCGTTCAGCGCAAAGACAAGCGGCAATTCGATCTCTTCATACAGCTTTTCCATTTGTTCTTCTTTCAGCCGTTTCTGCAAAACCGGTGCAAGTTCATACGCAGCATAGGCCTCATAACATGTCCGATCTTCTCTCTTTGTTTTCTCGCTGACAGAAAGATGTAAATATTCTTCCGCAATTTCTTCAAATCCATATGAATTTTTCAATGGATTCAAAAGATATGCCGCAATATGAACGTCAAAAACACATGCAGTCCGGCTCACCTTCATTTCCTTCAGAAGCTTCTTCAGATCAAACAATGCTATTTTCTTTCCTGCCTTCTCCAATTTAGAAAATGCCTCATAGATCATCTCCATCGTAATCCCTCTGCCTGCCGAAATTCGATAGATTTCCGTATCTCCGAATGCAATTGCAGCTGCACTATAGCCACCCATGTCTGCAAAGAGCGGTAAAGAATGTTCTTCATCTTTCTCAAGAGAAATGCCGATCCATTCTGCTTCGTTTGCCTTTTCAAGCACATTTCGAAGTTCTTCTCTTTCTGTTACTTCAAGGAAATGTTTTTCCACTTCATTTACCGGAACCTCTGCTTCAAACTTTGCCAACAGATTTTTAAACTGAAGCTTCCGAAAATATTCATATGCCTCCGATGTAAAGAGATTGCCAATTCTGGCTTCTTCTATCTCATACTCCAAATCCGCATCCAGGCAGATTGTCGCCAGCGTCTTGCTCATTTCTGCCAGATCGTAATGCTCCTGAAGAGCTTTTGATGCCCGCGGCGGCTTCAGTTCACTGACATGTGCATACGCATTTTCAATACTTCCATATTCTACAATAATTTTTGTAGCAGTCTTTTCTCCAATACTCGGAACTCCCGGAATATTATCCGATGTATCTCCCATCAGTGCCTTTACATCGATAAATTCTTTCGGAGTTACCTGATAACGTTCTTTCACATCCGCCGCATAATAATCTTCCACCTCTGTGCGTCCCTGCTTTGTTTTTGGAATCCGGATTTTTACCCGATTCGTAGCAAGCTGCAGCAAATCCCTGTCTCCGGAAAGAACAGTCACTTCCATCCCATTCTCTTCGCAGCGTTTTGACAGTGTTCCAATCAAATCATCCGCCTCTAACCCGGCCTTCTCGATCACGCGAATCCCCATAGCATTTAATACTTCTTTCATGATCGGTACTTGCTGACGCAGTTCCTCTGCCATTGGTTTTCTCGTTCCTTTATATGCATCGTACATCTCATGTCGAAACGTAGGCGCATGCACGTCAAACGCAACAGTCAGATACTCTGGCTGCTCTTCATCCAGAACTTTAAATAAAATATTCAAAAATCCATATATCGCATTTGTATGTAGTCCTTCATCATTAGTCAAATCCGGTACACCAAAAAAAGCCCGGTTTAATATACTATGTCCATCGATTAATAAAATTTTTTCGTTCATTGATACACTCCTGTCCTGACGGCAAAAGCCCGTACATTCTCATACTCATTTATGATATCATATTTTAGAGTCAATGAAAACACGATTATCGAAAATCCAGGCAACAAAAAAAGTACCGCATACGCGATACTTCTCTTATGCCGGCGGCGGGACTTGAACCCGCACGTGGTTGCCCACAACAGATTTTGAGTCTGCCTCGTCTGCCATTCCGACACACCGGCCGGTTTCTCAACCGTTTTTTATCATATCATGGTTTTATGATAAATGCAAGCTTTTTCTTCAAAATTTTTCATTTTTATTTTTTGAAAAAGCTTTTTTTCTCTATTAAAGACAGTTTTCATTCTATCCCAATAATTTCTTTCCAATCTCAAAGCAATCAAATGTTGCAAAATAATCTGCCGGCGTTTCTGCCCTTCGGATTAGTTGTACTTCTCCGTTCTCTTTCAAAAGAAGTTCTGCTGACTTTAACTTTCCATTGTAGTTATAACCCATCGAAAATCCATGTGCGCCTGTATCATGAATAATCAGATAATCGCCGATTTCAATCTTTGGCAGCATCCGGTCAATGGCAAACTTGTCATTATTCTCACAAAGAGAGCCCGTAATATCATACTTATGATCACAGACATGGCGTTCTTTCCCAGCAACTGTAATATGATGATAAGCTCCATACATAGCCGGTCGCATAAGATTCACCGCACAAGCATCACAACCTATATACTCTTTATAGATATGCTTTTCGTGGACAGCTTTCGTTACAAGACAACCATACGGTCCCATCATAAAACGCCCCAGTTCTGTATAAATTGCCACATCTCCCATTCCTGCCGGAACAAGCACTTCCTCGTATACTCTGCGCACCCCATCTCCAATCACTCTGATATCATTCGGTTCCTGATCCGGTGTATACGGAATCCCGATACCGCCTGATAAATTGATAAATGAGATATGCGCTCCCGTTTCTTTCCGGAGCTGTACTGCCAGTTTAAACAACACTCTTGCCAGCATCGGATAGTATTCGTTCGTCACCGTATTACTTGCCAGAAAGGCGTGAATTCCAAATTCTTCTGCGCCCTTTGCCTTCAGTATCCGAAACGCTTCAAACAACTGCTCTGTTGTCATTCCATATTTAGAGTCTCCCGGATTATCCATAATATCATTACTGATCTGGAACAATCCGCCCGGATTGAATCTGCAGCTGATTTTTTTCGGGATATAGCCAATCGTATCTTCTAAAAATTGAATATGGGTAAAATCATCCAGGTTGATCGTCGCTCCAAGCTTCGCCGCATAAGCAAATTCCTCTGCCGGCGTCGCATTAGATGAAAACATAATGTCTTCGCCGGTTGCTCCGATCGCTTCCGAAAGCATCAATTCTGTATAAGAAGAGCAGTCACAGCCACAGCCGTACTCACGCAAAATCTGCATCAGATATGGATTTGGCGTTGCTTTCACCGCGAAATATTCCCGAAATCCTGGGTTCCAGGCAAATGCATCTCTTAATGCCTGCATATTCTTCCGGATTCCCCTCTCATCATACAGATGAAATGGCGTCGGATATGTCTTTACAATCTCTTCAATCTGTTCTTTCGTCACAAATGGTTCTTTCTTCATCAGTAGCACTCCTAGTTATTTTTTATGTTCATGTGTGAATAAATGGTCCTGGCAATATTCATAATTGCCATTACACTTTGAGCAATAGCGGAATTCCAGATTCGGATCATCCAGCTCTGTCCTGCCGCATACTGCACAGCGATGCCGCGGCCCGTCTCCTGACGGCGCTGATCGCTTCATTTCCTGCTGAAATTTGCGTTTTCTCTGTATTTCTTTCGGATTATATGGAGAAAGATTTCTTGTTGATAAGAAAAATACAATAAAGTTCAGAAGCGACGCTAAAATAACAACCTTCGTTGGCCAGCCTCCTCTTAAGAAATCATATCCGATCAGCACGAAATACAGAATCCCCATCCACTTCATCTTAATCGGGATCACAAAATAAAGCAGTACCTGCATCTCCGGATAACTTGCTGCAAATGCAAGGAAAATAGACATATTAATGTAATACGTCGAGAAGAAAGCTCCCATAATGCCTCCAACTCCTGCAAATCCCGGAACAAGTATTGAAAAGATTCCATATAGCACAAATGCACCAATTACCGTAAAGATAATTCCCGAGAAAATATATACATTATACCGGAAAGTTCCCCATGTCTGCTCCAATGTCTTTCCAAGTGAATAGTAAAACAGCAGCATAATGATCGTAAAGAGATCAAAACTTGATGGCGGAATCAGCACCCAGCTTACAATCCTCCAAACCTGTCCTCTGAGAATCAACGCTGGCTCCAGCGTCAGATACGAAAACATATTCGGCATAAACACGGAAATGGCAAAACCAAGTACATAACATGCAATCAGATAGAATGTTAAATTCGGAATGGCATACTTTCCAAATTTTCTTTCCAGTTTATTCAACCAGTTCATACAATTCTTCCCCTTTTCATTTTTTATATATGATAATGTACACATTGTAACTTTTCCTTTGACGTTTGTCAATTTGAAGCCTAATGTTTATTTCTTTTTTAGAAAATATTAAATTCTCTTTTCCAACCTTCGTCAAAAAATGTCACATTTCACAATTTGTTCATAATATTTAACAATCTTTTTAGCTATTTGGAAATTGTGTTTTTTACCTTTCTGTCGTATAATGTACGTTGGTATGCAAAGCATATTAAATAAGTAGTGACATTACATTATTAAGATAAAGGAGTGACAGCATGCGTCAAAAAGATTTGTATACACTAGGAATTGACATCGGCTCCACCACTGTTAAAATTGCTGTATTAAACGACCATAACGAAATACTTTTTTCTGACTATGAACGGCATTATGCCAATATTCAGGAAACCCTCTCAGATCTCCTGGGACGGGCACTCTATACTGTCGGTTCTGTCAAAGTATCCCCGATGATCACCGGTTCAGGAGGTTTAACCCTGGCAAAGCATCTCGGGGTTCCTTTTGTTCAGGAGGTAATTGCCGTATCTTCTGCCTTGCAGGATTACGCGCCTCAGACAGATGTTGCCATTGAACTTGGCGGTGAAGACGCCAAGATTATTTATTTTGAGGGAAAAAATGTCGAGCAACGTATGAACGGAATCTGTGCCGGCGGTACCGGTTCATTTATCGATCAGATGGCTTCTCTTCTTCAGACAGACGCCACCGGACTAAATGAATATGCCAAACATTATAAAGCCCTTTATACCATTGCGGCACGCTGCGGTGTTTTTGCAAAGTCAGACATCCAGCCTTTGATTAACGAAGGCGCCACAAAAGAAGACTTATCTGCCTCTATTTTTCAGGCAGTTGTCAACCAGACGATCAGCGGACTCGCCTGCGGCAAGCCTATCCGTGGTCATGTTGCTTTTCTCGGCGGACCATTGCATTTTCTTTCAGAACTTCGGGAAGCATTTGTCCGTACGCTGAACCTTGATGAGGAGCATACAATTATTCCAACTTATTCTCATCTCTTTGCTGCCATCGGATCTGCCTTGAACTCCAAAAAAGATGTTGTGACATCTCTGTTGGAGTTAAGAGATAAACTTGCAAACCGAATCGAAATGGAATTTGAAGTAGAGCGCCTCCAGCCTCTTTTTGCTTCTGAACAAGATTATCACGAATTTAAAAAACGACATGACAGGCACCAAGTTCCAATGATGGATCTAAGTACCTATCGCGGAAACTGTTTTCTCGGAATTGATGCCGGTTCTACAACAACAAAAGCAGCACTTGTCGCTGAAGACGGAACACTGCTGTATTCTTTTTATCAAAGCAATAACGGTGATCCTCTTGGCACAACAATCTCTGCCATAAAAGATATTTACCGACATCTTCCGGATGGTGTACAAATTGTTCATTCCTGCTCCACCGGCTATGGCGAAGTATTAATCAAATCCGCTCTTTTGCTTGATGAAGGCGAAGTGGAAACAATCTCCCACTACTATGCCGCATCTTTTTTTGAGCCGGATGTAGACTGTATCCTTGATATCGGCGGTCAGGATATGAAGTGCATTAAAATCAAAAATCAGACAGTAGACAGTGTACAGTTAAATGAAGCCTGTTCCTCCGGATGCGGTTCTTTCATTGAAACTTTCGCAAAATCTCTTAACTATTCTGTAGAAGATTTTGCTCACGAAGCTCTATTTGCCCGCAATCCTATCGATCTCGGAACGCGCTGCACCGTATTTATGAATTCTAAAGTAAAACAAGCACAAAAAGAAGGGGCTTCTGTTGCAGATATTTCTGCCGGGCTGGCCTACTCCGTTATTAAAAATGCTCTGTTTAAAGTAATCAAAGTATCCGATGCTTCTGAACTTGGTTCTCACATTGTAGTACAGGGTGGAACTTTTTATAACGACGCTGTCCTGCGAAGTTTTGAAAGTATTGCCGACTGTCATGCTGTACGCCCGGATATTGCCGGTATTATGGGCGCTTTTGGCGCTGCACTTATCGCAAGAGAACGCTATCAAATGAAAGGATGCACCGGTACGACCATGCTTCCAATCAAAGAAATCGAAGCACTTACTTATACAACAACAATGACAAAATGTAAGGGATGTACAAACAACTGCCGCCTGACTGTCAATAAATTCAGCGGCGGCCGGAGCTACATTTCCGGAAACCGCTGTGAGCGTGGACTAGGCAAGGAAAAATCACAAAACAAACTTCCGAACCTATTCGACTACAAATTCCACCGCTACTTTGATTATGAACCGCTCTCTCTTTCCGAGGCGAAGCGCGGCATTGTCGGAATTCCACGCGTTTTGAATATGTATGAGAATTACCCACTCTGGTTCACGTTCTTTACCGAACTTGGCTACCGGGTACTGCTTTCTCCGACTTCCAGTCATAAGATTTATGAAATGGGAATCGAGTCGATTCCAAGTGAATCCGAATGTTATCCAGCCAAATTGGCTCACGGGCATGTAGAATGGCTAATCCGGCAGAATGTGCCTTTTATCTTCTATCCTTGTATTCCTTATGAACGCCAGGAATTTGAAGATGCAAATAATCACTATAACTGCCCGATAGTTACTTCCTATGCAGAAAATATTCGAAACAATATCGACACCATTGTGAATGGAGAAGTTCGTTTTCTCAATCCATTCCTCTCTTTAAAAGATGAGGCAACATTTACAAACTGCCTTGTGAAAGAACTAGCAAATACTCTTTCAATTCCTGCAGAAGAAATTCGAAAAGCTGCTTCAAAAGCTTGGGCTGAACTTTCCAATGCAAGAAATGATATCCGCAAAAAAGGTGAAGAGACACTGGCGTACATAAAAGAACATCATAAACACGGCATTGTTCTTGCAGGACGTCCGTATCACGTAGATCCGGAAGTAAATCACGGAATTCCTGAACTGATTAATTCATATGATATTGCTGTTTTGACAGAGGATTCCATTTCCCACTTAGCTCCGGTAGAACGTCCGTTGCTCGTAATGGATCAGTGGATGTACCACTCAAGACTTTATGCCGCCGCTAATTATGTCAAGACAAGAAATGATCTAGATCTCATTCAGCTCAACTCTTTTGGCTGCGGTCTGGATGCTGTCACAACCGATCAGGTATCCGATATTTTAACTGGATCAGGCAAGATCTATACTTCTTTAAAAATCGATGAAGTAAATAATCTGGGTGCTGCAAGAATTCGTATCCGTTCCCTGCTCGCTGCAATTCGTGTGCGGGATCAGAAACAGGAGACACGAGAGCTACATTCAACTGCCATTACAAAAGTTCCCTTTACAAAAGAAATGAAAAAAGATTATACGATTCTTTGTCCACAGATGTCTCCAATTCATTTTGACCTTGTAGAGCCAGCTTTTCGCAAATGCGGTTATAACATCAAAGTGCTTCCGAACAGCAATAAAGCAGCCATTAACACGGGCTTAAAATATGTAAACAATGACGCCTGCTATCCATCACTGATTGTTGTCGGTCAGATTATGGATGCGATTCTGTCCGGCGAATACGATGCAGATAAACTTGCGGTTATCATCACGCAGACCGGAGGCGGTTGCCGTGCCTCCAACTACATTGGCTTTATCCGCCGTGCACTTGGCAAAGCCGGCTATGGACATATTCCGGTTATTTCATTGAATTTGAGCGGTCTTGAAAATAACCCTGGTTTTCAGATTACACTCCCTCTCTTGTTGCGAGGCGTGTATTCCCTGCTTCTCGGCGACATTTTCATGCGTGTACTCTATCGTACCCGCCCTTATGAAAAGATTCCAGGATCAGCCAATGCACTCCATGAAAGGTTAAGACAGGAATGTATTAATTTTCTCCAGAGCAATCATCTCTCTAAAAGAAAATTCGATCAGCTCTGCCGCCGGATTGTAAAAGAATTTGATCAGCTTCCAATGCTGGATATCAAAAAACCAAAAGTAGGAATTGTCGGAGAAATTCTTGTCAAATTCTCTCCGGTCGCAAACAACTATCTTGTGGAGCTTCTGGAACAAGAAGGCGCTGAGGCAGTTGTTCCGGATCTGACGGATTTCTTCCTGTACAGTTTCTATAATATGAATTTTAAGTCCGAACATCTTGGTATGAAAAAATCTTCTGCCTGGAAAGCTAATCTTGGGATTCGTGTACTGGAATCCATGCGAAAATCTGCCTGTGATGCATTAAAAGAAAGTAAACACTTTCTCCCGCCGTCCCATATCAAAGACACGGCAAATATGGCAAAAGAAGTGGTATCACTTGGAAATCAAACCGGAGAAGGCTGGTTCCTAACCGGAGAAATGCTGGAACTCATTCACAGCGGTACAAAGAACATCGTCTGTACACAGCCTTTCGCCTGCTTGCCGAACCATATCGTAGGAAAAGGTGTTATCAAAGAGTTAAGACGTCTTCATCCTGACTCCAATATCGTTGCAATCGATTATGATCCGGGTGCCAGCGAAGTAAATCAGCTGAACCGTATTAAATTAATGCTTTCAACCGCATATAAAAATCTGGAGTAATTTCTTGATTAAAAAAAGAACGTCCAAGTTAAATGATATGTACCCTCTTTACTGGACTAACCAGTAAGGAGGGTATTTTTATGCGTTACTCATATGAGTACAAACAAAAATGTGTTGAAATGTACAGGCAA
>JAGZJD010000053.1 GCA_018365895.1 Lachnospiraceae bacterium | reverse complement strand
CATCTGTACGTTAACAGCTGTTCCCCAAGAATATGGGATATCGTTGTCACGACGGTATACGTTAGCACGTGGGTTGTCCCAAGAACGGAATACAGCTTTGATAGCTCCCATTAACTGTTCCTTTGGATCTGTAGGGAATTCTTCACCGATTTTTTCTTTATATTCAGCTTTGAACTGTTCTGCAAGTTCATGAAGATCTTCAGCTGTCAGTTCTACGTCCTGTTTTACGCCTCTTTCTTCTTTCATCTTGTCGATCAGCTCTTCGAAGTATTTCTTACCTACTTCCATAACTACGTCAGAGTACATCTGGATAAATCTTCTGTAGCAGTCCCAAGCCCAACGAGCATTTCCTGATGCAGAAGCTAATGTCTCAACAACCTCTTCGTTCAGACCAAGGTTAAGGATTGTATCCATCATACCAGGCATAGAAGCTCTTGCTCCTGAACGAACAGATACAAGAAGTGGATTCTCTTTGTCACCAAATTTCTTTCCAGTAACTTCTTCCATTTTAACGATTGCATCCATGATCTGTTCCATGATTTCATCGTTAATCTTTCTTCCGTCTTCATAGTACTGTGTACAAGCATCTGTTGTGATTGTGAATCCCTGTGGTACCGGAAGACCTAATTTTGTCATCTCAGCAAGGTTAGCACCTTTTCCACCAAGAGTGTTACGCATAGAAGCGTCACCTTCAGTGAACATATAAACCCATTTTGCCATGTCTTTACGACCTCCTCGTATTTTTTGTAAATATTTGGTATCTTGAATATGAGCATCTTTGGAATATCTCATATTACTAACAAATTTTGCGATTTTCACCGCAATCATATTGTAAATGTTTTAACAAGGTTCGTCAAGTGAGAACTGCTTTTTTGCCCAGAATCATCAACATTTTATAAATTTCTTATAATATTTTTATAAATCTTCACAGTGCTCCGACTTGCTTTTCCGACATTAATCTACTATAATCTTAATCAGATTGCTTTTTAGGAGGGTATTTATGAACAGACTTTTTGATTTGGACAATCCCGTAATGCGTTTTCTCGGGAAGTTGTTCGACTTAATGTATTTAAACCTTTTATTTCTTTTGTGCAGCATCCCAATTGTTACGATCGGTGCTTCTCTGACTGCCATGTACAGTGTTGCATTAAAAATGGTCAAAAATGAAGAAACTTATATTGGAAAAGACTTTTTTAAGTCTTTCCGAATGAATTTCAAACAGGGAACGATCATCTGGATTCTTTTTCTGCTGATCGGATGGGTTATGTATGCGGATACACAGATTGTAAAAACGATGACAGTAAGTTGGGCGAAACCGCTTCGAATCGGAATTTTTTCTATTTCACTCATTATTTTCTGTATGTTTACTTATGTATTCCCGATTCTTGCAAGATTTGTTAACAGCGTGAAAGTTACAATTAAAAATTCATTATTGATGAGCATTGCCCATTTTCCGTTTACTGTATTGTTTATTCTCATCGATGTTTTAATTATTTTTATTGCTACAAGATCCGGTTATGCCCTTTATACAACACTTTTTGTCAGCATGATCGGCGGTACTGCTGGTGTTGCTTACATTCAGTCTGTATTTTTCCGCAAGATTTTCAAACGATATGAACCGGAAGAAGCAGATCTTTCTGAAACATCTGACTACATAGCAGAGGACAATTAAGCTACTGCTCTAAACAGTAAAACACACTGGAGTCTTTATGGATACCTCCTATATGTATCCTGAAGTTCCAGTGTGTTTTTTATATTCATTCAATCATTACAGTAACTTTTCCAGTGTCTTGCACAGAAGATCCATATCAACCGGCTTTGCAATATGCCCATTCATACCCGCTTCAATTGATTTCTGAATTAATTGCATTATCCTCCACCAAGAGAAAATGTTTTCCACTTAATATTTCCCTGATAGTTTCACCCTCTGTAAGCACAGTCTGCTTTTCTTCTTCTGCAATCTCTTCAAATTCTAATTCAACTGCAAACGTAGTTCCCTGATGTAACTTACTCTCAACTGAAGCTCTGATGATAGCGAAGAAAAGAACTGAAACTTAACCCGCTCTTCTTCCAAAAGGTTCAGTGTACAGTTAGATGCTGTAATTTCTTTTTGTGACAACAGCTGTTCTGTGATCGTCCGGATTTCCTTTCTGCTCTCCTGTCCAAAGGAATGCAGCGTTAACTCTTCCTGAATCCGATCAGAAATATTACTCAGACATTCCAAAAGCAGCGGATGAAAACAGCCGCACTCGCCATTTAGAATCATTTGAAATGATTTTTCATGTGAAAACGCTTTTTTATACACACGTTCACTCGTCAGCGCATCATAGGCGTCCGCAATCGAAACCGCCTGAGCTGAAATTGGTATTTCCTCTCCTTTCAGTCCGTCCGGATAGCCTTTGCCATCATATCGCTCATGGTGCCACCTGCAAATCTCATACGCCACTTCCACCAGCGGTTCTTCTTTGTGAAGCGGAAGATCTTCCAACATATTCGCACCAATCAGCGAATGTGCCTTCATAATCTCAAATTCTTCCTCTGCCAGCCTGCCCGGTTTGTTCAGGATTTCTTCTGAAATCGAAATCTTTCCAATATCATGGAAAGCTGCCGCCTTACTGATCATCGAGATTCTTTCCGGAGTCAGATTATATTTGTCTGTTTTTTCCCGCAAACGCTTCAAAAGTATCTCCGTTACTATCCCGATATGTAAAATGTGAAGGCCGCTTTCTCCATTTCGGAATTCCACAATGTGGATTAAAAGCGAAATCATCAATGTGCTGTTTTTTTCACTCTCATACATCTGATCTGCAATCATAGAAATCAGTCGTTTTTGTTTGGAATACAGCATCATTGTATTGACTACCCTGCGGCAGACACTCACTTCATCAAATGGTCTGCTGATATAATCTGCTGCACCAAGTTCATATGCCCGTTCCACAACAGAGTGCGAGTTTTCTGCTGAAATCATAATCACCGGGATCTCCTCTATCCAGTGATAGCGATTCATCATTGCCAGCACTTCAAATCCATCCATCTTCGGCATAACAACATCCAGTAAAACAAGTGAAATCTTCATTCCGTAATTGTGGAGCAGTTCCACTGCTTCTACCCCATTTTCTGCTTCCAGGATCTCATATCGTTCTTCCAACATATCTGCAAGAATGGCTCTATTAATCGCAGAGTCATCTACGATTAGAATTTTATTATTCTTTTTCCTGTTAGACATCTTCTCTTTATTTTCGTTTATCCTCTGACCACATCTCGCCAGCGTTTTGCAGCCCGGATTTCCCCCTTTCCTTAGAATAACTGTGTGAAATCTTCCTAAATTTATATATTTATTCTAGTATAGCATAAATTATAGATTAGATGTCAGATTAATTTCTTTTCTTCTCTTTTCCGTAAATGCCTATAAGCGTTCGCTTTGCATCATTTTATAGATTAAGATTAATGCCCTCTCTTTGCTTTCCCTCCAGCACGTCTTCTATAATTGCTTCGATCGTTCTTCCACTAATAGAAACGTCTTTGATTTTACAATATTTTGAAACAAACTGAATCACATCCATCGCTTCTGTTTTTCCAATCTCATATTCTGCATCTACATAATAATGTTCACGGAATGAAAACTGTACGCCTTCCATGAGATGACCGCCGTGTTGCATCTCCCAATTATCTTCCACCTCAAACTGAACACTCTTATATCTCTCAAATTCTTTTCGTACCTGTTCAATTCCATCATCAAGAATCTTCTTTCCGTGATCAATCAAAATAATTCGTCGACAAAGCGTCTCGATATCTTGAAAATCATGAGACGTGATCAAAAATGTTGTCTTCTTTTCTTCATTAATCTGTCTGATAAAATTACGAATCCGATTTTTAGAGTTTGTATCTAATCCTATAGTTGGTTCATCCAAATACACAATCTTTGGATTATGCAAAAAGGCAGCCGTAATATTACAACGCATTTTCTGCCCGAGAGAAAGCTGACGTTCTGACACACCGAGAAGCGGGGCGAGTCCTAAAAGTTCTGTAAACTGTTCCAGATTATCTTTATATACCTTCTCGGGGATTTCATACATCTTCTGAAATAAACGAAACGATTCAATGACTGGCACATCCCAAAATAAAAAAGAACGATTACCAGTGACAACACCAATCTCTCGGTTATTTCTGATACGATTTTTTGTCGGAACTCTCCCATCTACCTTTACCGTTCCTGTAGTCGGTGTAAGGATTCCCGTCAGCATTTTGATTGTTGTAGATTTTCCACTTCCATTTGGTCCAATATAACCAACCGATTCCCCTTCTTCTACAGTAAAACTAATATCATTAACTGCTTTTAATATCTCATATTCTGGATGAAACATGTGATAAAGTGCACCTTTCATCTCCTCTCCCGGAATTTTTCTTTTATATTCTTTTACTAGATGATTCGCTTCTATTATTGCCACAACAAATTCCCCCTTTTATGTTCCTGTACTATTATAATTTCTTATTCCTACACACCAGATACTAATCGCAATACCTGCCGTTACTATAGAAGCTATAATCATACCACCCGGAATAAAACGATTTCCTTTTTCAATCCAATAAAGCGCCGGATAATACCCTACAAATCCAAACGGAATCACATACGTCATGCAAAACTTAATGACCACTGGAAAAATATGTAATGGATATTTTGCAAACTGTCGAAATGTTAACACAAGATTGGATATCTCTTTGCTCTGAACAACCCAAAAATTCAGACTGTTAAAAATTAAATAAATAGACGTATTTAGAATTGTCCCAAAAATCACAAACAATAAAAAGAAAAGGCATTTCCAAATGGTAACTGAAATCTCAGCTCTTATCGTTCCGTAAATTACAATTCCAATTCCCACAAATAACGTAATCAATGCCTGAAAATTGTACCGACTGCAAAGCAACTGCAGCAATACTGGAAGCGGCCGCACAAAATACATATCCATTTGACCTTTTCTCACTGCTCCTTCAATGTTCCAGACAGAATCCAAGCAACATTGCCCAATTGCTTCTGGTATCATTGCCATTCCAAATAAGATACAAATTTCATAAAGAGTCCATCCACCAAGTCCACCAAGAGTAGCTGCAATCAGCGTGATTCCGAAAAATCCAGTTGCTTCTCTTGCCAACATGGAAACAGACCAAAGCACAGAATCTAGTGGGTATTCTGTAAACGTTCGAAAACCAACATGCATATATGCCTTAATCATCCGAAGTTCATATAATAAATTTCTCACCACCTAGCCCCCCTGTACAACCACCTTTTTAATTACATGGCGATATACTACATGAGTGATTACCCAAAGCACCGCACACCAGAACAATTCAACTCCAATGTAGAACCAACTTTCCCATGCCGTATATTTCCCAAGAAAAATATTAACCGGTATCGAAACCATTCCTGCAAATGGAAGAATGTTTAAAATATCTGCCATTACTCCCGGAAACAATGCAAGCGGTACAACACCACCAGAAAACAGTTCCATAAGCGCCTGCTTTGTGTACGTCAACGCGTAATAGCTCAACGTATAAAAACACCCCATCCCAAATAACATTTCCACATAAAACATAATTCCAACCGAAATTATAACACTAAGAAAAAAAAGCGACAGATGCATCATACTTGCTGGTCCTACTCCGCCTAAAAAGAAATACCCAAATATCAGTACAGGTATTGCCTGAAAAATAATCGAAAAGAAAAATTCTCCCATCCTTCTCATCCCAAGAAGAGCAAACAATCCCATGGGCCGCAGCAACTCTGTTCCAATTTCACCCGCCACGATCCATTTGGAAAAAATTAAATTTACACCACCGCTGAATTGAGCACTCAATATTTTTGATAGAATAACATACGTTGTCATCTCAATTGCTGTAAAGCCTGCAATACTGCTCTGCTCCCGAAAAACAATCTGCCAAAGCAGAAAATATAGCAAAATCGATACAAGCGTACTAACAATATCAAACCATAAGCCCTTCGTGTATGCCATACGTTCCAAAAATACAAGGCGTATTGATGCAATATATTTATCAAATTTTTTCATACCGTGTTCCCTCACATCTTAGGACTTTCATCTATATCCGTGTCCAACAGACAATTTAAATACTCTTCTATACATGTTTTTTGAGAAAACCTCGTATATACTTCATATGCAGCATTTTTCGCAAACATTTCCAGTACTTCCGGCTGCTCTAATACTTCCTTCATTTGTTTTGCCAATATTTCTGCATCTCCAAACGGATGAAGCAAACCACTAATACGATGGTAAATAAGTTCCCGTGTTCCATCAACATCTGAAGCCATAACAACACATGAATGATTCATCGCTTCTAAAATTGTAAAAGAACAACTCTCTGTTTTTGATGGTGAAATCACAACTTCATGATTCCTATATGCTTCTTCCATATTATCACAAAATCCTCTTAACACACAGTTTTGTTCCAGATTCTGTTCTTTTAAAAACTCTTTTACCTGTTCTTCATGTCTCCCTGTTCCATAAACATCCACTAAGATTTCCGGATAGGTTTCTTTTACAATTTTTATTGCATTCAATAATGCAAAAATTCCTTTCGTCTCAGTCAAGCGCCCTGCATACATAAAACGAATTTTTTCATAATTCCTTTTATAAAACGGCCTTATCTTTACACCATTATACACTGTAAACAAATGTCTCTCACTAACTCCTGCCCGTTGAAATGCTCGCCTTCCTGCAAGAGATACTGTAATGATTTTATCTGCCTCTTCTGCCAGTGAGAAATATTCCCCTTGTGATTTTATATAATCCAAATTATCATAAATTGCTAAATGTTCTGTTAAACATAGCGTGTAATTTCTCTCTTTCTGCTGCAATAACTTAATTTGTACGTTTCCATCAGCATGAGAATTAACAATATCTGTCTTGCTTTTCTGTAAATTAGCAATCATTCGATCAACTTCCTGTATATTTGAAAAATGACATTCTTCAATCTGAACACGATAATCCACTCTTTTTTCATATACACTTCTAAGTGCTGCAATAATTGTCACTTCATGCTGTCTTGCAACTAATTCATTTGCCAGCGCAATAACACACACTGAAACACCACCATAGCCTGGTTTATCATCTATTAATGTGATTTTCATTTTTCTTTCATCTCCTTTTTAATCTTTACCATTAGAACAGCATATATCTTATCTCTCTTTATTAGACTGCCATAAGTCTAATAATACCTCTGAAATATTTTTCATATTATAATTACCAAACGTCGAAAATGTTTTTACCATATCAGCACATAAATAATTACTATCTCCTTTTCGTTCTGGCACAAAATTAATTCGTATTTTTTTATTAATGTTTTTTTCAAACTCTCTAATTATTTCTAATACGCTGTAGCCTTTTCCGGTTCCAGCATTATAAATTCCACTTAAATTATACACCTCAGAATTTTGTATAAGCTGATTGAAAATTTTTAAATGTAAGCATGCTAGATCCCAAATATCAATATAATCTCGTACACATGTACCATCCACCGTATCATATCGACATCCATAAACATTTATTGGAATATTTTCGTTTGCAGATAAAATCAACTGTGGAACTATATTTTTCTTTTGCATATATTCTATTACACTTTCATCATCTGTAGTATCACACCCTATTACATTAAAATATCTTAAAATTATATATTGAAAATTATAATATTGTTTCAATTGGTTAATATGTTTTTCACAGATAAGCTTACTTTTTGCATATGGTGAAATAGCATCTTCAATAATCATATTCTCTCTCATACTTTTCTTATTCATAGGGTACACCGCTGCTGATGATGCAAATATAAAATTTTTAATTTCATATCTTACTAGCATATTTAATATATTATCTGTTGACAAAACATTATTCTCATAAAACATCCCGCTTTCTTTATATGAACGCTCTATCCCTAATTCTCCTGCACAATGTATGATTCCTGCTATTGGCATTTCTGACTCAAAAACCTCTGTCAAAAATCTTATATCTCTTATATCTCCTTTATACGACTTAATATTATAATCATTCCACTTCTTTTCCTTTAAATCTACAGAAATAACTTCATATCCATATTTAGAGAAAACTTTCACTATATGATTACCTATATATCCACTTCCACCAGTCACTACAACTTTAATCATAACTCTTTATCCTTTAGTATTCCACAAGTTCATTTAATTCCCCATCTTTTTGTAATATATTTGAATTCCATACTTTAGGGTCAATTTCATATTTGTCAATTATATCTTCCCATAGTGGTAATAACCAAATATGAAAATGTGGATTCACTTTTCTTTCTTCCAAAATAATTTCTACTCGATTAATTTTTAATATTTCCTTCATATAAAATCTTATCTTATAGATTAAAATCCCTAATTCTTGTGCTTGTTTTATAGAAAAATCAGAAATTAATTGAATATGCTTACGAGTAGAAATAATATAAAATCCAGGTACAGGGCATTCTGCATCTTGCCTGACTATAAAATCTTTATTACTCCAAATAGGTTGCAACTCTTCTGGCAAGCATTGCATATTTTCTAAATAACATCCACGACATGTCGATTGCGGAACTTTTATATGTAAACCATTCAAAAAAGTATATTCTTTCATAACTTTTCTCCTTTAAATTGAATCAAGTTTAGAAAATATTTCTTTCTCAAAAATACTTCCAACAATAATCCTCTCTTCATTTTTATCTTCTTTTTCCCAATCAAGATACGACGATTGCTTAGGAAACCATATCTTTCCATCTGTTCCTAAAATTATATAGTTATTCTTTCTTTCCGATAATGACTTACACTGTATTTCTAATTCTCTTTTATCTTTAAAACATTGCACCTGTTCTCTAATCTCTTCAAATTCCGATGCAGTAATAAAATACTTTTCTCTATTCCGGTAACCTCTTGGTCCTATTGGCATATATTGAAATAGCTGCCATTTAACAATTTTAGGAATTTCATCTATTATCTTTTTCATATCAAGTATCTGCTTTTTATTTCCACTATGAACTACCGTATTAATACATATATTAGCATTAAATCTGGAAGCTTTTTCTAACACTTTGATACAATTTTCAAAACTACTTCCTTGTCTAAAAATTTGTATAGTTTCCGTATTAATTCCATCTAAAGGCAACCCCAATAAATTAACTGATGTCAGAAGTATCCTAATTTGATTATCAGAAAATTTATTTAACAGTGCATCTCCTACTGTATCCATATTTAATACAATATTAAGCTTTAACAAACTCGTCAATAACATCTCAATATCTGAACGCAACAATGGATCTCCACCACTAATAGTAATTTTAGAGATATTATATCTTTTTACATATTTTTTTTAAAAATCAACAACATCTATTGTAGATACTAATTCTTTATTAAAATAATTATAGCATCCCGGACAATAGCAAGGACATTGATTACTAACTTGCACAATTAAACTTCTTTTATATTTCATAATATTTACCATATTTTTATCTATATACTATCATTCATATATAAATAATTTTTTTTTACGTTTTCTATTATTTTTCTATGATATTCTGATATATTTAATTGTGATAATTCAGAAAATGTAAATGCTTCTATTCTTTCTCCTTCATAACACTTTAATATTGTTTCAGATTTTATAAATCCCAAATAAACACTTTCAATACAATGCTCTTCTATCTGAAACAAATATTTTATCTCTTTTATATTGTATCCTGTCTCTTCATAAAACTCTCTTTTTATACATTCTTCCGCTGATTCATTTTCTAATGCAGCACCTCCAAACATCCCCCAGTATCCACTAAAAAAAATATTGGGATTATTACTTCTTTTTTGTAACACTATTTCTCTCTTATCGTTTAATATTACTATACAACTTGCCTTTTTTTTCATTATCTATTTTCCTCATCCTCAATTGCCCATGGACAAACTTTTTCTAATCCTTTTACTAAATAGTCTCTATAAAATTTCAATTTTTCTAAAGTCATTGATTCTGTTTCAAAAACATATCCACATTCTTTATTTCCATAAATTTGATAATATTTTGAAAAATCAGGATCTATATACGTAATTTTATATTTCTTCGGATTACTATATAACGGTGTACCTGGATACGGTAATAATGGATAAATAGACAAATCATCCGGCTGAATCTCTTTTATAAGTTTTATGGTCTCATCTAAAGTTTCTATAGTTTCTCCTGGATATCCTACTATTAAATATACTCTACATTTCATTTGATATTTTTTAGCAAGAAAAATACTTTTACAAATATCTTCAATACAAATTCCTTTATTCATATTATCTAAAATTTTTTGACTTCCAGATTCTACTCCAAACGATAAATGTACTACTCCCATTCTTTTAAAATCTTCTAATATTTTTTCATCTATATTATCCACACGTGCAAAACATCTAAAAGAAAAGTTATAACCTTCTAATAAATCAGCCATTTTTCTTAATCGATTTCTATTAATGCTAAATATATCATCTTGAATTCTAAAACTTGTAATTCCATATTTGAAATTTAGCATTTTAATCTCATCTACAACATCTTCTGCTGTTCTAAATCTAACTGTTCTATATGCTTTCATCAATGTACTATTACAAAATTCACATTTATATGGGCATCCCCGAGATGTTAAAATAGAAATCGATTTTCTTCCATTTACTTTTCTTGTATAATTATCCATATTTACTAAAGAATAATCTATCCATCCAATTTCATTTAAATTTTCCACACATTTGCCTACTATAATTTTTTCTTTAGGTTTCTCTCCACGAATTAATTTATTAATCAAATTACTTTCTGCTATTTCTCCTTCCCCTTGAATTACATAATCAAAATCATTCGCAACCTGCTCTGGTAACGCACTAGCATGATGTCCACCTGCAATAAATATACTTCCTTTTTTTACTTTTTCACGTAATTCCCGAACAATTTCTACTGTCAAATTATAATTAGCTGTAAAAGTAGAAAAACAAAATATCCTGCTGTCTTTCGCCTCTTCAAACAATTTCTTTTTCGAATCTACCGATAAATCTACACAACTAACATTAACATCGCAATGTCGTTTCACATATGTTGCACAATATAATAAACCCATATCTGGTTCCAATTTATCATCTTGCAACATAGGGATAGGTGTCTTTATAAACAATATTTTTTCCATTTTTCTCTTTCATACAATACTTAACAAATCGATTATCGTATGTTTCCTTTCCATACCTAATTTTAGTGAACACTACATTAAGTTATTAAATCCCATACCCTAACGCCATATTTCTTATTTTACATACTCGCTATAAATATCATCTACTTTACATTAAACTAGTTACTTTCTAATAATTCTATTTGGTGCTCGCTTGTTTCACGTTTTCCATCATATGATTGACAAGAAAAACAATTGCGACATGGAAAGTCTTTTGAAAAAAATTTTTCACTTCTATACTCAGATAATTCAGCAGTTCTAATTTTATTATATAAATTGCTATGCCAAATGTCATATATTGTCTCTTCATAGATATTTCCTAAAATTATTTCTTCACTAACTATTTTTTTAAATAGTTCGTTAAAACATACAACTACTCTTCCATCACAAGCAATATTAAATCTCATCCAATGAACCAAACATGGGACTTTTTGAGCTTGCTTTTCCGCTTTCGTCTCTAAGATATTATTATAATTATGATATTTTCTTACAAAAGCATCTGCAACTAACCCTGTTTGCTTCCAGTAAGAAATAAATTTTTCATCTTCTTTTAGATTTTCTGATTCTACCCGGGAAACAATTAATCTCGTTTTTAAATGATTATTTTCTATAAAGTTTGCCATATATCTAATATTTTCAATTACTTTTTCAAACGCATCTATTCCTTTATTTTTCAAATATTCATGAGCAACAGTATCATTTACTGACACTTCAATAATACTACAGTATAAACATAATGCTTCAAGAATTTCTTTTTTCTCCGTAACTAATGATGTAAAAATCCAACTTTTTACTTGATTTTTTGAAATAAATTTTATAGCGGGAATAAGTTCTGGCCATAAAATAGGCTCACCTACAGAATGTAATCTTATAGTACTATGTGAATATTTTTTCATTTCAAAAATAATTTTCTCCAATAATTCTTTTGATACCCAGCTTTCTGTAAAATATTCTTTGCGTTGATCAGGCTGTAATCTCCCCACTGGACAATGTGTACACAAACATGGACATTTTCCTCTATAAACCTCTAAATTAATAATATTAGGAAACTCATAATAAATTTCTTTTGAAAATCCTAATTTTTTATAATCATTCATAATTCTCTACCTCTTTCCTTTGTAATTTTCAAAATCATAGTAACACTTTTATCTATATTAGTTTTAGAAATGTTATATCTTACATATTTATTGTTATATTTTTCTAATTCATTTTTTTAATTACCATAAAAAAATTCGAACAACTTATTACACTATAAGTCATCCGAACGTTTTTAATTATTGCACTACTTATACATTCCACAATATACAGCTCACTCTAAAAGATTCTTTATAACTCTCCAATTCAATCTCCCCACCGTACGATTTCACAATCTGTTTCATGCTTATAACACCTATTCCATGAACCGTTTTATCTGCCTTTTCAGTCAAAAGATGTTCCACATAACCAGTGGTACTGTTTTCACACACAATTATAAGACTATAATTATGATAAACGGCTTTAAGAGAAATATATCTTTTGCCAAAACATTTTTCACAAGCTTCAATAGCATTATCCAACATATTTCCGATTAAAGTTCCAAGATCACGCGCTTCTATTCGAAGTTCTGCCGGAATATCTATCTCACACGAAAAACAAATTTGTTTACGTTTCATTTCATCTACTTTGAAATTCAACACAGCATTCATCCCGGAATTCGCTGTATAAAAAATTGCTGTTGTATCTTCAATCTCTTTTAGCATTCCTTTTATCTCATTTATTGCACGATCTATATTTTCATTCTCTAGTTCTCCCAACAGTGCAAGCAGCTGATTTTTCATATCATGACGAATTGCCCGTATTTCTTTCTGCTGATATTCCAACTGCTCATAATATCTCTTTTGATAGTCTTCATCCTGCCTTTCTGATATTTTCTGATGAAGCACACATTCATACGAATTTTTCATTCTCTCCACAAAAAAATAATAACAAATTGTTACAATAAACATAATGAACACTATATAGAAAACAGTATTTTCAGAGTTATTCTGCATAAATTGATATCTCAAAAATACTATTATAAGGAGTAATTCTATTCCTGGAAAAAGTAACATTTTCCAGTATAATTTCATTTTTTGCTCTTCCACACAACTATTAAATACTTTTATGTAATAAACCATTAACCCTTGTAGCATAATCGCTATCCATGTTTCTATCCATTCCATTCTCCCTACAAAATCTGTTCCTTGAAAAACAATCTCAAACAATATCTGGATAAAAAAAGCACACACAATTCTGCCAAATGTGAATATCACAAAAAGAAACCATACATTATGAAAAGCATTTACAAAAAGAATACTCATGAATACATGTAGGATAATATATAGAACTATCTGTTGTATATCTATTTCTAAAAATCTAGCCACATATGCCTGTACCACTCCAAGCAATATCGCATATAAATACATTTGCCATCGACGAATTTTTTCAAATGGTTGCAAAAAGCAGTCCAAAAATATCAAGTACAATACCATATCTACTACAGATATTCCTAGCCTAAACAATTGCTGCATATTTCTCAATTCCTTTTTATTTCAACACTTCACATCAACTTACTAAATTTCAGCATATCTCTCCAAAATTACCTGTGTAATCCACGAAGCACATACTCCTGATACACACTTAAAAATATTTTTCGATACGTTCTTGAAATCGAAAGATTCTCATCTCCTTGCATGACAAGTTGTTCTTTTCCAAATCTGTCTACTTTATCAAGATTTACCACATAAGCCTGATGAATTTGAACAAACTGTTTCTCATCGAGCTTTTTCAGTGCTTCTTTCAAAGTTCCATAGTATTCATACACTCTCCCATCTGTTGTGTGCACACACACTTTCCGTCCCTGACTTTCTAAATATTTAAGACGATCATATTCCATCATATGATTCTGATGTTTCATTTGAAAAGAAAAAAATCTTCTATGCTCTTCTAGTCTCTGCACTGCCCTAGTAATAACTTCTCGAACTTTTTCTTCATTAATCGGCTTCACAAGATAATGAAATGCATTGACGTCAAATGCTTCCGGCATCTTTTCTATATAGCTCGTCACAAATACAATCAGTGCATTTTCATCAAATATTCGAATTCTTTTTGCAGCCTCCATGCCACTTAATTCTTTCATCTCAATATCAAGTAAATATAACTGATATCTTTCTTTCTCCGCCCTTTTTAGAAGTTCTTCAGCAGATAAAAAAACATCACAATTAGAAGTACTATCCACACATTCTTCTAAAAGTCGCTCCATTTTTCCTGCAAACCGAATATCATCATCACATATTGCTATCCGCATAACCTATTTCTCCTGTTCATTCACTTGCTCGCTCCACTTATTTTATCACACCCACTTCCATTTTCCAAATCTTTCTTCAAAATTCCAGTTCCGCTTTCGTACCACCTTTTGTTATGATAATTCTGCAGCTACAGCTACTTATTTTTTATGCAAGGAGGACATCATATGCCAACTTATTATGACAAAAAAGCTCACACTTGGTTCTGCAAATTTTATTACACGGATGCACAGGGAATGCGCCGTCAGAAAAAGAAACGTGGATTCAAACGCCAGCGGGATGCAAAAGCATGGGAACGTTCTTATTTATCTTCTACGTTTTCTTCTAATGAAATGACATTCCAGCAACTTACAGATCTTTATCTGTCCGATATGGAGAAGCGCCTGCGCCAGACAACCATGAATACAAAGCAATACATTTTTCGCGATAAGATTCTGCCTTATTTTGCCAAACAAACACTCTCTTCAATTACCTCTGCCCAGATCCTTTCCTGGCAAAATGAACTTCTTACCCTGCAAAAGAACGATGGCACAGGCTATTCATCCACTTATCTAAAAACAATTCAAAATCAATTGTCCGCAGTGTTTAACTATGCTGTCCGCTATTATCACCTCTCTGAAAATCCATGTCTGCGCGCCGGTTCTCTCGGTAAGAGTTCTGCTGAAGAAATGCATTTCTGGACTTATCAGGAATTTAATTCTTTCTTAGCTGTTATCGACAAAGAACGGTTTCGACTTGCCTTTCTTCTTCTATATCATACCGGTATCCGTATAGGAGAACTTCTTGCCCTGGCCCCCGGCGATTTTCATTTTCAGAATAAACAACTTTATATCTGTAAATCTCTCCAGCGACTACACGGCGAAACTCTGATCACTTCTCCCAAAACACCAAAAAGCATTCGTTTCATTGCTCTGCCTTCATTTTTGTTGCTTCGAATTCAAGAATATATTGAGAATTCCCATATTTCCGATCAGGACTTTATTTTTCCTTTTACCAAATCTCTGCTCGGCAAACGTCTCAAACAGTACGCTGACCTCTCCGGTGTGCCTAGAATCCGACTTCATGATCTTCGGCATTCTCATGCAAGTCTTCTCATTGAACTTGGTTTTCCTCCCCTCTTGATTGCGGAACGTCTTGGGCATGAGAAAATTGAAACAACACTTAATATCTATGGACATCTATATCCGGATAAGCAGTTAGAAATTGCCCAGTCACTCGAAGCCCTTAACCAAAATAGTTCTTTTTAAGTACCACCATTTTCACACTACTTCTCAGCAACATACTATCCACAGAATATTTTTCATACATTTTTCTCAATTCTACAATTCAGACTCAATGGTAGAAAATTCCCTGCCGTTTTGTCTGCACGATTTAACAAACTTCTCACAATGTATGTGATACTGGTGCTGAATCGGTATT
>JAGZJD010000052.1 GCA_018365895.1 Lachnospiraceae bacterium | reverse complement strand
GGGCAAGCAATGTACTTGTAATCTCCTTACCAGTCACATCTGCATGAAACAAAATACGAGATCTTGCATGTCCCCCTTCTCTTGTGTAATTCAACTCTCCATCCTTTTTCGCAAATGCCACTCCATATTCAATCAACTCATTTACAACACTTCTGGATGAGCGTATCATTTTATCTACAGAAGTGCGCCTGTTCTCATAATGACCAGCCTTCAGCGTATCTTCCATAAAACTGTCATAATCATTTTCATCATGCAGAACACAGATTCCGCCCTGCGCCAGAAAAGAATCACTCTTATCCGCCTCATCCTTTGTAATGCACAGTATTTTCATTTTCTCCGGAAGATGCAGCGCACAGAACAATCCTGCCGCCCCGCATCCAACGATGATTACATCATATGTCTTTTCCATTTCCTTCCACCCGTCTTTATTTTGCTAACTCAAGCATTCTGGTCAAAGGCTGTTTCGCCCGCTCCATTGTCATCTTATCAAGCTGCACCTCATTTGTCTCATGCAGAAGTACGTCATAAATCTTCTCCAATGTAACAAGTTTCATTCCCGGACAGTCTTGATGAATATTAATCGGATAAAATGCCTTATCCGGATTCTGTTTCTTTAATTCGCAGAAAACTCCTGCTTCTGTTCCAATCAAAAACTCTTTCTGCTCACTGGCAGATGCGTACTTGATAATTCCGGAAGTGCTTCCTGCATACTCTGCCAGATCCACGACTTCCTTCGCACATTCCGGATGAACAAGAAATACCGCATCCGGATGTTCTTCTTTCGCTCTAAGCACATCTTCTTTTCGTATCTGACGATGAATCGGACAATATCCGTCATTAAAAATAAATTTTTTCTCCGGAACTTTCTCCGCCACATGCTGTCCAAGATGCTGATCCGGAATAAAATAAATATATTTATTCGGCAGGGCACGCACAATCTTCTCCGCATTTGCAGAAGTTACACAGACATCTGCCTGTGTCTTTAAGTCTGCCGTAGAATTAATATAACATACAACTGCCACATCTTCATACTGCTCTCTTACCATACGAATCCGTTCCGGGCTTGCCATATGTGCCATCGGACAATCTGCCTGCATATCCGGAAGCAGTACCTTCTTTTCCGGATTCAGAAGCTTTGCGCTTTCTCCCATAAATGAAACGCCGCAAAGCACAATGATATCTGCATCTGTCTTCGTTGCCCGTTCACTTAAATAATACGAATCGCCAATATCATCCGCAATTGCCTGTACCTCGTCCGGCACATAATAATGAGCCATGATCACAGCATTTTTCTCCTGTTTCAGTTTTAAAATCTTTTCCTTCAACGTTCCCATATTCCGAGCCTCCTTTTTATCATTCCCACGGATTATACACCAAAACTTTACAACTGACAAGACAGTTATTGTACTTTTATCAATACGAATGATTTCAGAGCAATTTCCCGAAAAAAACAACAAAATAGGAGACGGTGACTAATCTCCTTCCCCTCAGTCTAGTAAGTAAGAGGACTTAATGCCGTTCAGCAGATAATCAGCTTTACAGGTATCCATTATCTTCTGTGTGCCTTGCATGGCACACCACTACCGCGCATACGTATTCTGTGATAGAGCCATCCATTGATGTATCGGCAAGTGTGGTCCAGCTTCGCTAGATCACACCACATAAAAAATGGTAGCTCACTGGTTACTCAGTGCGCTACCATCTTTCAGTACTTTTATATTTTAGTAATAAATATCTTCAAGTATAAACAAGAAATAGTTATCAAGTCCTTCTCCTGCTGTTGCAAAATCAGCTGCAACTGCCATATGTTCTTTCGAGAATTTATTTAAAAATTCTACACTACGTACATCTTCTGGTTTCAGATTGTTGTCATGCATATATTTGGCAAGTTCAACCTGGAACTGTGGAGTATAAACCTGAGATGGCATTGCCCATCCTGATAATTTTCCTGTCATACCAGCATCTTTTGCTTTTTCAGTAATCATATCATTAATTTTTGTATAATCTCCAAGATCTTCTGGTGTAATTTCCAAATTAAGAACTGTTGGATATGCCTGTGTTGGTGTTGGACAACTTATTCTCAAGCCCACCTCTATGCAGGCTTTTTCATTTAGAAATTCTGTAAAAATCAAACTTGCCTATAAAGTAAAAAACATCCCAGAGTAACCTCCGGAATGTCTTTATTCGTCTGCCATAATCATCTGCCAATGGATTTTCAGAAGATACTGTCTCATTAAATCTCGCTCAGATGCTCCTGATCGATCATCTTCACACCTTCTCTTGTCAGCACTTCTACTGCCTTCTCATTGTCTTCCACACGGAAAATCATATAGGCTATCTCCTGCGTTTTATGGTGAAACGCATATGTATATTCAATATTAATATCGTTATCTCCAAGAATTGTCAAAATACGGTACAAATATCCCGGCTCATCCGGTACCGCCACTGCCAGTACCTTTGTAATGGAAAATACATACCCTTCATCTTCCAACATATGCACCGTCTCATAAGTATCATCTACAATTAGTCTGAGTATTCCAAAATCTCTCGTATCTGCGAGTGACAGTGCCCGTATATTAATATTATGCTTACACAGCACCCGAATAAATTCAGCCAGCTTTCCCGCTGTGTTCTCCACAAATACTGAAATCTGTTTTACTGTCATGTCCTTTTCCTCCTTCATGCCGCTTCCTTCTGTCAACTGCTCGTCTATATGAACCTTACATTCTCTAAAGCCAATGAGCTTCCTGCTTCAAAGTGAACGTCTCTATTTGCGCGGTTCTTCATCAAAATCAACTACAACCTGAAACCCTCTTGGGGTATCTTTCACTTCATGGACAATGCCCTCTTTCGATCTGATCCGCTCAAAACTCCGGAAAATTCCAGACATAGCCACAGATGGTTCAATAATATAGCTGTAAAGACTTCCGTTCGCACGCTCCGTAATCTTAACTACATCGCCTGCCTTCACAAGTCCAGGGCGTTCCATTCTAAATTCTTCCTGTCTCATCCGACAAGCCCCCTTCCTTTGCTTACTATAACATTCTGACGCAAGAAATTCAATCCTGACTCACATACAGACGCACGCTTTCTTATATTTTTCATACAATAATATTGTAAATACAACGAAAGGGGTAACTGCACATGCAAAACTATCAAAATATGAATGTGCCTCAGAGAATGCCGAATCGTCAGAACTGCGGATGCAGCTGTATACGCCAGACTGCTGTCGAAGATCCATTAAAAGGTATGCCGCTTGCTATGGCTTATGTCCCATGGCAGCAATGGACCTGCCCATATGAAGCGTCAAAAGGCTTCTGCCGCGGAACTATTTTCGAGGCCCTCGATAAACCATTTATGCCAAAAGGAGGGATGATGCGATGAGAAATCCATCACGGCGTCAGGAAATGCTCCATCACATTAATGTTGTAAGCTTTGCTGTAGATGACATTAAATTATTTCTCAATACACACCCAGACAATCAGGAAGCACTGAACTACTATCAGGAATACAGCCGTCTCCGCAATGAGGCTCTGAAAAAATATGCTGAAGAATTCGGTCCTCTCACTGTAGATTACGCAATGCGATCCGATTCTTATACTTGGAACTGGATCAATGATCCGTGGCCGTGGCAGGAAGGAGGATGTTAATATGTGGAATTATGAAAAAAGATTGCAGTACCCTGTAAAAATCTCACAACCGAATCCCAAAATGGCTCAAGTCATCATAAGTCAATTTGGCGGCCCGGACGGCGAATTGGCGGCCTCTATGCGCTATCTGAGCCAGAGATATACGATGCCGTACAATGAAGTAACCGCTACTCTGACTGATATCGGCACCGAAGAGCTCGCCCATATGGAGATGATCTGTGCGATTGTCCATCAACTTACGCGCAATTTAACTCCGGAAGAAATTGAAAAATCCGGTTTTGCTCCATATTATGTAGATCACACACTGGCGCTCTGGCCGCAGGCGGCAAGCGGAGCTCCGTGGACAGCAACTTATTTTCAGTCAAAAGGAGATCCTATCACTGATCTACACGAAGATATGGCAGCCGAACAAAAGGCAAGAACAACTTACGATAACATTCTCCGTCTCGTAAAAGACCCTGAAGTCTGTGATCCGATCCGTTTCTTAAGAGAGCGGGAAATTGTACACTACCAGCGTTTCGGCGAATCACTGCGACATGTCCAGGATCGTCTCGACAGCCGCAATTTCTATGCATTCAATCCGGAATTTGACCGCAGAAACTGTCAGACATCATAGCCATAAGCATTTTCCCGTATTCACAGATAAAAGGAGCTGGCGCACTCATCTGTCCAGCTCCCTTTATTCATAATGATTACTTGCTCCACAGCTCATCAATTGCCAATGCCGCCAGAATATCAAGCTTTAGCGCCCGCAAAAGCACCTGAATATTCTGTGCCTCATCCGGCCCGTGAGCGCTTCCGTGACCTTCGGGAAATGGTTTCTTCTCTCCCTGCTGTCCCGCACCAAAGCCGCATCCCTGTTTAAAATGTCTTGCATAGGTACATCCTTCCATAATATATGGACGATCCTCCAATGTTGTCAGCTTATGATACAACTCTACAAGAAGCGATGGGATTTCTTCCTCTTCTGAGATCCAATACCCCTGATCCAGTCTCAGAACAGTCATCTCTAATCCCTGTTTTTCCGCAAAGGCGCGGATTTTTTTCTCAGCTTCATCAAGAGTTTCGCTGGACGGAAGTCTCAGATCGCAGCACAAAATTCTTTCTTTTGTCATCTCATCGATTTCTTCTGTCACTTTGCATCGAGATCTTCCGCAAACCGGATCTATTACCGACAGTCCAAACACTTCTCCGGTACTGTCTTTTTGCAATAGTTCTTTGACTCCGTCGATAGTTTCTTTCCCTCTAAGCTGAAATTTTAACACGCTTTTCTCACCATTCGTAATCGGAAAATCATCATCCGCTGCAATGCCAAACTCCGGCTGCCCTGCTCTTTGAAGATAATATTTCAGATCTTCCATATCTGTTTCTTCGTGGGAACCTACAAATAATCGGATATCATTCATCGGAATCGGCTCTTCTTCTTTTAAAAATGCCAGCGCATATAAAAGTGCAATCAGCGGCGCTTTGTCATCTACTACACCGCGTCCAATAAGATAGCCTTTATCCACAATTCCCTGAAAAGGTGGGTAGAGATTTCCTTCCGATGCCGGAACGACATCCACATGTGCCGCAAAAAGCAGCCGTTTTCCGCTCTGCTCCTTTTGCAGTCTGATCTCCAGGCCATAATAATCATAATTATCCACAATTAATCCTTTTTCTTTAGCAAGCTCTGCACAAAAATCCAACGCTTCTGCACACTTTACTCCATATGGATACGTTGTACATCCTTTTTTCTCAACGCTTGGTATTCTTACAAGACGACATACATTTTCAATGATTTCATTTTGATTCTTTTCAATAAACGTATCAATCTGTCTATTAATTTTCTCCCAATTTCTGGACATCCTTTGCCTCCTTACCCGCAAATACAGGAAGTTCTGAAACGAGCACTGCTCCAAGAATCAACGCTGATCCGATTAGCATCTTTGCCGTTACCTGCTCATGAAGCAGAATGACAGAAAATACTGTTCCAAATACCGCTTCCATTGAAAGAATAATAGCCGCTTTCGTTTCTTCCACATATCTCTGTGAAAGTGTCTGTAAAAAGTAAGTCAGGCAGGTACTGATCAGACCAAGATATAATACTGCCCAGATGCTGTTTTTATCTGCATGGAACGCCAGCTCCCCTGAAAAGAGATAGCCTACCAAAGAGCATACAAACGCCATCGACATCTGAATAAAATTCAGTACCATAGGACGGATTCTTCCAACAAACTCTCCTGTCAGGAAAATCTGAAATGCAAAACAAACTGCACAAATAAGGGTAAGGGCATCACCAATTCCCATACTAAAATCTGCCTGCAGCGAGAGCACTCCGGCTCCTATAATCGCCATTGCCGCCCCTACAAGCGACTGTGCTTTTACTTTTTTCTTATAGAGTACCATCGCAATAAATGGAACAAACACTACATTCGTAGCTGTTAAAAATGCATTTTTGGACGGTGTCGTATACTGAAGTCCAATAATCTGAAGTGCAAATCCTCCAAACAGAAAGAATCCAAGAATTGCACCGCATTTCCATTCTTCTTTCCGAATCGTTTTAATCTCTTTTCCTGCAAGCACTGCCATTACAATCGTTGCAATCAGGAAACGGATTGCCATAATCTGAAAAGGCGTCAGCCCTGCAAGCGCAATATCGCTGGCTACAAAGCCCCCTCCCCATATGATTGTTACTGCCAGAAGTCCTGCAATTCCTAATTTGTTTTTCATTGTTTCTTTACTCCATTTCTAATGTATCTGCAGGGAATATATTCTTCTTACCGATACGTCCGTACAAAAATACACTTAGACAGAATCTTGAAAGCTGATCCAGCGCAATCACAATCCAAATTGCTGTGATTGGAAGCTTCAGAACAAATGCCGCCAGCAGGCAAAGCGGAATTCTGACGATCCAGATTCCAAATCCTGCTACAAGCATTGGCGTATTCTTATAGCCAAGCGCCCGGATTGTTCCATTGTATATTCTTGATAAGTTCTGCGGAATCTGAATAAATCCCATCACAAACACATATACAACACCAATTGCCTGAAGTTCCGGTTTGTTCGTCATCATCTGCATAAACACTTTTGGCAGCAGAATCAACAGAAGTGATGTTACGACACTGATAGCTGTTCCTACTTTCAAAAGTTCTTTAAAGTATATTTTCTGCAGCTTCTGATCCCGCTTTCCGATTGCACGCGCCGCCAATGTTGTGGAAGCTGTACTAAAGCCAATTGCAGGCATTTCTGTAATCGTTTCAGCCTGAATTCCAAGCTGATAAGCTGCAAATGCTGCCGCTCCGTAAGAAAGAATAATCTTACTTAAAATAATAGCTGAAAATTGCCAGAACATGCTTTCCAAAGCTGCCGGAATACCCGTTGTATATACTTCATAAATGCATTTACGGTCAAGCTTAAAGAAACTTCCCTGACGTACCGTATCTGAGAATAACCCCTTTTTCTTATTGTACAGCAAATACAATCCAAGAACAGCTCCAAATGTCTGCGCTGTGACAAGCGCTGCAGCTGCACCCTGAATTCCCATTCCTTTCAATGGACCTATACCAAAAATAAAGACATAACCACAGGCAATGTTTACAACATTCATTGCCGCCGCAATATACATTGGTATTTTTGTATTTCCATATCCCTGGAACGCTGCTGTAACAAGAGTCATTATAACATTTCCTGTAAATCCTATCACTACAATTTTCATATAGCTTTGTGCAAGTGTCAGAATTTGTGGATCTTTTGAGAAAAATCCAAGGAAAATATCCGCACGGAAAAATAAAAAAATCTGCACAAGCAAAACAACTGCTAATTCTGTCAATAACGTCTGCTCCATAATTTTTCTGCAGTTTTCTTTCTTTCCTGCACCATAAGCGCGCGCGATCAGAACCGTGGCACCAATCGCCACTCCTTTATAAAATACCCACAGCGTATCCGTTATCCTGACACAGATTCCCTGTGCAGAAATATCATTTGCCAGAAGTCGTCCAACCATTGCTGTTGTAATAAGACTTGCTGAAATCTGAAGAATATTTTCCAGGATCATCGGAATAATGATGTGGTAGATTTCTCGTTTTATTTTCTTTGTCTCGTACAAATAATCCTCCCTTCTAAAAATAAGTGCCAGAGGAAAACCCCCCAACACTTATTTTTCATCCTGATTATTATTTACCGAATTTTGCTTCCATTTCTTCCTGTTCATCATTTAGAACTTTTGCAGGATCTGCATCCTCTAGGAGTACTCTTGCTACACAGTTTTTAGACATTTCAATTGCTTCAGCAAAGTTAGATGTGTAGTTTACCTGAGGTACTGTTTTACCAATCTCTGTAAACATATCAAATAATTTCTGTCCGCCAAAGTATTCATCGCCTTCCTGGAATACTTCTGACTCTAACGCCGGAAGGTATGACGGATATAAACCATAGTTCTGGAATCCTTCTACGTTTGCATCAACATCTTCCATACAGAATTTTACAAATTCTTTTGCTGCTTCTGCATTTTCACTTGCTGACGGAACTGCAAGAACTGATCCACCATTAGATGCGCCCATTGCTTCTGCATCTGCATCAAATTTCGGAAGCGGCATACAAGCCCATTTACCAGCCTGATCCGGAGCTGCATCTTTAATAGAACCAACCATCCAAACTGCCTCTGCAATACAAGCATATTTATCAGATGTCATACCTGCAACCATATCATCCCAAGAAGAGTTATTAAATGTAATGCCTGCTTCGTACATTTTTTTGCACATTTCCATCGCTCTGATAGATTCTTCAGAATTTACCTGCGGATTCCCTTCTTCATCAAAATAGAACTTACCAAGCTGCATTAACATAGAACGGTATGTAGCATCATTTCTTGACTCTGCCATACAAAGCATATCAACGCCTGTTTTGTCTTTCAAAACTTTACCGGCTTCAATAAAATCATCCCATGTTACGATATCTTCTGCTTTGATTCCAGCTTCTTCAAATAAATCTGCACGGTAGAACATTCCACACGGGCCTGAATCCCACGGATATGCGATAATTTTGTCATCAATTGTACATTCAGCAATCTTAATCGGGAAGAAATCATCTTTATTGATCATATCAGTAAATTCTTCAAATTTTCCCGGGAACTTCTCGCCGAATTTTGCCATCTGCTCTCCTTCAAGAGATACAATATCCGGAAGTCCGATTCCAGACTGCAGACATGTTGTCATTTTCTGATATACCTGCTGAACACCCATTTCTTCAAAGTTAAATTCAACATCTGGATATTTCTCGTTAAATTTTTCTGCCTGCGCCTCCATATGAGCTAACGCCACATCCCAGCTCCATACAGTTACTGTTCCGGATAATTCTCCATCCTTAGATCCGCCTTCTTTCTTCGCGTCGGATCCGCCACCGCCGCAAGCAGCTAATGATGCTGTCATTGCTGTTGCCATTAAAATTGCCAATAGTTTCTTTTTCATTTCATTTTCCTCCTTTAGATGAAATTTATTCTTTTACAGCTCCGCCCATCACGCCGGCAACGAACTGTTTCTGAAACACAAGAAAGACAATTAAGATTGGTAATACTGCAAACACTGTTGCTAACATAATTACACCGTAATCTTTTCTCCATGCAACTCCGTCCAGCATAGAAAGCGCCACCGGGAAGTTATACATAGATTTTGTTCCTAAAATGATCAACGGCCACATGAAGCTGTTCCACATACTCATAAACATGTAAATTCCCATTGCACCAAGCGCCGGTTTCATAGAAGGCATAACGACTTTCATAAAGATTGAAAACTCGCCATATCCATCAATTCTCGCCGCCTCGATCAACGATGTCGGGAATGCCAACATATTTTGCCGCATCAGGAACATTCCGAAGGCTCCTGCCAGTCCAGGAAGGATCACTGCCTGATATGTATTTGCCCAGCCGATATTATTCATCAACGTAAACAATGGCACATACATTACCTGTCCCGGGATCATCATTGTTATCATAATGATACCAAAAATAAGGTTTTTCCCTTTAAATTCATATTTTGCAAATGCATATCCTGACATGGAATGGAGAAGCATTGCCAATCCTGTATAAGTAAATGTCAAAATACAGGAGTTCAACAGAATTCTTCCCAAATCCAGGCGTTTATTTAAGTTTGCCAGGTTCGCTAATAAGTTTGTGCCAAAGAAAAGCTTTGGTGTCGCGCTTAAAATATCTGCATTTGTATTTGTTGCTGATACAAACATAAAATAGAATGGAAACAGAGAGATAAATGCTGCAATAATTAAAAATACGTATGTAAAAATCTTTGACGCATTCGCTTTACTCTTTTTCATTAATCTTCTCCTCCTTTCGACATTCTAAACTGAATGATTGACAAAATTCCAATGATTACAACGAGTGCATAGCTGATTGCGGCTGCATAGCCGAACTTGTAATATGAGAATCCTGTATTATACAAATAATGTCCAATCGTAATAGTAGCATTATCCGGTCCTCCGCCTGTTAAGATGAAAGATTCATCGAATAACTGCAATGTACCGATTGTTGATGTAATGCTGACAAATAAAATGATAGATTTTACCATCGGAATTGTGATATAAAAGAATTTCTGGAACGCATTTGCTCCATCGATATCTGCTGATTCATATAGTTCCAATGGAATATTCTTCAATCCTGCAATCATAATGATTGTATTGTATCCTGTCCATCTCCATGTGATACCAATAATGATTGCCATTCTTGCGCCCCACACAGTATTCAGCCAGTCAACCCCAGTGAATCCAAGTGCTCTTAGTGCATGGTTTACAAGACCAAAATCTGTGTTAAATAATAATTTAAACACAATTGCATATGCTACTAATGCTGTTACTGACGGCAGGAAGATACTCATACGGAACCCGGAACGGAACTTTAAGAAAGCCTGTTCCACCATAACTCCAAGTACCAGTGAGAGTACTACCATGACCGGTACCTGTACTGCCAGATAAATAAATGTGTTTTTCAGCGATTTCCAAAAGATTGGATCTTTGAACATCGTAACATAATTCTGAATTCCACAGAAAATATACTGTCCGTCTGTAAAGTCCTGGAAACTCAGTATTAATGACTTAATAACCGGATAAATCATAAATACAGAAAACAATATAATCATTGGTGTCAAAAACAGATACGGTGCATTTTTCCTTGTCATTAAGCTTTTTCTCTTTGGCAGACTATAATCTGCGTCTGTTTTGCTGCTCATTCCTTTACCTCCATTTTATTTAGAATGCATTTTTATTTTCCGCTGATGCTCCATTCGAATTCGAATACTTCCGGATGCAGACGATCTTTCTCAAGACATTCTGCTCCCCAGCTTGCACTTCCAAGGCCATGCTGTGCATAATCGATACAAAGTACAGTCTCTTCCATCGGTTCTACTTCATTCGTATGCGTTGCTTTTGTAAGCGCTTCCTGCGTATAGTGCAATGCTCCAAATGCAAATGTATCTTTCGCTTCAATGCGGAGAATACGTCCATTCATTCCTGCAAATTCTACCCATTTTGTATCCTCATGGTTTCCTGTTTCCTGAGGTACTACATATGGGAAATAGAAGTCTGAAACTGTGCTTTCAAAGCAGCCGAATCTGTTTCCTTCTTTGCAGTCCTTATAAGTTTCCAGAGGTCCTCTTCCATACCATTTTACCTGTTCACATCCTTTTGGAAGAACGTAACGCAGCCCAATTCTAGGGAAGGATTCCGGAAGCTGATTTCCAACCGGTGTTCCGTGGTATTTTACAGTGACTACTCCTTCTGTGCTGATACGATACTCAGCTTTAATTAAAATCTTCCATTCAAGAATAATCGGCGCATAGAACTGTTTTACGGCAATCACAACTTCATTCTCTTTCTCTTCTACCGCAACATTTTCCACAACATTACATACATGATCGATCATACCTGTCTGCCAGATTTTTCTTGCATTAATATCATTATCTACCGGAGCACGCCAGAAGTTCATATCTCTTCCTTCCTGGATCAGCGTTTCTCCTTTGAATACATATTTACACAGATTTCCATGAACACGGTCAAATCCAACTTCAAAATCTGTTCCCTGAACAAGGATCACTCCTGCCTCCTCAGATACTTGAATCTCTGCCGCCGGAGCTGTCTGAACTTCTTTCACACCTGCTTTTAATAATTCCTGATGGAATGCAACTTCATGGTGTTCTTCTGCTGCCCATACCGGTTTCTCGCGATATGCAACACGGATTGTCATCCAACAGTCTTCTGCTGCATCCTCAAGCTGTAATTCTTCCGGATGATAAATCTGAACCTGCTTCATCTCATGCGGTTTGATTCCGCTCAAGTCTACTGCTACTTCTTTTACAGTTGTTCCTGCTTCCGGATATTCAATCACTGCTGTTGCTTCCAAATGCTCTAATCCCTGGAAGTCATATTTATTTTCTACCGTGATCATTCCTGTACATGGATCAAAGCCGTGGAAAACAACCGGTTCCAGCACTTTCTTCACTTGCAGAATTGCCGGTGTCGGTGTACGGTCTGCCTGAATCAGTCCGTCACAGCAAAATGCTCCACTGTTTGGATGATCTTCATAATCTCCACCGTATGTATAATAGGATTTTCCATTTTCATCTGTTTTCTTTAAACCGTGGTCAACCCACTCCCAGATGAACCCACCCTGAAGGCGAGGATATTTCTCATAGATTTCCCAGTATTCCTTTAATCCTCCCGGACCATTTCCCATTGCATGAGCATATTCACATACCACATGCGGTTTTGGTTTTGAAGTATCTTTTCCAAGCATCTCCAACTGATGGTGTCTTGTGTACATCGTACTGTAAACATCTGCAATAGAAGCATCTCTGTCTTCTTCATAGTGGATTAATCTTGTTGGATCATATGCTTTCACAAATTTTCCTTCTTCCACAAAGGCAGAACCAAATCCGGATTCATTTCCAAGTGACCAGAACAGAATAGATGGATGATTCTTATCCCTTCTTACCATACGCTCTGCACGATCAACATAAGCTGCTTCCCAAAGTGTATCATCACTAATACGGTTCATTTTCTTTGTATAAGACATCTGGTTACATTCCAGATCTGCTTCTTCCATCACATAGAGTCCAAGTGTATCACACATATCCAAAAATACTGGTGTCGGCGGATAGTGTGATGTACGAACCGCATTAATATTGTTCTGTTTCATCAGATACAAGTCTGCCAGCATATCTTCTTCTCGGATACAACGCCCTGTATGTTCATTCCAGTCGTGGCGGTTTACCCCTCTTAATTTAATCGGAACGCCATTGACATAGAACAATCCTTCTTTTAAGCAGATTGTCCTAAAACCTGTCCGACAGGAATACGCCTCAATAACTTCTCCATTCTGTTTCACTGTCATAACAACATCATATAAATACGGAACTTCTGCTGACCACGGCTGTACTCCCGGAATCTTCTGGTCGATTACAACCGTCATTTTTCCTTCCTGACATTGCTTCTCATCATCTGAGTCTGCACCAGAAAGAATTACCGGATGTTCTTCCGCAAAAATTTTCTTCTCTCCATCATACAATTCTGTCTCTACCGTGAGTTCCACTGTCTCTAATGTATGATTTTCAACAACAAGCTCTCCATGAAAATTTCCTGTTGAAAGATCTTCTTCCAGTAATGCGTCAATCTTATAATCTGATAAATGCACGAGTGGACGGGTAATCAGCGCTACATCTCTGATGATTCCTGCAAACCACCACATATCCTGATTCTCCAGGTAACTTCCATCAGAATATTTATAAACTTCAACAGCAATCACATTTTCTCCATTTTTTACATATGGTGTAATGTCAAATTCTGCTGTGTTTCTTGGACCCTGGCTATATCCAACCTGCTGTCCGTTTACCCATACATGGTAAGCGCTTTCTACACCATCAAACCGTAACATATATTCTAATGTATCCTGTTTTTCTACCTGCAGTGTTCTGCGGTACACACCTGTCGGATTGTCTGCCTGGATTGTCGGATCATCTGTAATCGGAAATAGCGCGTAAGCATCATTATAATGCGGATGATCATATCCATTTAACTGCCAATGTCCCGGAACCGGCATCTGATCCCATTCACTGTCATCAAACGCTTCTGCTGTACAGCTTTCCGGAACAAGGAACGGTGATGTGAAATAAGCAAATTTCCACGTTCCATTCAGACAAGTATACTTTCCGCTCTCTTCTTTTTTCTTTGTTCTCGCATCTTCTTTCGACTGCCACCCTGTGTAAAATGGACGAACCGGCATCCGGTTTCTTCCAAGTACCTTTAGATTACTCCAGTCCTGATGTTGATAATTAAATTCCATATCGCCCCTCCTAAAATCATTTCCTAATTCTTATAATATTTTTCTGCCAATCATCGGCAGTTTGCTTTTATCTTTTATAGTTATAACGGCTGACTATCACTGCAGCTCCCCCGAATGATCAGTTTATTCGGAACAACAACTTTTACACTCTCTGTTCTCTCAGTCATCATCCTCTCTAATAGAAGACGTGCAGACATCGTTCCGATCAAATCATTAGCAAGACGCACACTTGTCAGAGGCGGAGTCATAAATGCCGCTGATTGCACATCATTGCATCCAATAATCGCAATCTCATCGGGAACACTGACTGCGTTTTCTTTCAGTGCACGCAGAAATCCAATTGCAAGACTGTCATTTTCTGTAAATACTGCTCGCGGAAGCTTGCGATGTTCTCTTAAAATTTTCTTTCCGAGCTCATATCCATCCGTAATATAGCTATTGTTTGTCAGCCAGACAAACTCTTCCCGGAACACTCCTCTTTGCTCTAACATCTTTTTAAAATACAGATAACGCCTGTCTGCCTTTAGTGAGCCGTAAATCTCAATCCCATACGTTCCGATATAGCCAATTTCCTCATACCGATTTCTTTCAAAACATTCTACTGCTTTTTGCACAACACTCTCAAAATCATTGACAATGTAATCTGCATCCAGTTCTCCCTCTTCCAATTCAAAATCTGCACAGACAACAGGAATACTGGCTTCTCTAAGCAATGTCCTCAACTCGCTCGCATGAAACCACAGCCCAGGATGACCGACTAAGACAATGCCCTGAAAACCTGAAAACTTTTCAATTCCTTTTTCCATCGTATCCAGAAAGATCTCTTCGACTTTCATGCCATTCTTTTCCAGTTCCCGTTTTAAGCTCAGACGAACAATCTGATAATAGCTGTCTTCAATTTCCAGCAATTCCTGATATAAAAGAAAGATTCCAATCTTTCCCTCCGGCAAGTCTACAAATGTATGTTCCAACCGTTCTGACCGCCCCCGGTATTCCAATTCTTCAGCTGCTCTCAAAATCCTCTGTCGCGTTCCTTCTGATACAGAAAATGTTCTGTCATTCTTTAACACTCTTGAAACTGCGGCCTGTGATACGCCTGCCTTTGCTGCCACATCCTTTAATGTCGTCATTTTACCACCTTTTTACCAAACAGTTTTACTACTTATTTACTTTCGAACTTTTTCGATAATGTAATTATAGCATCTGTTTTAGTACCTTTCTATTATTTTATTCTATTTTTAATTGTTTTTTTGTGTATTTTTATCTATTTTTCACTGCTTTTTACTAATTTAGTTATTTATTTTAGTAATTGTATTACTAAATTTTTGTTATTTTTATATCACTCCAAAACATTTTTTAACCATATTTTACTTACATATTGGTAATTTTATCATAAAAAATTGCTAAAATCATTTTTTGTTACGAAAAACACCTCTTTCCTGCGTTTTCTCCCTGTCATTTTTTTCTCACACTCAAAAAAAGACAGCACGTTTATAAGTTTATACTCAACTTTAAACGTACTGCCTTTTTTTTCGCACTTTGCTTTTCTATTTTCCTATCCCTCAGCACTCATTGCTATTCTGATTATCTGCGCCGTTTCTTCGGTTCTTCCTGATTTTTCAAATAAATCAGAAGTAGCCCTTTTAATAGCAGCGCATCATCTACAATAATTTCATGGTAGCAATGAGGTATGATAACCTGCGCCAGACCTCCTGTGGCAAGCACTGTTGCTTTTTCTCCGAGTTCTGCTTCAATCCGTTCAATCATGCCATCGATACAAGCTGCATTTCCATGTACGACACCACTCTTCATACATTCTGTAGTATTTTTACCAATAAGGCGCTTAGGAGCCTCCAGGCTAATCTTCGATAACTGGGAGGTTCTGCTGACAAGGGAGTCCAGCGAAACTCTTATTCCCGGTAAAATCATTCCTCCGATATAGTTCCGCTCCCGGTCTACAACAGAAAGCGTCGTCGCAGTTCCCATATCGATCACAATCAGCGGCGGCTGATACTCATGCAGCGCTGCAACTGCATTGACAATCAGATCGCTTCCTACCTGAGCAGGATTATCCATCTGAATATGCAGACCATTTTTCACTCCCGGCCCCACAACCATTGCCTTTAATCCCGTTACTTTTTCTACCGATTCTCTCATCTGATTGGTAACCGGAGGAACAACAGAGGAGATGATGACACCATCCAGATCTTTTCCTTCTATTCCATATAATTCTAATACATTTTTAATACTGATTGCATATTCCAG
>JAGZJD010000051.1 GCA_018365895.1 Lachnospiraceae bacterium | reverse complement strand
TTTTTCTTCTGTGTTTAGTTTACCTTTTTGTGACATAGAATTGCTCCCTTCATGATGACAGTTTGTTTTTTCACTGTCTCTCATAAAGGGAGCATATCAGCATCAATTTTTATTTACTATTTTCTGTGGCAGTTTGTATTTAGAAAGCAGGAAACACTTGCAGGGTATACAATGGCGCAGATGACAACGTATGTAATTCTATCAAGAATGTTAGCGTCACAATTTAGTGGTGGTATTAATAGGGAACTTTCCGAATGGATTAAAAAGGGAACGATAGGTGTAGAACTTTTACGTCCGATATCGTTATTACAGAATTTGTTTGCGAAAAGAACAGGAGAATTTTTATATTTTATATTATTTAAAGGGTTACCGATATCAATAATTGCATTTTTAATACTTGGAGGATCGCTTCCGGCAGGTAGAATAGAGTTTTTGCTTTTTATGTGCAGCATTTGTCTTGGCATGGTAATTATGTTCTTTTTTGAATTCATGGTTGGTATTTGTGCATTTTATACATATGCTTCTTATGGACTTGCATTCACAAAGACTGCACTTTTATCAATTTTATCTGGTGGTATCGTACCCTTATTTTTGTTTCCGGAAGGGGTAGCGAAAATATTGAATTACTTACCGTTTGCTGGAATGGTGTCAGTACCGGTAAATATTTATCTTGGGAAATATCCACTGCAGCAGGCAATCCAGTATATGGGACTTCAGGTAATATGGATTGTATTACTTGGGATTCTGGCACAGGTATTATATAGCAGAGTGGTATGCAGAATCGTGGTACAAGGAGGCTAGAGTGTGATGAACAGAATAAAATATTATACAAAACTCTGGATAGGATATCAACATATGGGAATCAGTACCATGACACAGTATCCACTTGACACATTTATTCTGATTATATCTATGTTATTAAGAGAAGCTTCCGGTTTTATTGGTGTATTTGCAATTGCTAACGTAGCAGGTGGAATTGGTAATTGGCATACATATGAGATATGTCTGTTATTTTCAATGTGTGCAATTATAGAATCGATCGGACAGACTTTTTTTGATAATGTGTGGGGAATCAGTTATCTGGTTAGAGAAGGTCAGATGGATAAGATGATAGTAAGACCGGCTTCCATATTTTTTCAAATGATTTGTGATGCCATTCACATGCAGGCTATTATCAGTATGTTTATATATATTTCAATTATGATATATTCTATGAAGCGACTTGGGATATCTTGCAGTGTGGAACTTATACTGTTTCTTATGGAATTTATTATTTGCGGAAGTGTGATCAATACAGGAATCTATATGGTATTTAATTGTTTAGATTTTTGGGTGGTGCAGGGAAAAGATGTAGCAGTTTTGATACAGACATGTAGAGAGTTTGTAAAATACCCAATCGGTGTATTCCCGGGAGTGATTCGGATAATTTTCACATATGTACTTCCGTTTGGCTTTGTTGGATATTATCCGGCCGCTTATATTCTTGGGAAAACCGGAAATTGGGTACTGTGGGGAATGCCGTTGTGTGCATTGGCGGTATCAATTGTAGCTGGATTATTCTGGAGATTTGGAACAAAAAGCTATAATAGTACAGGAACATAAAAATAAATAACAAGTCTCAATAAAAGAATATAATAAAATTGAAATACATTTGGAGGAATACAAATGAGCCAGGTGGAAGTGCAAAATATAGTAAAAGAATATAAAAGAAGGAAGAACAGTGACAGTTTTGCGGGTATGCTAAAGTCTATGGTTTTTCCAAAATATGATATTCTTCGAGCTGTAAATGATGTGAGTTTCTCAATAGAAAAAGGAGAAGCAATTGGTTATGTAGGACCAAATGGATGTGGAAAATCTACGACAATTAAGATGTTATGTGGAATTTTAAATCCAACAGAAGGAACGGTACGGATTAATGGGAGAGATCCGTTTAAAGAACGAATTCAGAATAATAAAAAAATGGGAGTAGTATTTGGAAATCGATCCCTTCTATGGTGGGATGTACCAGTAATTGAATCCTATAGGATGTTTCAGAAATTATATGAGATTCCAGAAAAAAGATTCAAAGAAAATTTAGATATGTTCATAGATATTATGGGAATTGGCAAACTACTTTCTATTCCGGAGAGGCAGTTATCTTTAGGGCAGAAAATGAGATGTAATATAGCTGCGGCATTTCTTCATGATCCAGAAATTGTATTTTTAGATGAACCAACAATTGGACTGGATGCAGAGAGTAAGTCCAGTATTCGTAAATTTATTCAAACGATGAACGAAGAACGAAAAACGACATTTCTTGTTACTAGCCATGATTTTCAGGACATAGAATCATTATGTAAAAGGATTGTACTGATTAATCATGGAAAAGTTGTAGTGGATGACAACATGCAGAATGTAAAACTTTCATTTAATAAGATTAAGAAGATGGAGTTTGAGTTGGATCATAATCCATGGATGCAGAAGACATTTGCAGCAGATGGGGTAAATGTGTTGGGGATAACACCATATAGCATAAAAGTGGAATATGATACAGAGATTACAGATAGTGTAACGATTATACAGAAAATTTCCAAAGAATGTGAAGTAAGAGATATTACGATAGCCGGAAGAGATATTGAAGAAATCATTCGAGAAATAATAAAAAAGGATGATAATGGGTACTCAAATTTTAATAATAAATAAGTTTGAATTCAAAAAGGAGCGTTGAACCACAGTTTTCTGTGGCACAACGCTCTTTTTAAAGCGATTTATTTGTCATGAATTTCGCTGTGCAGTTTCTGAAGAGATTTGACATCTTCATCGCCGTGTTTCAGTACGTGATGGATTCCGCTTGCAGTTGCTTTTGCGGCAGCGATTGTTGTCATGTAAGGAACTTTTGCTTTGATTGCAGCTTTTCTCAGGTAACTGTCATCGTTGACGCTGTCTTTTCCGACAGGAGAGTTGATGATCAGCTGAATTTTGTTATTTGTAATCAAGTCAAGGATGTTCGGACGTCCTTCTGTTAACTTCAGAACTCGCTCTGCTTCAATTCCGGCAGAACGGATCAGTTCGCAAGTACCTTCTGTTGCTACGATCTTGAAACCGTTATCTGCAAATTTCTTTGCAACTTCCACAACTTCTGCCTTGTCTTTGCGGTTTACAGAAATCAGAACAGTTCCGCCAAGCGGCAGCTTGGACTGTGTTGCTTCTTGTGCTTTGAAGAATGCTTCACCGTAAGAAGGAGATAATCCTAATACTTCACCGGTAGAGCGCATTTCCGGTCCAAGTACTGGGTCTACTTCCTGGAACATGTTGAATGGGAAGACAGCTTCTTTCACACCGTAATATGGAATCACCTGTTCTTTCAGAGACGGTACCGGTGATGGGCGACCTGTTAGCTCAGAAGTAATGATATCGGTTGCAATCGGTACCATGCGAATGTTGCATACTTTGGAAACAAGCGGTACTGTACGGGATGCACGAGGATTTGCTTCAAGTACATATACCTTTCCGTTTTCGATTGCGTACTGCATATTCATAAGTCCTTTGACATGCATTTCTTCGGCAATTTTCTTTGTATATTCTTTAATTGTTTTTACATTTTCTTCAGAAATATGCGCAGATGGAATGATACATGCAGAGTCTCCGGAATGTACACCGGCAAGCTCAATGTGTTCCATAACCGCAGGAACAAATGCGTGAGTTCCATCGCTGATGGCATCTGCTTCACACTCTAATGCGTGATTTAAGAAACGGTCAATCAGGATCGGACGATCCGGTGTCACGCCAACAGCAGCTTTCATGTAGTTTACCATAGCGTCATCGTCGTATACGACTTCCATTCCGCGTCCGCCAAGAACGTAGGAAGGACGAACCATAACCGGATATCCAATCTTAGAAGCGATTTCAAGGGCTTCTTCTACTGTAGTAGCCATTCCTGACTCCGGCATCGGGATTTCCAGTTTTTCCATCATTTCACGGAAGAGGTCACGGTCTTCAGCAAGGTCAATGACAGATGGAGAAGTTCCAAGAATCTTTACGCCATTTTTCTCAAGTTCTGCAGCAAGGTTTAATGGTGTCTGTCCACCGAACTGAGCGATTACACCAAGAGGTTTTTCTTTCTTGTAAATACTTAATACATCTTCTAATGTCAGTGGCTCGAAATACAATTTATCAGAAGTATCGTAATCTGTGGAAACAGTTTCCGGATTGCAGTTTACGATGATTGTTTCAAAACCGAGTTTCTTGAGCGCCATAGAAGCGTGTACGCAGCAGTAGTCGAATTCGATACCCTGTCCGATACGGTTTGGTCCGCCGCCAAGAATCATGATTTTTGGTTTATCTGTCTTGACAGGATTTTTATCTTCTGCATTGTAAGTAGAGTAGTAGTATGCGCTGTCTTCTGTACCGCTTACATGTACGCCTTCCCATGCTTCTTCTACGCCGATTTCAATACGGTGATTGCGGATTTCTTCTTCCGGAATCTCCAGTACCTGGCTTAAATATTTGTCTGAGAAACCGTCTTTCTTAGCAGCAATGAGCATTTCGTCAGACGGCAGGCTGCCTTTGTGTGCTTCTAATGCAGTTTCTTCTTCTACCAGTTCTTTCATCTGCTCAATGAAGTAAGCTTTTACTTTTGTGATTTCGTGAAGCTCTTCTACAGTTGCACCTTTGCGAAGCGCCTCATACATGATGAAGTGACGTTCACTTGATGGTGTAATGAGCATTTTCAGAAGCTGTTCTTTTGTCTTTTGACGGAAATCTTTTGCATTTCCAAGACCGTAGCGACCTGTTTCAAGACTGCGGATTGCTTTCTGGAATGCTTCTTTATATGTTTTACCAATACTCATAACTTCACCGACAGCTCTCATCTGAGTACCAAGTTTGTCTTCAACGCCTTTGAATTTTTCGAATGCCCAACGTGCGAACTTGATTACAACATAGTCTCCGTCCGGAACATATTTATCAAGTGTGCCGTATTTTCCGCAAGGAATGTCTTTTAAAGTCAGACCTGTTGCAAGCATAGCGGATACAAGTGCGATTGGGAATCCGGTCGCTTTTGATGCAAGAGCAGAAGAACGGGATGTACGAGGGTTGATTTCGATTACGATATCACGGTCTGTCTTTGGATCATGTGCCCACTGAACGTTTGTACCGCCAATGACCTGAACAGACTCAACGATTTTATAAGATTTTTCCTGAAGACGTTTCTGAACCTCTTCTGAAATAGTAAGCATTGGTGCAGAACAAAAAGAATCCCCTGTGTGAACACCAAGAGGGTCGATATTTTCGATAAAGCAGACAGTAATGATATTATTGTCTTTGTCACGAACAACTTCAAGTTCAAGTTCTTCCCATCCGAGAATGGATTCCTCTACAAGAACCTGTCCGACAAGGCTGGCCTGAAGACCTCTGGCACAGACTGTTTTTAACTCTTCCTTATTATATACAAGTCCGCCGCCGGCGCCGCCCATTGTATATGCAGGACGAAGAACAACCGGATAACCAAGTTCATCAGCAATCTTTAAAGCCTCTTCTACAGAATAGGCAACTTCGCTTCGTGCCATTTCTACACCAAGCTTGTCCATTGCTTTCTTAAATTCGATACGGTCTTCTCCACGCTCAATAGCGTCTACCTGAACACCGATTACCTGTACATTATATTTATCTAAAACACCTGCTGCAGCAAGTTCTGAACAAAGATTAAGCCCAGACTGTCCTCCAAGATTCGGGAGCAGGGCATCCGGACGTTCTTTAGCAATAATCTGTTCGAGACGCTCTACATTTAATGGTTCAATATAAGTAACGTCTGCTGTTTCAGGGTCTGTCATAATAGTTGCAGGGTTGGAGTTTACTAATACGATTTCATACCCCAGTTTACGAAGGGCTTTACATGCCTGTGTTCCGGAATAATCAAATTCGCAGGCCTGTCCGATAATGATTGGACCGGAGCCAATGATAAGTACTTTGTGAATGTCTGTTCTCTGTGACATACGTGAATCCTCCTTATATTTTCATAAAAAAATCAAGTTTCTGTAAGTTGACTTTTTTCTCGCTATCATACATTATAGCGAAAAAAGCCAAAAAGGAAAGAGTAAAATTCATATTTGTGCATTTTGACCAAAAAAATGCGAATAAAAGACTAAAAAGCATCTTTTTAGTCAAAATGCGTTTGAAGTTGTTAGATTACAAACAGAAGAAAACGGTTCACTTCATACCAGTCATCTGATGCAAAACCTACGGTAGTCGGGTTGATCAGAGAAGCGCCCGGATAGAAACTTCTGGAATAGGCAATATTGTGATCCCTGTAAGTTACTTCGACTTCAAAGTATTCCGGGAGATCAATCAGACATTGTTTTAGATTTCCTTGAAGAGCCTGAGTAGCTGCTTCGCGGATGCGGCGCTTCACAAGGGCTGGACTCAGTGACTGGGAGCGGCCCCCAACATCTTCCTTGACGGCAACCGTTGTCAGATCCGGGCAAAATTCTTTGCCAAATTCACAAAGCGCTTTATCACCGGTCAGGAGTACACTTGGAACGCCATAGTAGGAAGCAAGCATACTATAGATCATAAATTCTGAAGCAGGTGTGCCGTTTACGCGGATAGAGTGAATGACGGAGCCGTTAATTGTGTGGCTCAGTACATTGCCATCTAGTCCGGCGGCGCTGTGGTAACCTATAAAAAATGCTGCGTCAAAAGTCTCGTCAAGTCCTTCGATCATTTTTCGTGGTTCCCGGCTCCAGCCGCGGATCAGCTGTACATACTCCGGCATCTGTTCTGCATAAATATTGGTAGCAGAAGCGTGGGCGTCTTTGATGACTACAAGGTCAGCTCCGGCAGCGTGGGCGCCTTCTGCTGCGGCAAGAACTTCTTCGGTCATTTCCTGACGGCTTCTTTCGTAATCATGACCGCCGATATTGGTAGCTGGCCAGTTCATAGTAAATGCGGTTCCTTCGATATCAGCACTGATAAATACTTTCATAATTGAGTAAAACTCCTTTCAGTTCATTTATTCCTATTATACCATGAAGCATACAAATTGTGGCGGGAAAAATGAATGAATTTGATAGAAGAACAGGCTTGCTTTTCCAGGAAAAACAGTATACCATCAATGTATAGGATTGTGTATTTGAAGATTCTATTTATATTAAGGAAACAACAGGAGAAAATATATGACATTACAGGAGAAAACATTAGAAGTGATCCGGCGTTTGGCAGAAGAATATCCGGATGCAGACTGTACGCTTGATTATGATGAGGCGTGGAAGCTGCTTGTTAGTGTAAGGCTTGCTGCCCAGTGCACAGACGAACGGGTAAATATTATTGTAGAAAAATTATTTGCCAAGTATCCGTCTGTTGAGGCATTGGCTGATGCGTCACCGGAAGAGATTGAAGCGATTGTAAAACCATGTGGACTTGGAAAGAGTAAGGCACGGGATATTAGTGCATGTATGAGGATGCTGCGAGATGATTTTGGGGGAAAGATCCCGGATCAGTTTGATGATCTGATGAAGCTTCCGGGTGTGGGAAGAAAGAGCGCCAATCTGATTATGGGAGATGTGTTCCACAAGCCGGCCATTGTGACAGATACACACTGTATACGGCTTGTAAACCGCATCGGACTGGTAGATCAGATAAAAGAACCAAAGAAAGTAGAGATGGCGCTTTGGAAAATTGTTCCGCCGGAAGAAGGAAGTGACTTTTGTCATCGGCTTGTATATCATGGGAGGGCAGTTTGCACAGCACGGACAAAACCTTATTGCGATAAATGCTGCCTGAAAGATATTTGTGAGAAGAATGGAGTGCAATAAGAGTTTATATTGACAAGAGTGGTTACACTACTCATAATAAACAGCATTATAAGATACAGCGAATAGGAGGAATCGCATGAGAAGCTTAGAATTAAGAAAAAATTTTTACTGGACAGGAATTGTAGATGATACACTGCGAGTATTTGATATTATTATGTATACCGAATTTGGTACTTCTTACAATTCATATGTATTAAAGGCCGGTGATAAAACAATTTTATTTGAGACGGCAAAGGCAAAATTCTTTGATGAGTATCTGGAGAAATTAAAGGAGATTACGGAGATCGATCAGATTGATTACATTGTTGTCAATCATACAGAACCGGATCACGCCGGAAGTGTAGAGCGTCTTTTGGAAATCAATCCGGGATTGAAGATTATCGGAACCGGATGTGCGATTAATTTCTTAAAAGAAATTGTGAATGGAGAATTTACATCGATTATTGTCAAAGATAACCAGGAATTAAAGATTGGGGATAAGACACTGAGATTTCTGTGTGTACCGAATCTTCACTGGCCGGACACAATGTATACTTATATAGAAGAAGAGCAGATTCTTGTTACGTGTGATTCCTTTGGTTCTCACTACGGTTTCCATGATGTGCTGAGAAGTAAAGTGACAGATGAAGAAGGATATATGCGTGCAACAAAATACTATTTTGACTGTATCATCGGGCCGTTTAAACCATTTATGTTAAAAGCGCTTGCACGGGTGCGTGAATTGGATGTAACAATGATCTGTACCGGACATGGACCGGTACTTGACAGCCATATTCCGGAGCTGCTTGATATTTATGAGGAATGGTGTACAGTTGTAAATCCGAATCCAAAGAAAACAGTTATTATTCCGTATGTAAGTGCATATGGCTACACAAAAATGCTGGCAGAGAAAATTGAAGAGGGAATCAAAGCTAGTGGAGAGATTGACGTAAGAAGTTATGATATGGTAGAGGCAGATCAGGCAAAAGTGTTGGAAGAACTTGGATTTGCAGATGGTATTTTATTTGGTACACCGACGATTGTCGGAGAGGCGCTGAAACCAATCTGGGATCTGACAACATCTATCTTTGCAGGAACGCATGGCGGTAAACTGGCGAGCGCGTTTGGAAGCTACGGTTGGAGCGGAGAAGGAGTTCCTCATATTGTGGAACGCTTGAAACAGCTTCGAATGAATGTGACAGAAGGGTTCCGGGTGAAATTTAAACCAGGTGAAGAGAATCTTATGGATGCTTTTGATTATGGATATAATTTTGGATGCCTGCTTCAGAAAAAAGAAAATCCAAGAAAGAAATCAGGTACAAGAACGCTTGTAAAATGCCTTGTCTGCGGAGAAATTTTTGATTCATCTATCGAAGTATGCCCGGTATGTGGTGTTGGCAAGGAAAATTTTGTTTCAGTAGAGGTAGAAGAGAATACATTCCGCAATGATACAAAGAACTGCTATGTAATTCTTGGAAATGGAATCGCGGGATTACAGGCGGCTGCGGCAATCCGGGAACGGGACAAGACAGGTGATATCGTGATGATTTCAGAGGAACCGTACCGCACTTATAATCGTCCAATGCTGACAAAATCCATTATGGCAGAGTTGGATGAAGAGCAGATTGCAGTGCAGGATGCATCCTGGTACGAAGAAAATCATATTCAGCTTGTACTTGGCAAAGAAGTGACAGAAATTCAGCCGGAGACACATACCGTAATTCTGGAGGATGGAAGTCAGTTCCTTTATACAAAGTTGATCTATGCAGCAGGAGCAAGATGCTTTGTTCCGCCGATCAATGGAGCCGGGAAGAAAGGTGTTGTTGCTATTCGCGGTCTGAAAGATGTAAAAGAGATTGAAACAATGCTTCCATCCGTGAAGCATGTCATTGTGATCGGTGGCGGTGTGCTGGGACTTGAGGCTGCCTGGGAATTGAAAAAATCTAAATGTGACGTAACGGTATTGGAAGCAGCTCCGATGCTTATGGGAAGGCAGCTGGATGAACCGGCAGCAGAACTTCTGAAAAAGATTGCAAAAGAGCAGGGAATAGATATTCACACAGGTGTACAGGTGGTGGAATTTACAGGAGAAGATAGGGTATCTTCTGTACATCTTGCCGATGGAAGAGAGTTCCCGGCAGAACTTGTGATTATTTCTGCAGGCGTAAGAGCAAATACAGCTGTGATAGAGAAATCAGGCGTGAAGACAGAAAAAGCTGTTGTAGTAAATGAACGGATGGAGACAAGCGCTGCAGACATTTATGCGTGTGGAGACTGTGCAGAATTTGAAGGAATCAATTATGCAATTTGGCCGGAGGCAAGTGAACAGGGAAGAATCGCAGGCGCCAATGCGTCAGGAGATGAACTGGTTTATCAGGAAGTATCTTCCGGACTTAGCTTCCACGGCATAAAGACAGCGTTGTTTGCAGCAGGAGATAACGGAAAGAATCCGAACCTGATCTATAAGACAGTAGAATTTAAGGATATGGGCAAGAAACATTATCAGAAGCTGTATTTCTTGAATAATCGTCTTTGCGGTGTCATTCTGATCGGAGATGTGAGCCGCATGGCAGAGCTTACAGAGGCGCTGGAGAAAAGGGCTTCTTATAAAGAAGTTTTATAAAAAATTTATAAAAAATCAAATTTAGATGAAATCTGATTAAAAAAGAAATTTGTGTTCAGGCAGGTTGACATTTTTCCCGTCCGATGCTACACTAAGCTTACTTATATGACTGACGGAAGTGGAATTGACCACAGGAAGTATAAGGGAAAGATGCCGACCGTCTGGGCTGCAAATAGTTTGCGTCCCAGGCGTTTTTTATTTTCACAGGAGAGACGGTCGGGGAATTCAGACGATTTGTTACTGTTAATGTATGAGAAAAGAGATGTCAAAGGAGAAACACTCATGGAAATGCTTTCAATTGAAAAAGAATTACAGGAAAATTCCTATCCGGGAAGAGGAATCATCATTGGTAAAAGTGCTGACGGCAAGAAGGCAGTGACAGCATATTTTATCATGGGAAGAAGTGAAAACAGCAGAAATCGTGTTTTTGTAGAAGAAGGTGCAGGAATCCGCACACAGGCATTTGATGAATCAAAACTGACAGATCCAAGTCTGATCATTTATGCACCGGTCAGAGTACTTGGCAATAAGACAATCGTGACGAATGGAGATCAGACGGATACGATTTATGAAGGAATGGACAAACAGCTTACATTTGAACAGTCTTTGCGTACAAGAGAATTTGAACCGGATGCCCCGAACTATACACCTCGTATTTCAGGGATTATGCATATTGAGAATGGAAAATATAACTATGCAATGTCAATTTTAAAGAGCAATAACGGATGTCCGGATGGATGCAACCGCTATACATTTGCTTATGAGAATCCAAAAGCAGGAGAGGGACATTTTATCCACACATACAAATGTGACGGAAATCCGCTTCCAAGCTTTGAGGGAGAACCGAAGCTGATTGCAGTTCCGGATGAAATCGATGGATTTACAGAGACATTATGGAACAGCCTCAATGAAGATAATAAGGTGTCTTTATTTGTGCGCTATATTGATATTGAGACAGGAACTTACGAGACAAGAATCGTAAATAAAAATAAATAGATCAATAGAGAATCATAAAGGAGTCTGAAATCATGAAAGAATTAGAATTAAAATATGGATGTAACCCAAATCAGAAGCCGTCAAAGATTTTTATGTCTGACGGACGTGAACTTCCGATTCAGGTATTAAACGGAAGACCGGGATATATTAACTTTATGGATGCATTTAATGGATGGCAGCTTGTAAAAGAATTGAAGAAAGCAACAGGACTTCCGGCTGCAACTTCTTTCAAGCATGTATCTCCGGCGGGAGCAGCAGTTGGTCTGCCGTTGAGTGAGACATTAGCTAAAATTTACTGGGTAGATGATCTTGGAGAACTTTCTCCGCTTGCATGTGCTTATGCGAGAGCAAGAGGCGCTGACAGAATGTCTTCTTTCGGAGATTTTATTTCACTTTCTGATGTGTGTGATGTTTCTACAGCAAAGATTATTAAGCGCGAAGTTTCTGACGGTGTGATTGCGCCGGGATATGAGCCGGAGGCGCTTGAAATCTTAAAAGCAAAGAAGAAAGGCAATTACAATATTATCCAGATTGATCCGGACTATGTGCCGGCTCCGATCGAACATAAAGATGTGTTCGGTATTACATTTGAACAGGGAAGAAATGAACTGAAAATTGATGAAGAATTATTCGCAAATGTTGTTACAGAAAATAAAGAATTGACAGAGCAGGCAAAGATCGATCTTGCGATCGCTATGATTACATTAAAATATACACAGTCAAACTCTGTATGCTATGCAAAAGACGGACAGGCAATCGGTATTGGCGCCGGACAGCAGTCCCGTATTCATTGTACACGCCTTGCAGGAACAAAAGCAGATAACTGGTGGCTTCGTCAGAGTCCACAGGTGTTAGGGCTTGAGTTTGTAGACAAGATTGGTCGTGCAGACCGTGATAACGCAATTGACCTTTACATTGGTGAAGATTATATGGATGTACTGGCAGATGGCGCATGGGAAAATATTTTCAAAGTAAAACCGGAAGTATTTACAAGAGAAGAGAAGCGTGCATGGCTTGATAAGATGCAGGATGTTTCACTTGGCTCAGACGCGTTCTTCCCGTTTGGCGATAATATTGAGCGGGCGCATAAGAGCGGCGTGAAGTACATTGCGCAGCCGGGCGGATCTGTCCGTGATGACAATGTAATTGAGACATGTAATAAATATCAGATGGCAATGGCATTTACAGGAATTCGTTTATTCCATCATTAAAAAAGACCGGCCCCGGAGAGGCAGCAGTTTTGCATACTGCTGCTCCGGGGCTTTTTGTGTGGAAAGAATTAAGGAATGCCGAAAAATCCTGTCGAAAGAAAGCGAACAGTGAAGGTGGAAGAGAAAGAAGGAGCAATGATACAATGAAAAGAGTATAGAATTGTGTACTGAAAAAAGGAGGAAATAATAGTGAACAGACAGAAAAAAGAAGCATATACACAGTTTTTGATGCCGCTTCCACAGGCACTTTTGAATTTTCTTGACCGACTTTTGAGTTCTCAGGAAGGAAGCTTTTTGGAAGAGGATTTTGATAAATTGATGAATCTTGTAAACGGTTATGCGTCTCGACGAGCCATTGCAGCGGCGGAAGTATTGCAGCAGGAGTTTCGCGGTTGGAGAAAGGGGCAGCAGACGAACCGTTACCGGATGATTGCTGCGTATGGGCTTCTTGTAACAGCGATAAAATACGAAGTGACAGGAATTTTTACAAAACCGGACCAATGGTTTCGTGTTAAGATTAGCGATTATGAACTTACGAATCCAATTTTTATTGTAGAGACAAATAAACTGGCGGAAGAGCTGAAGTTTCCGGGAAAATACAAAATATGATGCATAAGAGTTAGTGTACAGGATAACATTAAAAAAGCAAAAAATAGTATGGATAGGATAATTGGGTGGAAATATTCAAAAAGGAATTGATTTTTTGGAAATAATTACAAAAATTGATTTTTGAGGTTGATTTTTGCATCAAAAAGAATATAATAGAAAAAAGATAATTGTGCAAAAAAAACGGACAATAATTCAAATAAAACATACTGGAGGACAGCATTATGGGGAAATATTTTGGAACAGACGGATTTCGCGGGGAAGCCAACAAAGTACTGACAGTGGAGCATGCATTTAAGATTGGACGGTATCTTGGATGGTATTTCGGACAGGAGCATAAGGCGCAGATTGTAATAGGAAAGGATACACGAAGAAGCAGTTATATGTTTGAATATGCACTGGCATCAGGACTGACGGCTTCAGGAGCAGACGCATATCTTCTTCATGTAACGACAACACCGAGCGTATCTTATGTAACACGAACAGAAAACTTTGACTGCGGTATCATGATTTCTGCAAGCCATAACCCATATTATGATAATGGTATTAAGCTGATTAATGGTCAGGGACAGAAAATTGAAGCAGAGATTGAAAAGAAGATTGAGGCTTATTTAGATGGAGAGATAGAAGAACTTCCGCTTGCCGTACGGGGAGAAATCGGAAGAACGGTAGATTATTCGGCAGGCCGTAATCGATATATCGGACAGTTGATTTCTTTGGCGACAAGATCCTTTAAAGGGAAACGAGTGGGACTTGATTGTGCAAATGGAAGTGCATCATCTATTGCAAAGAGTGTTTATGATGCTCTGGGAGCGAAAACTTATGTCATCAGTAATGAGCCGGACGGAATTAATATTAATACGAATTGCGGATCTACCCATATTGAACAGCTCCAGGCATTTGTGAAAGAAAAAAATCTAGATATTGGATTTGCATTTGATGGAGATGCGGATCGCTGTATTGCGGTAGATGAGAATGGAAATGTTGTGGATGGAGATCTGATTCTTTATGTATGTGGTAAATATCTGAAAGAACAGGGAAGACTGAACCACGATACGGTAGTGACAACAGTCATGTCTAACCTCGGTCTGTATAAAGCATTTGATAAGGCAGGAATTGCTTATGAGAAGACAAAGGTAGGAGACAAATATGTGTATGAGAATATGTCTCAGAATAACTACTCACTCGGTGGAGAGCAGTCCGGGCACATCATTTTTAGCAAACATGCAACAACAGGAGATGGAATCCTTACTTCCCTGATGATCATGGAGGTAGTTCTTGAGAAGAAACAGAGTCTTGGAAAGCTGACAGAAGAGGTAAAGATTTATCCGCAGTTGCTGAAAAATGTGCGTGTGTCTGATAAGACGGCAGCAAAAACACATCCGGCTGTTGTAAAAGCAATTGAGAATGTTGAAGAAGCCCTTGGACAGGAAGGCCGTATTCTTGTAAGAGAGAGCGGAACAGAACCGCTGCTGCGTGTTATGGTAGAGGCAGGGACAGATGAACTGTGTGAGAAATATGTGCATCAAATCATTGATGTTATGAAAGAAGAAGGTCTTGTAATAGAATAAATTGCAGATACCGTTCTATAGAAGCGAAGTTTTAGAGTGTCCGGCAGCTGGCAATGAGCAGCTGCCGGATTTTATCTATTCATATTTCCAGAAAAATGGATCATCATATACTGATGCAGAGTCAAGTTCTTCTTCGATGCGGAGAAGGCGATTATATTTTGCAGTGCGTTCAGAACGGCATGGAGCACCAGTTTTTATCTGTCCGGTATTAAATGCGACGGAAAGATCGGAAATAAACGTATCTTCTGTTTCACCGGAGCGGTGAGAGATGATCGCTTTGTAGCCGTGGGAACGGGCAGTTTCAATGGCATCGACTGCCTCCGTTAGAGTTCCAATTTGGTTGACCTTAATTAGAATTGCGTTGGCTGTACCACGGCCGATTCCGAGTTCCAGACGTTTGCGGTTAGTAGCGAAGAGGTCGTCACCGACAAGCTGTACATCATTTCCAAGTCGTGTCGTGAGCAGTTCCCATCCATCCCAGTCTTCTTCATCCAGAGGATCTTCAATAGAAGCAATAGGGAATTCATTTATAAGTTCTTCATAATATTCAATCATTTCTTCGGAAGAGCGAAGTATCTTGGTGTTGCTTGCACGCCCTTCTCCTTCAAATATATATTTGTGAAAGGAAGTGTCATAGAGTTCACTGGCCGCTGCATCAAGTGCAATTACGATGTCTTCTTTTGGTTGGTATCCGGCACGCCGAATTGCTTCTGTTATGACAGAGAGCACGGCTTTTGCATTGGAGAGTTCCGGAGCAAATCCGCCCTCGTCGCCAACAGCAGTAGAAAGATTTTGTTCTTTTAAGAGATTTCGCAGCGTATGGTAAATTTCAGAGCCGATGCGAAGAGATTCATGAAACGAACAGGCTTTTGTCGGCATGATCATAAATTCCTGAAAATCAATATTATTATCTGCGTGACGTCCGCCGTTTAAAATGTTCATCATTGGAACAGGAAGCCGATGGGCATTGATTCCGCCAAGATAACGATAAAGCGGAAGTTTTATTGCCTGGGCGGCAGCTCTTGCACAGGCAAGAGAGACACCGAGCATGGCATTGGCACCAAGATTACTTTTGTTGTCAGTTCCGTCTCGGCGAAGAAGAAGCGCGTCAATCTGTCTCTGATCGAAAACATTCATGCCAACCAGGGCATCTGCAATATCGCAATTGACGTGATCGACGGCACGGAGTACACCAAGACCACGGTAACGATTTTCACCGTCCCGCAGTTCAACTGCTTCAAATTGTCCTGTAGAAGCGCCGGATGGAACGGCTGCGCGTCCGAGAATATCATTTCCGGCAAGTACATCTACTTCAATCGTAGGATTGCCGCGGGAGTCAAGAATTTCCCGGGCAAAAATATCTTTTATCGGTAAAAAATGGTACATACTGATTCCTCCTTTTCGGAATTAGTATGTACCATGTGATTCAATTTTATTGCAGCGAAGAGCTGTCACAAAAATCCAGTTATAGTTTTAAATGAATTTATTGTTTGCTGCAGATTTCATATAGTGATGAAGAACATAGCCAAATGCAGCAGGAAGAAGAAATCCGCGGATAATGCTGGAAATTGAAATACTCCACCAGACACCATTTAATCCAAGAGCAGTAGCGGAAAGCGCTAATGCCATAGGAATTCGAAGCGCAGTAAAAATAATAATGATGAGCGAGGAGAAGATAGATTTTCCAAGTCCTTGGAAAGCTCCTGCAGCAGTCATTTCCAGGCATGCAAATACTTCGGAAACAGCAAGTATTTTCAGATAGTCTACTCCAATCGGCACAACATCTGCTTCATGAATGAAGATTTGCATAAGCTGTTCCGGAAAAACAAAAAGTACAACGCTTGTGAATGTTCCCCAGAGAAGCATGATCGTCATAGCCGTAAAATAGCCCTTGCGGATACGTTCTTTTTTACCGGCGCCGTGATTTTGGGCAATAAAGGAATTGACCGCAGAGCCGAATCCTTCGGCAGTCATCCAGGCAATACTTTCAATCTGTGCTCCAACTTTTTGTACAGCTACGGCGGCTGCTCCATAGTCTGCCACGATACGGGCGATGGTCATGGAAATCATAGAAAAGAGCATACTCTGAAGACCTACAGGAAGACCGAGCTTTACCGTCTCTATGATATGGGACATAGATGCCGGTTTGAGCAGATGCATATTTGAGAAGAGCAAAGACTCTGAGGAGAGCGCTCTTATATACATAAGAAATACAATAATCTGTGCGAAGACAGTTGCAATTGCAGCTCCGGCAACTCCAAGTTTAGGGAGAGGTCCG
>JAGZJD010000050.1 GCA_018365895.1 Lachnospiraceae bacterium | reverse complement strand
AATAAAAACGCTCCGCGAGGATCGCACTGCGGCGGAGTGGAAGATGTCGCTTGTGCGACCCGCCGCAGGCGGAGAATCCTGCAAAGCAGGATTCTTTTTCATTTTGAGTACATAGGAAAGCAGAGAGAAAAAATGAAGAAAGAACATGAGAATCCGAAATACGGATACAAAACCAAATATGAATATCTGCCTGCAATGTTTTGCCTGCTTTTTCTTAGTCTTTTGTTTTGTATCGTTATGGTCTTCTATTATAGAGGAATTGGAACTACGATACGGAAGCAGGCACAGGAAGTCCTGCAAAGCTCTTCTCAGCGGAACAGCAGGATCCTGGTGTATGAGATCAATAACAAGATGACTCTTTTTCAAAGGATTGCGGGCCAATACCGGGCGGAGATCGATGCTGACAAAGAAGAGACGCTTCAAAAACTGGAGCCGCTGCTGGAACTGTATGATTTTAAGGATGTCGGTTTTATCCTGGAGGACGGAAAGGCGTACAGTGTAAAGGGAGATACCTATGATTTCTCGGAAACAGATTTTTTTCAGCGCGCGATGGAAGGACAGGTGGAGATTACACCGACGATGACGGATCAGAAGGACGGGAAAAAGATCAATCTGTACAGCGCCCCGATAGCAATCCAGGGAAAAATCTCTGGAGCAATCTACGCAGTATATGAGACGGATCATCTGATCAGTCTTCTTTCCTCTTCATTTCAGGGCGGAAGCTATTCTTACGTGGTGGATTCCGGCGGGGAAGTTATGATGGCAGAAAACGGAAACTACCAAAATATTATGGAAGGTTTGGAACAGGACAACAAAGAGAATCTGGGGGAAGCAGAAAAAATGGCTGGGGATCTGCTGCAGGGCAGAGAAGGAACGATCACCTGTGATTCCGATGGAAAGAAATATGCATATTATTGTCCGCTGGGGATCAATGACTGGTTTCTTGTAACCGTTGTGCCGGTGGAAGCGGCGAACCAGCGTTATGCTCCGATCATGGACAGTACCAGATGGATGTATGTCCTGATAGGTGTGATTTTCTTTCTGGCGGCAGCGCTGATCGTCAGACAGCAGAAGAAGCAGAATAAGCGGCTGGAATATTATGCCTATGTGGATCCGATGACCGGAGGAATGAACAATACCAGCTTTATGCTGGCGGCGGTCGAAACTCTGAGAAAACAGAAAGAAAGCAAGGCGGCAGTGTTGGCGGTGGATATCAACCATTTTAAGCTGATCAACGAACTGCTCGGCGTGAAGGCGGGGAATGAGACGATCTGCCGGCTGGAGCAGGCGCTGCGGGAAAACTGCCGGGAAGACGAGCTGGTGGGACATCGCATTGCGGACCGGTTTACCGTGCTGTGGCTGTACCGGGAGTATGAGGAACTGCTGGAGCGCCTGGAGCAGATGCAGCAGTGTCTGAAAAAACTTTCGGAGAATATGGGAAATATCCATTTCAAGGCAGCGATCGGTGTATATGAGATCACTGAGAAAGAGAGAGACTCGATCGACAGTGTCCAAATGGAACGGATCTGCGGCAGTGCGATGCAGGCGAACCAGACACTGAAAGACGGACATGAGACGGCGTTCTGCTTCAGCGATGAGACCCTCAGAAACCGGCAGCTGATGGAAAAAATATATGAGGATCAGATGTATCCGGCGCTGGAGCGAAAAGAATTTGTCCCGTGGTTCCAGCCGAAGGTAAGGATCGAAGATGGAAGTATCTGTGGAGCAGAGGCGCTGGTACGATGGAAAAAGCAGGATGGAAGCCTGATTCCGCCAGGGGAATTTATTCCGTTTTTTGAGACGAATGGTTTTATCGAAAAGGTGGACCGGGCGATGATGGAAGCGGTCTGTCAATTTCAGAGTCAATGGAAGGAGCGGGGACTGCGGACGGTTCCGGTCTCGGTAAACCTTTCGCGTACTTATTTATATTCGGAAAATTTTGCCAGGGAGTGGAGAGCATATCTGGAGAAACATCAGCTGAGCACGAAAGATATACAGTTTGAGGTGACGGAAACCTTTTCCGAAAGAGACAGGGAACAGTTGAGAAAGGTGATCCGGGCGCTTCATGAAGAAGGATTCACTGTGCTGCTGGACGATTTCGGAACAGGATATTCCTCGATGCAGTCTCTTCAGGAACTGGAATTTGATGTCCTGAAGCTGGACTGTGAGTTTACCTGGGGAATCGGCAGGGAGAGAACCGAAAAAATCCTCGATGCGACCATAGCGCTCGCAAAAGCGCTGGACATGGCGACCATCGCTGAGGGAGTGGAAACAGAGACGCAGTATCGGTATCTGAAAGAACATGGTGTCACAGAGGCACAGGGATATTTTTATTACAAGCCTATGCCGGCGGAGGAATTTGAAAAGCTGCTGGCGTATGTTTGAAAGGAAGAACAGGGAAAAGAAAAAAGCGACGAGGCATGACATAGGAGGATGCCTCGTCGTTTTTTTGAGAAGCAAAAAGTAAGATTTATCGAATAGAAAAGTAAAGAAAATGCAAAAGACCGAACAGCCGTGCGCGCAAGATTGTGGACAAGGATTTGGACAGAAAAAATATTAAATAAATTTGCAAGAAAAATTTTGCTGGATTTTGTTTTTTTGAATAAAAAATGAACAGAATATGAAATATCGGTTGCTTTTTGCACGTAAAAAGTATAAGATAAGCTATATTAGCGTTATATAAAAGTTTCATTTCTTTACCGAACAGCATGGTTGTAACTTGTATCGAAAAATAAGATAAAAGTGAGGGTAACTATTCAATGTATCGGAAATTCAGTCAGGGTTGGTTTAAACATTTTGATTTCATAGTGATTGATCTGCTCTGTGTGCAATTTTCTTTTTTTGCGGCGGCGTTCTGGCGGCACGGAGGATTCCCATACTACGATAAGATTTATGTGAATACGGCGATTTTGCTTTTTTTTATTGATGTGCTTACGTGCATCTTTTTTTCCACGTATGCAAATGTCCTGCGGCGTGGGTATCTGAAAGAATTCAGGTCGACGTTCCTGCATACCTGTGAAGTCTCGGTGGGTGTATTGGTTGTCTTATATCTGATGAAAGATGCCTATAATCTTTCGCGTCTGGTCTATGTAGTTTTTACGATTTTCTATTTCATACTGGGATATCTGTGCAGGCTGGGATGGAAGAGGTATGTGCAGCGACATCTCAGTGAAAACGGAACCCGCTCTTTCGTTATTGTTACCTCTTCCCATATGGCTGAGAAGGTGGTGCGGACCATCAAGGAGAACAACCATTACGGACTCCGGCTGACAGGAATTATCCTGATGGATGAAAATGTAAAAGGCTGGTCCTATGAAGGCGTGCCGGTGGTTGCGGATGCGTCCACGGCAGAAGAGTATCTGTGCAGGGAATGGGTGGACGAGGTATTCTTTACGCTTCCTTCGGAAATCGAGCTGCCGGCAGAACTGGTCAACCTGTGTGAAGAGATGGGAATTACGGTACATATTCGGATGGCGAAGATGGAGGATTTTGAAAATACGAACCGCTTCGTGCAGAATATCGCGGGATATGTGGTCGTCACCAGTTCTGTAAATGTGATGACCAACGGGCAGGCGATCCTGAAGCGTGCGATGGATTTTGCCGGAGGATTGGTGGGATGTCTGATAACTGGTATCCTTTTTGTGTTCGTGGCACCGGTGATTTATATCAAGTCTCCGGGACCAATCTTCTTTTCCCAGTGGCGGATCGGAAAGAACGGAAGAAAATTTAAGATCTATAAATTCCGGAGCATGTATATGGATGCGGAGGAACGGAAGAAAGAACTGATGGAACAGAACAAGGTCAAAGACGGGATGATGTTCAAGATGGACGACGATCCACGGATTATCAAGGGAATCGGGCATTTTATCCGGAAGACTTCTATCGATGAGTTCCCACAGTTCTGGAATGTCCTGAAAGGGGATATGAGCATGGTCGGTACAAGACCGCCGACTTTGGATGAATGGGAGAAATATTCTCCGAGACACAGGATCCGCATGGCGACGAAGCCGGGTCTGACTGGAATGTGGCAGGTGAGCGGACGGAGCAATATTACGGATTTTGAGGAAGTCGTGAAGCTGGATGAGAGGTATATCCGGGAATGGTGCTTCGCTTTGGATATTAAGATTATTCTGAAAACTGTTGGGAATATGGTTTCGGGGGATGGAGCGGAGTGATATGGATATCTTTATGGAAAATCGATAAGATTGAAGAACATACAGGAGTCTGTCAAAACGGAAATAGTTGGGAAATAAGCAGATTAGTACAGTGTTTGTTATAAAGAATAATTAACCAGTTTTGCTGGTATAAATGAGGAGTAAGTTATGGATAGAAAATATACGATTGCGGTGGCAGGAACTGGATATGTGGGTTTGTCGATTGCCACACTGCTGTCTCAGCATCATAAAGTTTATGCCGTAGACATTGTTCCTGAAAAAGTCGATATGGTTAATCAGCACAAATCACCAATTCAGGACGAGTATATCGAAAAATATCTTGATGAGAAAGAATTGGAGTTGACTGCAACGATTGATGCGGAACTGGCGTACAGTACAGCGGATTTCGTTGTCATTGCTGCTCCTACGAATGTCTACTCAACAAACTATATTGACGTAGCATCGCCAAAAAGAACCTGTTTTGCACACTATATAGGGTGCTGAAATTGGTTGTATTTCACAGCTATATGAACTGTAAATGCAAGATATTTATACAAAACGCTGAACTTTTGATCCCTGTGGCGCAAAATTGGCACAACTTTTTCAGAAGTTATGAGGAGATGGCGGAAAACGGGAGAAAACAACAAAAATCCATGAGTTTATCATTAACGTCTGAAACTGCTGTTGAGTACACTATCTAACCCGCTAATGACACCAACATCATAACAGTTTGTTGAGTCATGAAAATTAGAGGAAAACAGATGATTTCTACTTCATAAAACAGCTGTTGAGTAGAGCATGAATGGTGATGATAATTACATGTTTTGTGCGGTGAGAGTGAATGATTTGTTCATAGTGAACAATGAATGACGAGAATTGGACAGGTCGATATATACAGTTTTAACAAAACTCATGCGCCGACAGGGTTCGATTCAACAATCCAACACTTAGAAAAACGTCATTGCAGGGTATACGGGGGTTCGACCGTACAAATCAACACTTCGGCTATAGAGAAATAGAAACGAGTGTACTCAACGGATGTTTTATGGAGTAGAAAACAAGGAAAATATGATTGCTGGGGTAGTTGGATACGACAGTATAAGAAAACACTTAGCTGAGTGTGTGGTGAACACAGTTACTTATAAAAAGGAAATACAATCTTTCGGGATGTGTACATAAAAAATCTTGGGATGCAGGAGATCAGAGGACATGAAAGTATGTTTAGTTGGTTCGTCAGGAGGACACCTGACACATTTATATATGTTAAAGCCATTTTGGAAAAACAAGGATCATTTTTGGGTTACGTTTGATAAAGAGGATGCAAGAAGTCTGCTTGAAGGTGAAAAAATGTATCCTTGTTATTATCCGACAAACCGGAGTCTAAAGGCTCTTATTAAGAATACCAAGATTGCATGGAATGTGTTACATAAGGAAAAGCCAGACTTGATTATTTCCTGCGGTGCAGCAGTTGCGGTCCCGTTTTTTTATATTGGTAAAATGATGGGCGCAAAGTTGGTCTACATCGAGGTTTTTGATCGAATTGATAAACCGACAATGACAGGAAAGATGGTTTACCCCATTGTGGACAAGTTTGTTGTGCAGTGGGAAGAGCAGAAAAAGGTTTATCCAAAGGCGGTTAACCTTGGAAGCATATTCTAAGTAGGGGACGAGAAAATGATTTTTGTGACGGTAGGAACACATGAGCAGCCATTTAATCGGCTGATTCAGAAAATAGATGAATTAAAGAAAGACGGCATTATAAACGAAGATGTAATTATCCAGACTGGCTTTAGTACATACGAGCCGAAATACTGTCAGTGGAGTAAGTTGATTCCATATCAGCAGATGGTGAAAAATGTGGCCGACGCCCGTATTGTAATCACTCACGGTGGCCCGGCAAGTTTTATTATGCCACTACAGATAGGTAAGACTCCTATTGTTGTGCCACGTCAGCATCAGTTCAATGAGCATGTGAATGACCATCAAGTTGAGTTCGCAAGGAATGTGGCGCAGAGAATGGGAACGATTATTCCGGTGGAGGACATTAATACACTGGGAGATATCATAACGAACTATGATCAGATTGTTGCTGGTATGGGACATGGTATGAGCAGTAACAATGCAAAGTTTAATGAAGAACTTGAAAAACTGGTAGATGAATTGTATTGAGGATGGGTGGATGAGAAAAGTTGGAATCATGTCGATGCAGCGCATTGCAAACTACGGTTCGTTTTTGCAGGCATATGCATTGAAGCAGCTAATTGAGGAAGTTGGCTGTAATGTAGAATTTGTGGATTACCATGTCGGTGCACCGGTTATTGCCGAAAACGCAGATAGTAAAAACAAGGTTGTCCGAAAGATAGAAAAGGGGCTGGAAGCCTTTCGGTATCGGGCTCCTCTTGCACACAAATTATCGTTTATCCGATATAAACAGTCTTTCGCTCAAAAGTATATGCCACTTTTAGGGATTACAGATGAAATGAACTACAATCCGACAGTGGATTGTCTTGTGATTGGCAGTGACGAGGTTTTTAACTGTATTCAAAAAAATTCCAATGTAGGCTATTCGCCAGAATTGTTTGGAAAAAATAACCATGCGAAGAAACTTATCACTTATGCAGCGTCTTTCGGTAATACCACATTGGAAAAGCTGGAAAAGTATAAAAAGGCCAATGAAGTCGGAGCTTTGTTGAAGAAGTTTGACGCGATTTCTGTACGAGATGCTAATTCAGGAACTATTGTAGAACAGCTCACTGGGAAAGAACCAGTGTACAATCTGGATCCGGTTCTGACCTATGATTACATGAACTGCTGCGACAAAATCCCACAGGTTCAGACGAATGAGAAGTATTTGATTTTGTACGCGTATGCAGGTCGTATTTCCAATGATGAGGCAGATTGGATTGCTGCTTATGCAAAGAAAAAGAATTTGAAGGTATATGCAATTGGTGGTATCCAAAAATGTGCAGACCGATTCGTGGACTGCTCACCCTTTGAAGTTCTGGCCTATTTCAGAAATGCAGAAGAAGTTATTACCGATACCTTCCACGGCAGCATCTTCTCAGTGATCACACATCGGCCGTTTACAACATTGATTCGCAAGAGTGTAGGTAACAGCTATGGTAATGAAGAAAAGTTGAGCGATTTGCTAAAGCGACTGGGACTGGCCAATCGGATGACAACGAAAATTGAAGATACAGAAAACATCAATGAAAAGGCGATTGATTACGCGAAAGTTGATGAGCAGTTGAAAGCACATAGAGAAGTGGCGAAGGAGTATCTGAGAAAAAATTTAGAGGAATAAAATGGAGAACATATCGAGGATAAAAGAGAAATGTGTGGGATGTAAAAGCTGTGAGCAAAGCTGCCCAAAACACTGTATCTCTATGGTAGAAAACAAAGAGGGATTTTGGTATCCGTCTGTTGATGAAGAAAGCTGCATCGAGTGCAAGGTGTGCTTGAAAAAGTGTCCAGTAGAAAATACGGAATTTCATCGGAATGAGCCATATAAAGTTTGGGCGTGGCGCAATAAAAATGATGTGGATATTATGCGCTCTGCATCTGGCGGTGCGGCGGATAGTGCAGCGAAAACTATGTTGCAAATGGGCGGTGTGGTTTATGGTGCTGCCTATGACGAGCAGCTGGCAGTAAGCCACATTGAAGTGACAGATGAAGCAGAAAGAGAGAAACTACAGTCCTCTAAGTATGTTCAGTCTGACCCGAAAGATAGCTACGCAAAGGTCAAACAGCGTTTGTCAGAGGGAAAAACGGTGCTTTTTACAGGAACTCCCTGCCAGATTGCAGGTCTGTATGCTTTTTTGGGTGGCAATCCAGAAAATCTATATACAGTTGACCTGATTTGCCACGGTGTGCCTTCGCCGAAGTTCTTCAAAAAGTATCTGGAATACCAGAACAAGCAGACGGCTGGCAGAGTAATCTATTTCAACTTCCGTTCCAAAGACAAGAGAGGTTGGGGAACACAATACCTGCTAAAGACAAAGACAAAGACAAAGACAAAGACACTCTCCCTTGATCGCTATGGAAAACATTTTATGGATGGCGACTGCTATAGAGAGAGCTGTTATAAGTGTGCTTATGCGAATACGAGCCGTGTAGGAGATTTGACAGTGGGTGATTTCTGGGGAATTGCAAAGAGCCATCCGAGCTTCAATTCTCCAAAGGGCGTGTCCAGTGTATTTGTAAATACCGAAAAAGGTCAAAAGCTCTTTGAAATGATGCGAGTTCTTGCAGAAGTAGAAGAAGCAACGTTGGAAGAGGGCATGGTGAAGCAGCATAATCTGGTGCAGCCGAGCAACAGGCCTGTGACTAGAGATACTTTCTATAAGAGCATCGATGAACCAGGCTTTATAGAGAATATAAAGGTTGGCTTTCAGCCAAAAGCACGGTTGAAATCTGTGCTGCCGAATAAACTGATTCAAAAAATCAAATCTCTTTGAGATTTTGTGGAGGAAGAATACATGGGAGAGCCGATAAGAGTTTTGCATATCTTGCAGCGAATGGAAGCTGGCGGTACGCAGGCTTTGTTGATGAATATATACCGGAAAATTGACAGAACGAAAGTACAGTTTGATTTTTTGGTCGTTTATAAGGAAAAACAGTTTTACGATGATGAAATTGAAAAAATGGGTGGACATGTTTACAAACTGTCTTTCCGGGAGGATTTGAACCTTCCTAAATTTCAAAAAGATTTGGCAGTTTTCTTTGCTCAGCATCACGAATATAAAATTGTTCATTGTCACGCCTACACGATTGGATATTTCTGCCTGAAAGCTGCAAAGAAAGCAGGTATCCCCGTCAGAATTGCTCATTCACATAATAATGAGACAGTACACGATATAAAATATTTACCGAAGCTGTTCATGCAGCGAATGTTTACCAAAAACGCAACAGATCTTTTCGCCTGCTCTGAAGAAGCTGGAAAATATCTGTTCAAAGACAAGCTGTTTCAAGTACTGAAAAATGCGATTGATTCGCAGAACTTTATTGCGGATGCGGATACCAGAAATGAAATCAGGAAAGAACTGGGGTTAAAGGATAAATTTGTTGTCGGCCATGTTGGTCGCCTGCATCCTCAGAAAAACCATGATTTCCTGATTGATGTTTTTGCAGAAATCAAGAAGAAAAAGCCTGACGCTGAATTGATCCTTGTTGGCACCGGGCCATTAGAAGAGAAAGTAAAAAGCAAAGTGGTCGAAAAAGGCCTTTCAGATTGTGTGCATTTTCTTGGAAATAGAAAGGATATGAACAGAATTTATCAAGCGATGGATGTGTTTGTTTTTCCATCTTTGTTTGAAGGTTTGGGTATTGTTGCAATCGAAGCGCAGGCGGCAGGTGTTCCTATTGTCTGCTCTGAAGGATTGCCGCCGGAAACGGATATTACGCCGATCTACCGCAAATTGTTGTTGAGTGATGGGAAAGAAAAGTGGGCGAATGCAGCACTTGAGATGGCACAGAATCCGAGTGCACATACAAACATGCAGAAATATGTCATTGATGCAGGATTTGATATGGATGCAACTGCAAAATATATGGAAAGTTATTATTTACGAAAATATAATTAAGCGAATGATGCTTAATTATATTATAGAGGTGAAAAATGTTTATTTCAGTGATAGTTCCAGTATATAATGTTGAAGAATATCTGGACAAATGTTTGGAAAGTTTGTTGAACCAGCATTATTCAGATATGGAGATTGTTGTTGTTGACGATAAGTCAACAGATGGCTCTTTGAATATTGCAAAAAAATATGAAAAATATACAAATGTAAAAGTAATCGCTAAGGAAAAGAATTCAGGTTTATCTGATACTAGAAATGTTGGCATAAAAGAATCATGTGGGCAATATATTATGTTTTTAGACTCGGATGATTATGTAGAAAATGGATGCATTGCTAAAATACAAGGTATAATTGAAAAGGAAAATACACCTGATATTATATATTTTGGGTATTGTGAAGAATACGAAAGTACCGATAAACAATTAATAAAATATGGGTATGTGTCGGCTAAAAATTGTTCTTTTACAGGTGAGAAGTTTGCACTTGAGGAACTAAAGCAAAGGAATTTGTATGCGGCGGCTTGCTTCGGTGTGTACAAAAGAGCATTTATTGTAGAAAATCAATTATACTTTGAGTCAGGAATTCTACATGAAGACGAGCTTTGGACGCCACAAGTTATATTGAGAGCAAACAAAGTATATACATCAGATTATGTGTTTTACCATTATTTAAGAAGAAAAGGATCTATTACAAGATCGGGAAACAAAACAAAACATGGGCAAGATATGCTCTGTATTTGTAAGAAATTAGATATATTAGCAAATGAAATTAAGAATCCAGAATTAAAAAAATACATGGATAATCACATTGCGATGCTTTATATGAAAGGTATGACAGAAGGAAGATTGTATCAAACGAATATGGAGATTGATCGGTTTTATCCATTGCGTAAGGTTTGCTTTAAAAAGGACAGAGCAAAAGCCATTCTGTTTGCATTTAGTTTAAGATTGTACTATAGGATTAATATAATGAAGATGCAAGGATAAGAGGATGAAGATTACATATAAAATCAATGTATATAACTTGTTGACATATTTGTTGGTATTTGCAATTATTAAACCATATTTTTTGCCTGCAGGACTAAGGCAGGCAAGTAAAATTATTATTCTCATAAGCGTTTTTTTGTTTACAATTTCAAGAGAAAAAAAAGAAAGAATTGTAAATTTGTCGTGGTTATTTTCTGGCTGTGTTTTGCTTTCAGCGGTTATGGCATATCTTAAAGGTGGATATCAGGATAAAGACTTTTTGGATGCACTTCTCTATGCCATTACATTTTATGATATTTATTCGTTTATTGGACTTTGCAAGCAAAAGGATCGATTTAACGAGACAATAAAATGCTTATATAATATCGTTGGACTATATTGTATATTGACAATTGTTTCAATATTATTGGTCGGTACAGTGAATAACAGCAATCAGTCTGCATATTTCTTTGGAAATAAATTCACATCTTCATATTTATTTATATTTTTTGTTGCTTTATATGGTGCAACACATGAGATGATTTTATGGAAAAATAAAATTTGCTATATTGCTTTGTTTATAAGTTCAATTGCACTTACCTTATACATAGGTTGTGCTACGGCTACGGTAACTTTGGCAGTGCTGTTTATAGCAACAATAGTTCCATTTCAAAAAATCAGAATGTTGCTGTTAAATGAAAGATTTGCGATAACAGCACTAATTATGTCTGCACTGGTTGTTTTGGTGATGGGACAAATTCTTAAAAATGAATTTGTAAATAATATCGTATTTGGATACTTCAACAGATCTTACACCGTGACTGGGCGTTTGGAAATATATAATGATTATTTGCTGAATATCATTAGAAGTAGATTCTGGTTTGGATATGGGTATAGCAATTCGATGATGAAGAATATGACAGGATTATATGCAAATGCACAGAATGGATTACTTGAAATCATGGTGAATATGGGATTTTTGAGTGTGATCGCATTACTAGTCACAGTTTTTTGGAGCTTTAAAAATACACTCAAGACAGATAAGTCATTTTTTATTTCACTTATTGTGTATGGAATGATTATTGCATCAATTTTTGAAGTGGCCTTGAATTGGTTCTTTTTACTAGGTATATGTTTGATTCGATGGAATTGTGATGCCGATGGTTCAATACGGTCGAGTGATTGAAGGAGAAATTAAATATGAAGGTATATATTTTATCAATGCAACAGGTTAACAATTACGGATCCGTCTTACAAGCGTATTCATTAAAAAAAATGATAGAAAGTCTAGGTAATGAGGTGAGGTTTCTTGCGATAGAAAAAGGAACGGATGATGCTCTAAGTATACAATGTGAAAAAAAGGATATTGACAAAAAAAATGATAGCTGGTTAGAAACACAATGGAATCGCGTTAAGGGCAAAATACTTGGAAGAAATTTGCGGAGAGTTTTTTATGAATTTAGAAATAGCACAGGTCTGAATAGTGTGAACGGCGACGAGCATTTTGATACATGCGTAATAGGAAGTGATGAGGTTTTCAATTGCTTACAAAAATCCAAATGGGGTTTTTCTTCGCAGCTATTTGGGAAAGTTGAAGCTGCTGAAAGGGTAATCACATATGCAGCAAGTTGCGGATCGACAAAAGTGGATGATTTGTCGGACGAATTGAGAGAAGCTATTAAAAGTGCGATGTCGAATTTGTCAGTTGTATCCGTGCGGGATAAAAACACTGCAGACTTTGTAGAGAAAATTTCCGAAAAAAAGCCGGTATATAATTTAGATCCGGTGGCTGTAGGAAACTTTGATGATGAAATCAGGAATGTTACAGTGAATTCTAAACTTCCTAAAAAATATTGCATTGTTTATTCTTATGCCGAGAGATTTAGTGACCCAGAGGAAATTAAGGCAATTTCTGAATACTGCAAGAAGTACAATTTGAAGATTGTGGCTCCGTTTGGAAGGCAGAAATGGATACCGTCGTATGAAACACTAACTCCGTTTGAGTTGTTGAAAGCTTTTCAGAATGCAGAATGTATTGTAACGGACACATTTCATGGAACACTGTTTGGTGCAAAATTTGGAAAGAGAATGGCGGTATTGATTCGAGAGAGTAACCAGAATAAATTGGAGGATTTAACGCAACGCCTTCAAATACAGAGTCATGTTATTACCGATCTCTCTCAATTGGATACAGTGCTGAAAAAAGAGCTGGATAAGAAAAAAATCGGTGAGATACTGGGTTTGGAAAGAGAAAAATCATTGAAGTATTTGAAAGAAAACTTATAAATGGGTGACGAAGATGGAAAAAATAAATAAAATTTATAGAAGAATTCTTCGTATGCATATGGATAAAGAGTACCAAAGAAAAATAAAAAACAAGGATTGCTCGATTATTTCAATGAACTGCGTGGGGGGGGTGGTGAGTCATGAATTGGGATTACGATTCAACTCACCAACTGTAAATCTTTGGTTTACTCCAAAGGAATTCATCAAATTTTTGAGTCAATTGGAGCATTATTTATATGATTGCAAAATCGAAATGGATGAGAAAAACAGTGAAAAATACGGTTATCCGGTTGGAAAGTTAGAAGATATCCATGTCTATTTTACACATTATGAAACGTTTGAACAGGCAAAACAGAAATGGATCGAACGTTTGAAGCGGCTGAATATGGACAATCTTTATATTATTATGGTGCAAAAAGATGGATGTACGGAACAGGATATTTGTTCATTCGATAGTTTGAAATTTAAACATAAAGTCATTTTTACGGTAAAAGAATATCCACAGTATCGTTCGGCGTATTATATTCCGAAAAGCGAAGTAGATATACAAAATGTAAAAAATCTTTGTGATTATCAAAGTAAATTTACTGGAAAACGTTGGCTTGATGAATTTGATTGGATTTCATTTTTGAATGAAAGATGACTATAAAAATAATCAAGGAGCAAGCAGTAGAGAATGGGAAATAGCAGAAACAGTTATTTGATAAAAAACACTATTATATTTACTTTGGGAAATCTTGGATCAAAACTTATTTCATTTTTTTTGATTCCGTTATATACAAATGCACTTACAACTGCTGAATATGGAGTCGTTGATTTGGTTGCGACAGTTGGAACAGTTGCGGTTCCACTTCTTACTTTAAATATCTGTGAGTCTGTTATGAGGTTCGCATTGGATAAGGATGCCAATACTAGAAAAATTACCCAAATAGGGACGGGAATACTGTTAATCGGAATGATGGTTGGGTTATTGATTTTTCCGATATGTCGTTCTTTTGACAAGATTTCTGAATATGCCGTGTTTGTTTATTTCTATGTCGTTTCTTTGGCAGCAAGTCAGCTTTATTTGTGCGATTTGCGTGGGAAAGAACTGTTGATTTATTACTCGATAGGAAATGTTCTACATACTTTTTTTATTGCGGTGTTAAATATTCTGTTCCTCTTGGTCTTTAAAGAAGGTGTTGATGGGTATTTAAAAGCTTACATTATAGCAAATACACTCACTGCCATATATGCAATTATTGTAGGAAAAGGATATAAATCATTCTCATTTTCAAGGATTGATAGAGATCTACTGATCAAGATGGCGAGATATTCCGTGGTATTAATTCCGAATTCATTTATGTGGTGGATTATGAATTCCTCGGATCGCATTATGGTGTCTAGCATGATAAGTGTGGCAGCCAATGGAATTTACGCCGTTTCATATAAGTTCCCTACGCTAGTTTCTACATTGACAACAATATTCAATCAAGCGTGGAGTTATTCTGCAATTCGTGAAGAAGGAACAGACGATGAAAGCGAATATAATAATAAAATATTTAGAGTTCTTATTGGAATTGTTATGTTGATTGGAATAGGTTTGTTAACATTTATGAAACCGTTTTTAAGTGTGTATGTGGGAAAAGAGTATTATTCTGCATGGAAATATACGCCGTTTTTGACAGTCGGATGCGTATATTTGACAATGGCTAGTTTTATGGCTACAAGCTATACGGTTCACAAAGATAGTTTTGGCTATCTTTTTTCTGGTACTTTTGGAGCAATATTTAATATTGCAATGAATTTTATATTAATTCCACAAGTAGGCGTTTATGGTGCTGCAATTGCTACGTGTATTAGTTATATACTTGTATTTGTCTTTCGACTTTTTCATACAAGAAAATATATTCAATATAATATAAATAATAAAGAATTTATAGTGGGAAGTACGGCTTTAGTGTTGTCTGCGGGCTTGATGTTCATTGATAATAGGTTTGGTTTTTTACTACAATGCGTCATTCTGGCCGTTACTATATATTTGTTTTCAGATATCTGGCTCCCCATAGTGAGAAAAATACTAAAATTAAAAGGAAGACGATGATATGACTACAGTATGTGAAAAAGGTAAGTGCACAGGGTGTATGGAGTGTATTGATGTTTGCCCTAAAAAAGCTATAAAAGTAATTGATTCGTGGATGGAATATAATGCAGTAATTGATTCTGAGAAATGTATTCAATGTAATGCATGCCATAGTGCATGCCAAAACAACGCCGAACAAGTACTAACTAAACCGATTTATTGGAAACAGGGATGGGCGCAAGATGATTGCGTTCGTATGCGTTCTTCATCTGGAGGAGTTGCAACAGCAGTAGAACGAGCTTTCATAAAAAATGGAGGGATTGTTTGTAGCTGCACATTTAGTTTTGGAAAGTTTGAGTTTGATTTTGCTGAGACAGAAGATGAAGTGTGTAAATTTACAGGTTCAAAATATGTGAAAAGCAATCCTGAGGGAGTATATAAGAAAATTTTAGAAAAACTCAAATTGGGAAGAAAGGTGCTTTTTATTGGGTTGCCATGTCAGGTTTCAGCGGTCAGGCATTATACAAAGAATCATCAAAATTTGTATACCGCTGATTTAATTTGTCATGGAACACCTTCACCACAAATTTTGGACAGCTTTTTGTTTGATTATGGGATTCGATTAACAGAAGTTCAAAGCATTAGATTTCGGGAGAAAAATAATTTTAAATTGGAACAGAATGGAAAGCGTTTTGCAGTTCCGATAACAACTGATAATTATTTGATGACATTTTTGAACTCGACAACATACACGGAGAATTGTTATCAATGTCAATATGCCAAGATTGAAAGGTCCGGTGATATTACCCTGGGGGATTCATGGGGAAGTGAACTTGAAAAAAGCACCCAAGATAAGGGGATTTCTTTAGTGCTTTGCCAAAATGAAAAGGGAAAAGAACTTATAGATCAAGCAGATTTAACTCTTGTAGATGTTGATTTGAAAAAAGCGATAGAAAGCAATCATCAATTATATCAGCCCTCTCAGAAGCCTAAGCAACGGGAAGTGTTTTTTAAGGAATTGAAAAAGGGGTATGGATTTAAGAAAGCAGTAAAAAGATGTTACCCTAAGAAGTACTTGAAAAATATCGTAAAGACCGTGTTATATAATATGAAATTTATAGGGGGGGGCAGAACCACTATCAAGTAATAGTTGTTATGGCTACAAAGGGCAGGCTGAAATAAATATTTCAAACGCTTGCAAAAATTATACTCAACTGGTTTATGAAAAGCCAGAGAAAACAGGATGTACATTTTCTGTCGTCAAAAATCCTTTTTGGGAGATGGTTTGCGACGGCTTCACTATAAAATGTCTTAATCTTCATAAGCTAAAATACGCGATTTGTGAAAGTAGAATCCGATTGGTTTGTTAGGATTTTGTGGTTTACAAATATATCTTATGAAGAAAGAGGCATAATATGAAAAAAGTAGTGAGCGTTATTATACCTGTGTATAATGTAGAAGAATTTATTTTTAGAACAGTGGAATCGGTAATGAACCAGGACTATAAGAATATAGAAATTATTTTGGTCGATGATGGTTCACCAGATAATTCGGCAAAAATAATTGACGAACTGGCGAAGAAAGACGATAGAATTACCTGTGTACATAAAGAAAATGGTGGCGTTTCGTCCGCAAGAAATGCAGGGCTTAGAATAGCTTCAGGTGAGTATGTGACATTTATTGATGGAGATGATTGGGTAGAGCCAAAGTATATTTCATATCTATTAAATCTTGTGGAAAGTAATAAGTGTGAAATTGGCATGAATAAAAATAATTATTCAGATTATAATACAAAATCCAACGAAGAAGAGTATGTTATATCAGCCGAAAAAGCTATTGAATGGATTTACTTGGGCGATATTTTTGTCGCAGTTTGGAATAAGATTTATAGCATGCAGTTTCTAAAAAAAAATAATATTCTTTTTGATGAAAAAATTTGGTACGGTGAAGGAATGCTGTTTAATATTGACTGTCTTCAATTTGTAGATAGTATTGCCGTTGGAGAAAAAAGTGTTTATCATCAGGTAAGTAATCCAAATTCAGCGATGCGAAAATTTAATGTTGATAGCAACCTTTGTGGAATGTAAGCGCTAAATAATAAACCGGCTAGACTTTTGCTAAGTGTTCTACTATAGTTGAAGCAAACTGCTCCAACTTCAATGTTTGTTTTTGATCTGACAGC
>JAGZJD010000049.1 GCA_018365895.1 Lachnospiraceae bacterium | reverse complement strand
TATATGGTTCAATAACTGGGGCATCAGCACTTAATTCGATCGTACTGCCTTGAGTAAAGCTGCCAGCAGCCATAACTTCATCAAAAGGATATCCTGGCATTGGAGCTGGTAAAACATGGACAAATGAATCAATCGGACTAGTTTGTTGAATGCCTTGAGTAAAGCTTACTAAATTCTCCTTAGATTTAAGTTCTAATGTTTGAATAATGTCAGTCCGTGGTTCATCATAGCGAGGAGATACGTTTGAATATTCTAGTTTTTCCAACATATAAGCTGTAAATATAGCAGTTTTTAATGCGTTTTTTACAGCATTGGGTGCCATAAAAATTCCTTTAAAAAAAGCATTGTTTAAATTGAAATTAGCCCCTAAATCTTTTCCAATTCCTGGAGCTGTTAATCTTTCCGCTACCATATAAACTAAATTTTGATTACCGGCTACATATCCTCCAGTTGGAGCAATCCCGCCACCAAGATTCTTCATTAAAGATCCGACAACAATATCAGCACCAACATGCCCGGGTTCTTTGGTTTCTACCAACTCGCCATAACAATTATCTACCATACAGATGATGTGTGGATTGATTGATTTCACAAAGGAGATCGCCTCTCCTATCTTTGCAACTGAAAGTGTCGGACGTGTCTGATAACCTTTTGATCTCTGAATTTCAATTAATTTTGTCCGCTCATTGATAGCCGCGCGAATGCCTTCAAAATCAAAATCGCCATTTTCTAACAAATCTACCTGCTGATATGTTACGCCATATTCTGCAAGTGATCCGCGAGACGGGCGAATTCCGATCACTTCTTCCAGCGTATCGTATGGTTTTCCGGAGATAGAAAGCATTTCATCGCCCGGCCGGAGATTTGCACTGAGTGCAAGCGCAAGCGCATGCGTACCGCATGTAATCTGTGGTCTGACAAGGGCGTCCTCTGTGTGAAATACTTTCGCATAGACTTCTTCCAGTTTATCACGTCCAAAATCATTATAGCCATAACCACTCACATAATTAAAACACTCTGCGCTGACCATACAGTCCTGCATTCCCTTAATTACTTTCAATTGATTATATTCTGTAATCCGGTCAATTTCCTCGAACCGTTCCTTTAATTTTGCTTCTACCTCGCGTCCAAATCTCAGAACCGGTTCAGAAATTCCAAGCGCCTGATACATAGTTGTTATTTCTGTCATATTCTTTTCCTCATTTCTCTTTGTAATGCTATCTTATATTCCATCTGCAGCTGCAGTAATTTTCTTTTCCTTCAAAATCCGAAGTATCTCATTTAAAATCAAAGTCTCATCATTGTGAAACTCCTGTTTCTCAATCCAGATAACATCCCGTTCCCTCCGAAACCATGTCAGCTGGCGTTTAGCAAAATGCCTCGTATCTCTTTTCAGGAGATACACTGCTTCAGACAGTGTAATCTCACCTTCCAGATAAGCCAGAATTTCCTTGTATCCCAGCCCCTGCATCGAAACAAGCTCCCTCGTACATCCACGCTCTTTCAGCGCTCTGACTTCTTCTACAAGTCCTTCTTCTAACATCTGGTCAATCCGTTTTTCAATCCTGTTATAAAGAACCTTACGATCATCGTTCAACACAAAATATGCAAATGCATACGGCGATTCCTTTTGACGTTCCTGCGCATTGTGCTCCGAGATTTTCTGTCCGGTTTGATGATAAAATTCCAGTGCACGGATCACTCGTTTGATGTTGTTTGCGTGAATTGTCTGGGCAGAGACTGGATCGACTTCCTTTAATTTCTCATGCAGCGCCTCAGCGCCGTTCAACTTTGCATATGTTTCCAACTCATTTCGATAAGATGTTTCTTCTTCATTTGCTGTAAAATCAATATCATACAGAAGTGCCTGAATATAAAATCCAGTTCCCCCGACAACAATTGGAATATGCCCTTTTGCATAAATTTCTTCCATTGCCTTTTTTGCCAGATTCTGGAAACGAACGACATTAAACTCTTCTTCCGGCATAAGTACATCGATCAAATGATGTGTAACCCCATCCATCTCCTCCTGCTGGATCTTAGCTGACCCGATATCCATATATTTATAGACTTGCATAGAATCAGCGGAGATAATTTCTCCGCCGATTTTTTTTGCAAGTCCGATAGATGCTTTTGTTTTTCCGACCGCAGTCGGTCCTGTTAAAATAATTAACGGCTTCTTCATCTTATACAATCCTCTTAAATTTCTTTTCCAATTCCCGCCGGCTCATCTCAATAATCGTCGGACGCCCGTGCGGGCAGTGATATGGATTCTCCAATTTCAAAAGTTCTCCGATCAACGCATGTACTTCTGCCGATGATAATTTTGAGTTTCCTTTTACCGCAGCCTTACATGACATGGATGCAATTTTCTCATCAATAAGTTCCGGAGTAAGATTTGGTCCCACCTCATCCGAAAGCGAATCAATCATTTCCATCAGAAGTTCCTTCTTAGCAATGCCAAAAAGGTTATCCGGAACAGCTCTCACCGCAAAGGAATCACCACCAAATGGTTCAATTTCAAATCCAATCCTCGTAAATTGATCCAGATATCGACAAAACAGTTCTGATTCCTGCATTGTCAGATTCAAAATAATCGGCGGACTAATGTACTGAGAGGTATACTCTCTTGTACGCATTCCCCGAAGCGTTCTTTCATACAATACTCTTTCATGCGCTGCATGCTGATCAATGATATACATTTTATCTTGCAACTGCACAATCCAATAGGTATCAAATACTTGACCGACGATTTCATACTGTGCAAGTGTTTCCCGTTTCAGAAGATTTTCTGAAAAAAGATCTAACTGCTGCACAGAGCTATCTTCCGCTTTCATTCCTTTCGGAACTTGTTCTGATTCTGGTTTTGATGTCAGCTTTGGTTCCACAGATAATTGTTCCGTCTGCTTTCGATAATTCACAGCCTCGCGAATCCGGTCTGCCTGAAATTGTGGTTTTGCAAAAGCGCTCTTTCCTACCACCTCTGCCTGAGAATTCTGATTGTGATATGACAGTACCCGATCCCGCATCTTCTGCATAAAATAATCCAGTTTTGTTCCGTCTGATACATCTTTTGACAAAGTCTCTTCTGTTATTCTGTCTGATTTCTTGAAATCCTCTTTCGGAAGACCTGATTTGGGAGCCTTTAAATTCGTATCATTCAATTCGGGAACATTAGATTCCGGAAGTTTTGGCTCCGGAAGTTCTGCCTCCGGAATCAGCTCTTTTCCATGCAAATGTTCGTTTACAGCCTCATAAAGAAACCGGTATACTTCCTGTTGATTACTAAAGCGAAGCTCCATCTTTGTTGGATGTACATTCACATCAATGTTTTCTCCCGGCATCTCCAGATGAAGAACAGTAAACGGATATTTATGCTGCATCGAAAAATCTTTGTACGCATCTTCAATCGCTTTCGCTACTATTTGATTTTTAATGTATCTCCCATTAATAAAATAATTTTCATAATTTCGGTTTCCCCTGGTAATGAGCGGTTTCCCGAGAAATCCGGAAATTTTCATCCCATGTTGTTCTGCTGAAATCTCAATCAGATTCATTGCGATTTCCCGTCCATAAATATGATAAATAACATCCTTGAGATTTCCGTTTCCGGATGTATGTATTTTCGTCTGACCATTGTTTATAAATTGAAAAGATACTTCCGGATGTGACAACGCCAATCTTGTCAGCAGCTCACTGACATGGCTTGCCTCCGTCATTGGCGTCTTCAAAAACTTTCGTCTTGCCGGAGTATTATAGAACAACTGACGTACAAGAAATGTTGTTCCATCCGGAACTCCTGCCGTTTCAAAAGAAACTTCTTCTCCCCCTTCAATGCGATAGCAGTTCCCATAGTCATCTTCCTGTCGCTTTGTATTTAATTCCACCTGCGAAACAGCCGAAATACTTGAAAGCGCCTCTCCCCGGAATCCAAGGGAATGAATATGAAGAAGGTCTTCCACCTGACGGATCTTACTTGTTGAATGGCGCAAAAATGCATTAGGAATATCTTCCTTTGCAATTCCGCATCCATTATCTGTAATACGAATGAAAGAAATCCCGCCTTCCTGGATTTCTGCCACAACAGCAGTTGCTCCGGCATCAATCGCGTTCTCTACAAGTTCTTTCACAACAGAAGCCGGACGTTCAATCACTTCACCGGCTGCAATCTTATCAATTGTAATTTTATCCAGTACTTGTATCTGTCCCATAATATCCTACCACCGATTCTTCAGTTTATTCTGCAGACGATAAATGGCATTCAGCGCATCCATCGGCGTCATATGCGCAACATCCATCTCTTTCAACTCTTCCAGTACATCATCATCTTTTACTGTATCAAAAAGTGAAAACTGCGCAAGATCTACCTCATCATAGCGCGGCGCTTTTGCCTTTGGTTTTGGATCTGTTTCCGCTGATGCAGCCTCATTGATCCGAAGCGCAATATCCGAATCACTTAGTTCCTCTGCAATTTCTTTCGCTCTGGCAATAACACTGTCCGGCACTCCTGCAAGCTTTGCTACCTGTATTCCATAACTCTTATCAGCGCCACCTTTTACGATTTTGCGAAGGAAAACAATATCATCTCCATTTTCTTTTACTGCAATACAGTAGTTATTGACATTACTAATCTTTCCTTCCAGCTCAGTCAATTCATGGTAATGTGTGGCAAACAATGTCTTTGCTCCAAGCAATTTGCCGTTGCTGATATGCTCTACCACCGCCCAGGCAATAGAAAGTCCGTCAAATGTACTTGTTCCGCGGCCGATCTCATCCAATATCAGCAGGCTCTTACTCGTTGCATTGCGAAGAATATTGGCAACCTCTGTCATCTCCACCATAAAAGTACTCTGTCCGGATGCCAGATCATCAGACGCTCCGACACGGGTAAAAATCCTGTCCACAAGTCCAATATTTGCACTTTTCGCCGGAACAAAGGAACCAATCTGTGCCATCAATACAATTAACGCGCTTTGGCGCATATAGGTAGATTTTCCAGCCATATTCGGACCGGTAATAATTGCAATCCGATTCTTTTTATCATCCAGATACGTATCATTTGCAATAAACATATCGTTTGGAATCATTTTCTCTACAACCGGGTGACGTCCGTTTTTTATATCAATCACACCTTTTTCATTGATCTTCGGACGCACATAATTATTGCGCTCCGCCACAACTGCTAAAGATGCAAATACATCCAGTTTTGCCACCGCTTTCGCCGTCTTCTGAATCCGCACAACTTCTGCTGCAATCTTATCACGCACTTCACAATAGAGTTGGTATTCCAACGCGTACAATTTGTCTTCTGCACCAAGAATCGTATCTTCCAGTTCTTTTAACTCCGGAATCGTATAGCGCTCTGCATTGGCTAATGTCTGCCTGCGTGTATAGTATTCCGGCACCTGATCTTTAAATGAATTCGTCACTTCCAGATAATAACCGAATACTTTATTGAATTTTACCTTCAGTGTGCGGATACCTGTTTTCTCCCGCTCCTTTGCTTCCAGCTCTGCAAGCCACGTCTTTCCGTCTGATTTGGCATTTCGCAACCGGTCTACTTCTTCAGAATATCCTTCCCGGATAATTCCGCCTTCTTTCATCGCCAAAGGCGGTTCCTCCTGGATTGCCTCTGTAATCAGGCTGCAAAGATCTTCCAGTGTATCCATCTGCTCACGGATATCACACAACCCTTTTGTACTCATATCCGCTAAAATACAATGGATTGGCGGCAGCATCGCAAGTGAACTCTTCAACGCGATTAAATCTCTCGGATTTGCCGACTGATATGTCACACGGCTCATTAATCGTTCCAGATCATAAATTGCTCCCAGATATTCCCGGATTTCTTCCCGGCAAATGGCGTTATTTTTTAATTCTTCAACGGAATTTAAACGTTCCTCAATACTCTCTGCATCGATCAAAGGCTGCTCCACATATTTTCGGAGCGTACGCCCGCCCATTGCTGTGCGTGTTTTATCAAGAACCCAGAGTAGCGAACCTCTTTTTTGTTTTTCACGAAGCGTCTCACATAGTTCCAGATTCCGTCTCGTAGAACTGTCAAGCAGCATATATTTTCCAGTAACATATCCCGTCAGACGGCTCAAGTGCGTTAGGTCATTTTTCTGTGTTTCCAGAAGATACTGCAGCAATGCTCCCGATGCGATCACACCACAGTCATAATCCTTCAGACCAAGCCCCTCTAATGAAGACACATGAAAATGTTCCTTTAGCGTTCGCTCACAGATTGCATCATCAAAATACCATGCATCCAATGAATAAATCGTAATGCCGATGCGATTTTTCATATCATCCAAATCCATGCCGCTCATATAAAATGCTTCGTTGCAAATAATCTCCGAAGGCATAAATTTGTAAATTTCATCTCTGAGCTTCGTGCTGCTGTCAATCTCTGTTACAAGATAGTCTCCGGTTGTAACATCTGCAACAGACAAGCCGTACCGGTCAGCACTATAGACAATACACATGATATAATTGTTCTTTGTCTCATCAAGCGCCTGCGTATTCAAATTCGTTCCCGGCGTCACAATACGAACAACTTCTCGTTTCACAATGCCTTTTGCCTGTTTCGGATCCTCTACCTGTTCACAGATTGCAACTTTATAGCCCTTTGATACTAATTTATTCAAATATCCATCTACTGCATGATATGGAATCCCGCACATCGGCGCGCGTTCTTCCAATCCGCAGTTTTTTCCCGTTAACGTAATTTCAAGTTCTCTTGATGCCGTCAATGCATCATCAAAGAACATCTCATAAAAATCACCAAGACGATAAAAAAGAATACAATCTTTATATTCTTTCTTTGTTTCCATATATTGCTGCATCATTGGTGTTAATGTATTACTATCTTTCATGTTCCCTTTGTTTATCAGTATTTTAGGACGTTGTCATCATTTCGCAACGTCCTAATACTTTTTCCCTTTATAGTTTTTCTATATGAATCCTACCTATCTCTTATTTTTCAGAAATAAGGATACAGGTTATATTTCGGTTTTCATTTTAGCAGACTTATTTTATATTTTCAAGAAAAAACCGAATATGCATTGCAATCCTACTAACCGAATAAAATTTCCTATTATAATATTTGCAGATGAATTTGCTTACTTTTTTAGTTCTTCTGTGAAGTACAATAAAGAAAATGGACAGCACTATCCCGTACTATCCATAATTTCTTTACATTGCCTCTACGGCATGCACAAATTCTTTTTCTGTGTTTACAAAATGATATGGCTCATACTCACCATACGCGGACGGCCTACTGATAGTTGCAAGCTGAATTTCGATTCAACGCTCAAAACTATATTGTTTTTAAAAATTCTTTCAAATCCTCCACCGTATACCTTCGCATATCCCAGAGTCCCTGGTCTTCAATATCATACGGGGACACGAGCATAGTCCTTGCTCCATAACACTTTCCAGCATACAGATCATAATATCCCTGGTCACCTATGAATAACATATCCTCCGGCTTCATCTCCCATGCATCCATTCTTGCTTTCATAGAGTGTGGTTTATCTGCATCAAATATAATCTCGTTGAAACAGTCCGTCAAATTCAAATGTGTAAGCAATGCCTCTCCACCACTTCGCTTTGCATTGGAACAAAGGACAAGATACATCCCCATTTGACCGTACAGCCGCTTCATAGATATACGGCATCAGACGAAGTTTTAATTTTGTAAACTTCCGACACACCTCAACTGCCTCTTCATCGAACGTCCACGGAACCCGGTAACTCTTGGAACCATGCAGTCTGCTGTGAGTAGTTAAAATTCCAAACTGCAGCTATCTTTTATATACCGTAGGATTGGCAGCTTCTTCAAATCCCCCAATATCGTGACTCCAATAAGAAAATCCCGAAAGAGTAAGAGAAAGGCCTCCTCTTAAAGATTCTGCCATTGACTCAAATGTACCTGTGCAGTCACCACCCCAGTGAACCGGGAATTGCTGTCCGCCTGCTGTCGCACTTCTCGCAAACACAACTGCATCTTTCTCGCCACGTTCTCTTTTTAAAAGCTCAAATACTGCCCGATTATACAAAAATGTATAATAATTATGCATTCCCCATGGATTGCTTTCATCATGATACTCTACGTCTATCGGAATTCGTTCTCCAAAATCTGTTTTAAAGCAGTCTACTCCCATATCAAGTAATATTTTTAATTTACTTTGATACCATTTTACAGCTTCCGGATTCGTAAAATCCACGATTGCCATTCCCGGCTGCCAGTTGTCTACCTGCTTGATTCCGAACCCATCTTTTCTTAAAAGAAAATATCCTTTTTCTTTTCCCTCTGCAAATAGTGTAGAATTCTGAGCAATATACGGATTGATCCATACACAGATTTTCAATCCTCTTTCTTTATAACGTTTCAGCATTTCTGCCGGTTCCGGAAAAATTTTATTGTTCCATTCAAAATCGCACCAGTGTAATGCTTTCATCCAGAAACAGTCAAAATGAAACACTTCCAGCGGAAGATTTCTTTTTTCCATTCCTTCAATAAACTCTGTTGCTGTCTTTTCATCATAGTCTGTTGTAAATGAAGTACTCAGCCACAAACCGAAAGACCACGCTGGAAGAAGTGCCGGTTTTCCTGTCATATCCGTATAATTCCGAATAATTTCTTTCATATCATCCCCGCCGATTACATAATAGCGAAGTTCTTCTCCTTTTACCGAAAACCCTACATATTCTACTTTCTCACTGGCAACTTCAAATAAAACATTGGAAGTATGATCAACAAAAACGCCATAACCTCTGTTGGTGATATAAAATGGAATATTTTTATAGCTGATCTGCGAAGCTGTTCCTCCATCTTCATTCCAGCAGTCAATCTGCTGTCCGTTCTTAACAAATGCTGTAAAACGTTCTCCCAATCCATATACGTTCGTTCCTGCTGTTAGAAGCAACTCATTTAACATATACGGTTCCCCGGTTTCTGCCATATACTCTTCTTCTGGATATTTTGTTGCATCCCCTCTGTTGTAGCGCATATAACCGACATTTTTAAAAGCTGCACCGGTAAGAAGTTTCCCGTTTCTCTCAAATCGAATATAAAATTCTTTCAGTCCTACCCGAACCGTCATTTTTCCACTTTTTAATACAGCTTCCTCCTCAGAAATTATAACTTCCGCTTCCTGATATTCCAGAAAAAGTTCAAATCGTGGCTCTCTGTTTTCATACCCTAGAAAATGTGTTTATGTCACCTGAATCCGATCTTTTCCGGCTGCAGTAAATTCCATTACCATTGTACCGACATCCAGTTCATCTGCTCTTCTCAGGATTGATTTAAACGTTGCAATCACACGCATACCAGCCGCTATTTTTTCTGCATAACCGGCCTGCACAGCATACAAAGCATTGGCTCTTTCATTTTTTTCCCAATATCCTTCTGTAAATTTCATACTCACAGCCTTTCTTAACAAACAACTGCTTTTGCGTAAAATCCCCGTGTTTTTCCATCAATATAATCATCTTCTGAAATGCTGACTATATCAGAAAGTCGAATATCTTCGCAAGAAGATCCTGCCAGAAGTTCAATTTCACCTTTTTCTACTTTCCACTTCATTTCTTCGTCAAGGAAGGCGAATTGTGACACCTTTATTTCAAATACAACTTTCTTCTTTTCCCCTTTTTTCAGGAATATTCTTACAAAACCTGCCAGTTCCTTTGTTGGTCTTACCATTGATGCAACCTTGTCTGAAAAATATAATTGTGCGACTTCCGCGCCATCATATTCTCCTGTGTTTTTCACTGTAAAAGTAACTTTCACTGTATCATCCGGATTTATGTTTTTCTTATCCGTTTGCAAATCTGAATAGGTAAATTCTGTGTAACTTAGACCGTGTCCAAAATAATACAGCGGTTCTGCCGTATCATTGATATAACCATTTTTATTGCGAATCATCCCTGTATGTCCGGCTGATACATATCCGCTTCCTCTTGGAAGACCATAGTATACTGGAAGCTGTCCTACATTTCTTGCTACTGTAACCGGAAGGTGTCCTGATGGTGACTGTTCACCAAACAATACCTTGCACAGTGCCTGACTGCCATATTCTCCCGGCTGCCATACTTCCATAATCGCATCAAAATGTGATGCCACAAATTCATTTGAAAGCGGTCTGCCATCATAATGAAGAACCACTGTCTTTTTATGCAGATCATAAACCCTTCTTGCAAATTCTTCCTGTCGTCCCGGCAGATCAATATCCGTAGAATCTATACCTTCTCCAACCGTTGAAGTTACGCCCCATCCATTTTTTCCACCAATAGTCAAAAGAATCACATCTGCCCCTGCTGCCACCTGTAGTGCTTCTTCCATGCCACCTGTATTGTCTCCAGAGCAGTTAATTCCCTGTGCATAAACCACTTCCGCTTCTGGAAGATATTCCTTCAATGCTGCACATAATGTTCTCGAGTTTGGAAATTCCTTTTGAATCTTACGATTTACCCGTGGTGATACTTCTCGAATCTCACCTTTATATTTCTGTTCAATATCATAAATAATCAGTCCTGGCTCTTCAAAATCCTGCCCATCTTCTTCTCTCGACATGGTCATATCAAGTACAGCCGGATAAGAAAATGTACCAAAAAGACTTCGAATATTATCCGCATGAGGCCCTATTACCGCGATTTTCTTAATTTTCTTAGAAAGTGGAAGTGTTTTATTCTCATTTTTAAGCAGTGTAAAACTTTCTGCTGCAATTTTTTCATTCAGTTCATCTGCTGATTTAAGATGAAGATATTTTTTCAGCTTTTCAAGATCCGGATAAGGATTCTCAAATAAACCAAGTTCAAATTTCTGTGTCAAAACACGCCGTACTGCCTGATCTATTATATCCATAGAGAGTCTGCCGCTTTCAATCGACTCTTTCATTTTATAGCTGAATCCTTTTGATCTTGGATACTCTACATCTAATCCAGCCTGGATTGCACGGATTCCGGCCTCTTCAAAATTCTCAGCGACAGCAAACGGATCCACCAGGCGGTCAAGTGACAAATAATCGGAAACCACAAAACCCTGAAATCCCATTTCTCCACGCAGAATATCTGTCAACATCTTCTTTGATCCTACAACCGGTTCTCCATTCACTGAGCAATAGGAATTCATTACACTTTTCAGTCCTGCTTCCGTGATCGCGCATTGAAACGGCTTACAGTGTATCTCCCGCATATCTCTTTCTGAAACAATATTACGCCCCATATTAAGACCGCCCTCTGTGATACCGTGACCTGCAAAATGTTTTGCAGTCGCCAAAACCCCTTCTTTCAGCTCATCTCCCTGAATTCCTTTTACAAAGGCAGATGCCATGGCTGATGTAAGTGCTGCATCTTCCCCGTATGTCTCAGTAATACGTCCCCATCTCGGATCTCTTGTAATATCTACTACCGGTGAAAGTGCCTGTCTGAACCCAACATAATACATTTGTTTGCGAATAATATCTGTCATTTCGCCAACCACTTCCGTATCAAACGTTGACGCCTGCGCTATTGCACTCGGAAATACATCCGCCTCCGTAAACTGTGCCCCAGCACTCGCCTCACAGTGAATCAGTGCCGGTATTCCAAGACGTGTATGATTTACCAGATATTTCTGCAACTTATCCGCATATTCCACAATTGGCTCTACAGTATCTGCTACTGTAAATGCACCTACATTTCCAATGCCATTCGGTATATAATTTTCAAACTCCGGAATATCATCAGAAATAGTTACCAGACATGTAATCTGGTCAATTTTCTCTTCAAAAGTCATTCTGTCCAGCAGATCCTCCACTCTCTCTTCTACGGGAAGATCTTTATTCCTGTATTTTTCCATAGTAATCCCCTTTACAGCACTCCCCTTGCCTTTTGTGCCATCACATCTAACAAGGGGAGAATTTCATTCTTTATTATTTACTTAAATAATCTGCTACATTATCTTTTGTTACAATTTTAAATGGAATATTGACATCTTCGATATCTGCCGGATCTGTTCCTTTTTTCAGTTTTTCAAAAATATCTGCTCCTGCTTCTGCCTGTGCCTTTGCATCCTGAAGTGCAGTCATTGTCATTTCTCCATCCTGAATTGACTGCAGAGCATCATCACTTCCGTCAATTCCAAGTACCTGAATACTGTCAAGTTTTCCTGCTGATTTAAGCGCCTCTACAACACCAAGTGCTGCATCATCGTTTTGGCATACAATTGCATCAATCTTGTCATAAGAAAGAAGACTGTCTTCTGCAGTACTCATACCAAGGTCTTTTGAATTTTCTACGTTATATTCATCAAGGATTTTGATATTTAGATTTTTCTTAAGTGCTTCTTCCAGTCCTTTTTTACGATCGACATACTGCTGATCATTTGGTGCACCGGTAAAATACAAGACTGAAGCTCCATCCGGGAATGCATCACACAGATACTCACCCTGTGCTTTTCCTGCATCTTCATTTGGCGAACCCACATAAATATATCCGTCATAGTCGTCTCCACCAGATACAGAAGTAAGGAATGATACATACGGAAGTCCTGCATCTTTTGCTGCCTCAAGTGCCGGAATTGAACCGTCAAGGTCATTACTGATTGCAGATACAACATTTGCATTCTGCACAATAAAATCATCGATCTGTCCGTTCTGAACATTTGTATCACCGCCTGCATCTGTTACTGTGATTGAAATTCCTTTTGCTTCTGTGGCATCTTTCAGATAAGATCTGAACTTTGCACAATAGTTATATGTATCACTGCTATTTGCAAATCCTACCAGATAATCGCTTTTCCCTTTTGAAGAACTACTGCTGTCCTTTGTATCATCTGCTGTTCCACAGCCGACCACCATTGTTGCACACATTGCTGTTACCATTAAAATTGAAAGTAATCTCTTTTTCATTTTCCTTCTCCTTTTACTTATTTGCTCTTTTTGTTTTCTTTTGTCTTAATATCGACAATAACCGCGATTGCAATCAAAAGACCTTTTACAATTAACTGATACTGTGTTGATACATGAAGCAGGTTCAGAATGTTGTTGATAAGACCTACAATAATTGAACCGATCAGCGCTCCTGTAACCGTTCCGATTCCACCAAGGAAACTGGTTCCACCAACAATAACTGCGGTGATCGCATCAAATTCATATCCATCACCAACAGACGGCATACCTGCCATCAGTCTTGCCATCAGTACTACGCCCGCAAGTCCTGTAAGTGCACCACTAAGTGTAAAGATCAGACGTTTCGTTCTGTTTGTATTGATTCCGGATGCAATTGTTGCCTGCTCATTTCCACCGATCGCATAAATATAAGTTCCAAACTTTGTTGATTTCATCAGAACAGCGATCACAATTACAGAAAGGAGCATAATGAGAACCGGAACCGGAATCCCCAAAATAGAGCCATGTCCTAAAAATCTCGCTTTGTTCACACCCCCAATTGTCTGACCGTTAGTGTATATCTGAACAATACCCTTTAATACATAAGTCATTGCCAGTGTTGCAATAAATGGCTGAAGCTTATAATAGGTGATCAGAAAACCATTAATCCATCCACATACGCATCCAATTACAATTCCTACTAGAAGAGCCAGTGATAAATGTCCTGTTGATGCAAGAACTCCGGCCGATACACAGGCTGATGTCGTACACAGGAAACCTGCTGACAAATCAATCATTCCTGATACGATCAGCATTGTTTCACCACATGCTATAATTGTTACAACTGAAATCTGTTTTAAAATATTGAGCAGGTTCTGAGGTTTCAGAAAGTTGTGATTAATCACTGCCGATGCAACAAACAGAATGATCATAATAATTACGATTCCGTACTTTCTGTAAAGCTCACCTGAAGATAATGCTTTTTTCTTATTCATCGTCTTTTGCCTCCACTATCATCTTCATAATCTTATTTTGTGAAATTTCATTCCGATCCAGAATTCCAAGCATTTTTCCTCCGCCGACAATGCCAACTCTGTGACTCATTGACAGTACTTCCGGCATATCAGATGAAATCAGAATGATTGCCAGTCCCTGTTCTGCAAATTCTGTTATCAGAGAATATATTTCCTGTTTTGCACCTACATCAATTCCTCTGGTAGGTTCATCCAGGATCAGAAGTTTGATATTTCTTACCAGCCATTTTGCAAGTACTACTTTCTGCTGGTTTCCACCACTTAAATTTCCAACCAATGTATTTGCATCTGGTGCTTTTACAGATAATCTTTTACAGATTTTTGCAACTTCCTGCTGTACTTTTTTCTTATCCCAAATACCACCTTTTGCAAATAAATCTCCATTTGGAAGAATGATATTATCACTGATTGATCTGACACCGACAAATCCATAAGATCTTCTGTCCTCTGTTACCATTGCGATTCCATTTTGGATTGCATCTTTTACAGATCGAATTTTTATCGGCTTTCCATCCAGGATGATTTCCCCTTCATTTGCCCTTGCAAGCCCAAAAAGAGTTTCAACAATCTCGCTTCGTCCTGCACCTACCATTCCTGCCAAACCAAAGATTTCTCCTTTATGAACCTGAAAAGATACTTTCTGAAACACATCCTTTCTTCCTAAATTCTTTACTTCAAGGCGAATGTCTTTTCCGATTTGCGGTATCGGAGGGTAAATATCCTTGATATCACGTCCCACCATCATTGCAATCAGTTTATCTGTATCTACATCTTTGATATCTCCAGATGCAATCCATTTTCCATCTCTTAATACAGTATAGCTGTCACACAGTTCAAAGACCTCTTCCAGTCGGTGTGATATGAAAATAAACGCAATTCCTTTTTGCTTTAATTCATTTACCTTACTAAAAAGAATCTCTGACTCTTTTGAGGTAAGTGCAGATGTAGGTTCATCCATGATGATCACTCTGCTGTCCCGCGATAAAGATTTCAGGATTTCTATCATCTGACGCTGTGCCACATTTAGATTTCCCATCTTTTCCCTCGGATTATAATCAAGTCCCATTTCATCAAGTAATCTCTGGGTTTCCTTTAGTCGTTCTGCTTTATTCACAAAGACTTTTCCTTTTTTCGGCTCACGTCCCAAAAACAGATTTTCTGCAATGCTTAATTCTGAAACATAGTTCAATTCCTGCGCTACAATAGAAATTCCATATTTAAATGCATCCTTTTCACATTTCATATGAATCTCTTCACCTTTGCAGATTACGGATCCATCGTAGTTTGAATAAGTACCGGACAGTATCTTCATTAAGGTCGATTTTCCAGCTCCATTTTCTCCTACAAGTGCATGAACTTCAGAAGCCCGTATCTTCATATTTACATTATCCAGAGCAACTACACCAGGAAACTCTTTCCGAATATTCTTGAGTTCGATAATTGTTTCCTTCTCCACTTTTCCTCCTCCTTTGTGTTAAATCGTTTAACTTATTTTTATTTTTGCCTATCGTTTTCGACATGGTTATCATACCATTTTCACAAACAAATATCAATATTCCATTGCTATTTTATGCATTTTCGTTGTTAATGCACAAATTAAAACGCTTCAACAAAATGTTGAAGCGTTTTAATTTAGATAGTTTTATATGGTTTAGATTTTTAAATAACTGTAACCGGCGGAATCGACTTTGTACTTCCTCTTACCAACAGCCTTGGTGTATACAAAATTTCTTCTCTTTCTTTCAGTTTTTCTTTATTATCAATCAGCTCAACTACTTTTTCGCCCAGTTTTTTCCCCATTTCAATAACAGGAACCCCTATTGTTGTCAGCGGAACCTGCATCACATCCGCAAACGGAACATTATCAAATCCAATAATTGAAATATCTTCCGGAATTGAAACACCATACAGTCTTGCAGCTCGATAAATTCCAAATGCCATTTCATCATTCATCGAAAAAATCGCTGTTACTTTCTGTCCCAGTATATACGAAAACGCCTCATAACCGCTTTCCATCGTGTAATCTCCAAAGTACACTAAGTCCGGATCATATGAAATTCCACTTTCCTCCAGTGCCTTTTTATATCCATTCAGGCGCTGCATCGTAACATGAAAACTTTGTTTTCCAGCCACGCATCCAATTCTTCTGTGTCCGCATTCTATCAGATGTCTAGTTGCCATATAACCGCCCTTTTCATAATCGAATAAAATATCTACCCCTGAACAGTCAAACCCATATTTTTCCATTGTAATGACCGGAATACTAAGATTTCTCATCGCATTTTTCAAAAAATCAGGTTTTTCCATATCATTCATTTCCATTGATTTTGACCAGATTAGTGCTCCGATATTATCCGCAGCAATATCACGGATCAAATCTGTATCGATAGTCTGACCGTCTTCTATAATGTGACATACCAGAGAATATCCGTTTTTTTCAAGCACTCCGTTAATCGCCATGAAAAGCGAAGAAATATGCGTATTTCTCAAATCATTGAAAACAATGCCTATCAGACGGCTTTTCTTATTTGCAAGACTGACCGCTGCATTATTCGGACGATAATTACGTTTTTTGGCGATTTCCCGCACTTTCTTTTTTGTATTTTCCGAAACCCGTGACGGCTTATCTGACAATGCCATGGATACCGTTGCCACCGATACACCGCACTCTTTTGCAATATCTTTAATTGTGATTCTCATATTTTCTATTCCGTTCCAGTTATTTTTCTGCCCTCTTCATTTCCCACTCATATTTTATTTATGCATCCGATCTCGCATAAGAATTCTTCATCTGATTGCTCAGTTCGTACAAAACCTTAGACAGTGTATCCGAAGTTTCCTTCTTCACCATCTTCGCAATCTCCCGGTTCGCTTCCCGTTTGATCTGCATACGCTTTGCTATATCACTTTCTTTCGTAAGATCGTCATCATACCGGTTTATGATCTGATGTGCCTTTGCCATCACATGTTCCTGGTAACGCTCAATATGGAAAATAGACTTTTTATAAGAAGCATCTGCCATCGCAGCGATCATTCTGCTTGACCAGTAGAAGTTCTCTGTTGAAACTTCCCCTGTCGTATTTGCAAAATATTCCGGTGTTTCATCAATATCTGCATAGAATGGAGCCATTACATTAAATGCATTTGATGCAAATGCCACCCATTCAATTGCGCGGGAATCTTCCGGCTGATCTGGTCTCATCTGGATCAAAGACATAAAATCATTTCGATTGATACCAATGGAACGATAAGCACCATTCATTGATTTGTCCCCGTAAGCTCCATACGGATCATAAGGTGTTCCCTGATAATGTGAAGACAGAACATATTTTACATCTTCTACTGTAACCTTCTTTTCCGGAACCATACACCACGGAATATCATCGGATACTGGTGTATAATCTGCATCCGGTCCGTCCCAGCTGTATGAATTTGGATTCAGGTAACGTTCCATAAACCAGGCTCTCGGTGTATTGTATACATGATCCGAGTCATCATGGCTTCCAAAAGCATCTCTTGGATTTAAGGTTCCATCCATGGACGGGTTCAGATGATATTTCTCAATGAATTCCTTCATATCCTGAGAACACATATAATTTTTCTGCTCACCAAGTGCATCTTCCAGATCAAATTCATCCATTCCAAGCTGGTTCGGCATCACCACATAAACCTCATCCGGCACTTTTCTGGCAATCCAGTGATGTCCGCCGATTGTTTCCAGCCACCAGATCTCGTTGGAATCGGAGAAGGCGACGCCGTTCATCTCGTAAGTGCCGAACTCCTCGAGCAGTGAGCCGAGGCGGGCCACGCCCTCGCGCGCGGTCTTGACGTACGGCAGCACGATGGTCAGGAAGTCCTCTTCACCGATGCCGCCGGGAACCTCGGGCTCGTTGCCCTTGGCCGGCACATATTCCACGAACGGGTCGGCGCCGAGCACGCGCTCGTTGGTGGTCAGGGTCTCGGTGGCGCTCATCGCCACGTTCGCCTCGTTGACGCCGGCCTCGCCC
>JAGZJD010000048.1 GCA_018365895.1 Lachnospiraceae bacterium | reverse complement strand
AGAAAGCAGGATGTGCTCTCTTGTCTGAGCCATAACACCATCAGTAGCAGCTACAACAAGGATAGCACCATCCATCTGAGCAGCACCTGTGATCATGTTTTTAACGTAGTCAGCATGACCTGGGCAGTCAACGTGAGCGTAGTGACGGTTTTCTGTCTCGTACTCAACGTGAGAAGTAGAAATTGTGATACCACGTTCTCTTTCTTCCGGAGCTTTATCGATATTTTCGAAATCTACAGCAGCGTTACCTTCTACTCTTGCAGCAAGAGTTTTTGTGATAGCAGCTGTTAAAGTTGTTTTACCGTGGTCAACGTGTCCGATTGTACCAATGTTACAATGTGGTTTGCTTCTTTCAAATTTAGCCTTTGCCATTTTGAATAATCCTCCTTAATATACCTGCTTATGAGCAGATAATAATTACATTTTTGAATTTAATCAGCTAATTCTGATTATATTTCATCTTATACACTTTTTCAAGAGTTTTCTTGAATTTTGTATATTCAGGCCTGCAAATGAGGCTGATCAAGGGATTTCGGTCAGCCTACGCTGACCGGCGCAAATGCTAATCCCTGTTGATTATAATTTATTAAGCGTTCTTATTAGATAACACTTTTTCCTGAACAGACTTCGGAACCGGCTCATATTTCTCGAAGAACATTGAGTAGTTACCACGTCCCTGTGTTCTGGAACGTAAGTCTGTTGAGTAACCGAACATTTCAGAAAGCGGTACAAAACCACGAACGATCTTTCCGCCGCCTAAATCATCCATACCCTCGATACGTCCACGACGAGAGTTGATATCACCGATAACATCTCCCATGTATTCTTCAGGCATTGTTACTTCTACTTTCATGATTGGCTCAAGAAGTACCGGATCTGCTTTCTTCATAGCATCTTTGAATGCAAGAGAACCTGCAATGTGGAATGCCATTTCAGAAGAGTCGACTTCATGGTAAGAACCATCATATACGTTAGCGTGTACACCAACAACCGGGAATCCGCCAAGGATACCAGCTTTCATAGCTTCTTCGATACCTTCTCCAACTGCCGGGATGTATTCTTTCGGAATAGCTCCACCAACAACTGTAGATTCAAACTTGTAAGTTTCCTCACCGTTTGCATCCATTGGCTCGAATTTAACTTTACAGTGTCCGTACTGTCCACGTCCACCTGACTGTTTAGCGTATTTGCTGTCGATATCAACTGGTTTTGTGATTGCTTCTTTGTAAGCAACCTGAGGAGCACCTACGTTAGCCTCTACTTTGAATTCACGAAGCAGACGGTCAACGATAACTTCAAGGTGAAGCTCACCCATACCAGCGATGATTGTCTGACCAGTTTCCTGATCTGTATGAGCACGGAATGTCGGGTCTTCTTCTGCAAGTTTTGCAAGAGATTCACCAAGTTTGCCCTGAGAAGCTTTTGTCTTAGGCTCGATAGCCAGCTCGATAACTGGTTCCGGGAATTCCATAGACTCTAAGATTACCGGATGCTGCTCGTCACAGATTGTATCACCTGTTGTAGTGAATTTGAATCCGATCGCTGCAGCGATATCTCCTGAGTAAACTTTATCAAGTTCCTGTCTCTTGTTAGCATGCATCTGAAGGATACGTCCAACACGCTCTTTTTTGCCTTTTGTTGCATTTAATACATAAGAACCTGAGTTCAATGTACCAGAGTATACTCTGAAGTATGCCAGCTTACCAACGAATGGGTCTGTCATAATCTTGAATGCAAGAGCTGCGAAAGGTTCTTCATCAGAAGATTTTCTTTCAACTTCATTTCCGTCTTCATCAACACCTGTGATCGGCGGGATGTCTAACGGAGATGGCATAAATTCGATTACAGCATCCAGAAGCTTCTGAACACCTTTGTTTCTGTAAGCTGTACCACAGCATACCGGAACACATGCACATGTACATGTTCCTTTTCTTAAAGCTGCTTTCAGAGCATCTACTGAAGGTTCTTCACCTTCCAGATATTCCATCATTAAATCGTCGTCTAATTCGTAGATCTTCTCTACTAATTCTGTACGATATAATTCAGCATCTTCTTTCATATCTTCCGGAATATCAACGATAGAAATGTCATCACCTTTATCATCATTGTAGATGTAAGCTTTCATTTCAAATAAGTCGACAATTCCCTGGAAAGAATCTTCTTTACCGATTGGAAGCTGAATGCAGATTGCATTCTTTCCTAATCTTGTTTTGATCTGTTCTACTGCGTTGTAGAAGTCAGCACCCAGGATGTCCATCTTGTTGATGAATGCCATACGAGGTACATTGTATGTGTCAGCCTGACGCCATACGTTTTCTGACTGCGGTTCTACACCACCTTTAGCACAGAATACACCTACAGCACCATCAAGTACACGAAGGGAACGCTCAACTTCTACTGTGAAGTCAACGTGACCTGGAGTATCAATGATATTGATACGGTGTTCTAATGCACCAGCTTTTGGCTTGCAGTTTTCCTGAAGTGTCCAGTGACATGTTGTAGCGGCAGAAGTAATTGTGATACCTCTTTCCTGCTCCTGCTCCATCCAGTCCATAGTTGCAGTACCTTCATGAGTGTCACCGATTTTATGGTTAACACCGGTATAGTAAAGAATACGCTCTGTTGTTGTTGTTTTACCAGCATCAATATGAGCCATAATACCGATATTTCTGGTTCTCTCTAATGGATATTCTCTTCCAGCCAAGGTTTTTTCCTCCTATAATCGATACGTCTCTATATGAGTATTTCCCTCTGATATAGAGTAATTCCACGGCTGCACGCAGCCGGGAATTCTGTAACACAAAATTTAGAAACGGTAATGAGCAAATGCTTTGTTTGCTTCTGCCATTTTGTGCATGTCTTCTTTTTTCTTTACAGATGCACCTGTGTTGTTAGCTGCATCCAGGATTTCGTTTGCTAATCTTTCTTCCATTGTTTTTTCGCCTCTTTTGCGAGAATACAATGTGATCCAACGAAGAGCTAAAGCCTGTCTTCTGTCAGCGCGTACTTCGATCGGTACCTGATAAGTAGCACCACCAATACGTCTTGCCTTTACTTCAAGAACTGGCATGATATTGTTCATAGCCTCTTCAAATACTTCGATAGCTGGCTTATCAGCTTTTGCTTCTACTCTTTCAAATGCACCGTATACGATTTTCTGAGCTACGCCCTTCTTACCGTCTAACATGATGTTATTGATAAGCTTTGTAACCACTTTGTTGTTGTATAACGGATCTGCTAATACGTCTCTTTTCTGAGTATGTCCTTTACGTGGCACGGTTCTTCCCTCCTTAAACATTATTCCGCTATTTCCCATCCGGAAATGCGATCTGATTAATTCATCGGTACTCACATGTGTCTTTCTAATGATAATGTGTTCGTGCGGGACTTTATCTATCCCGCCAGCCTTACGGCAGGCGTCAACCCGCAACCTACAGGAATCATAGTTCTGTTTGTGATACGATTCTGTCTTAATTTGTTACCGAAAATCAGTGATTTTCTATTTCTTAGCGTCTTTCGGTCTCTTAGCACCGTATTTGGAACGAGCCTGTCTTCTCTTAGCAACACCTGCTGTATCAAGTGTTCCACGAACGATGTGGTATCTTGTACCTGGTAAGTCTTTAACCCTTCCACCACGGATAAGAACAACGCTATGTTCCTGAAGGTTGTGTCCTTCACCCGGGATGTAACTTGTTACTTCGATTCCGTTAGACAGACGAACTCTGGCGATCTTTCTAAGAGCTGAGTTAGGCTTCTTAGGTGTAGCTGTTTTAACTGCTGTACATACACCTCTCTTCTGTGGTGATGATGTGTCAGTTGATTTCTTCTTCAGAGAGTTGTATCCTTTCTGAAGTGCCGGAGCTGTAGATTTCTTAACTGCTGTCTGACGTCCTTTTCTTACTAACTGGTTAAATGTTGGCATTCTTTTCACCTCCTATGGTTCTTCTGTTGGTTGCCTGGCAAAATCTAATTTTGCTTCGCACACAAAAATGACGCAACATTCCTGTGCACGCTTTTCTTATTGTAGTATGGTTTTCCCAAACTGTCAAGTGGGGAAAATCACTTTTTTCTAAAGATTTTCGCACAATTATCCGATTGCCTGTCCATTATCCGGATCGAAGAAATGCATTTTCTCAGGGTCCATGGCGATCTTTACTATCTCCCCTCTCTGTGCCTCTGCAGAAGATGCTACTTTTGCAATCAGCTGGAACTCACCATCCTCGAAGTAAAGAAGTGACTCTGCCCCAAGCATCTCCCTTACTTCTACCTTCTCTTCAATGACAGAAGCGGCAAATTTCTTCTGATGTTCCTCATCTACATACAGATCTTCCGGACGTATTCCCATAATAACTTTACGCCCTATATAGTTACCCTCCTGAAGGCGAAATGCGTCCTGTGGTCCCATTTTTATTTTCTGAGCGTCAAAATATAACCACACTCCACCTTCCTCTTCCATACAGACCACTTCTATAAAGTTCATTTGCGGTGTCCCGATAAATCCCGCCACAAACTGATTCGCCGGATGCTCATAAAGTTCCGACGGTGTGCCTACCTGCTGAATCACTCCATCTTTTAATACAACAATCTTTGTTCCTAATGTCATTGCTTCAACCTGATCGTGAGTTACATAAATAAATGTCGTATCCAGTTCTTTATGAAGCCGTTTAATTTCAACTCTCATTTCCGCCCGAAGCTTAGCATCCAAATTTGACAGAGGTTCATCCATTAAAAATACTTTCGGATGACGCACAATCGTTCTTCCGATTGCAACTCTTTGCTTCTGCCCACCTGACAACTGTCCCGGTTTTCGTTTCAACACACTCTCCAGTCCAAGTATCTGCGCCGCCTCGCGTACTTTCTCGTCAATCTCTTTTTTCGGCAGGCCCGCTAATTTCAAACTATAGCCAATATTATCATAGACGGTCATATGTGGATACAGCGCATAGTTTTGAAATACCATAGCCATATTCCGGTCATAAGACGGCACATCATTCATCAACTCGCCATCCACATAAAGGCTTCCTTCTGTGATTTCTTCCAAACCGGCAATCATCCTTAAAGTAGTTGATTTCCCACATCCGGACGGACCTACAAAAATAATGAATTCTTTATCCGGTATTGTTAAATTAAAATCTTTTACAACCTGAACATGATTATCATATGTTTTACCTACATGTTCTAATACAATTTCTGACATTTCATCTCCTCCTCAAGCAGCGGCAGCAAGTATTCAACCGAATCGATCACATAATCTGCACCTCGCAGTTCCTTCTTTCCGCTTACACCGCTTAATACACCAATCGATACTGCCTCGCATTGCTTAGCAAATTTAATATCATTTGCCGTATCGCCTACAATCGCAACTTCTTTCGGTGTAATTGCAAAACGCTCTGCAAATTGCTCCAACATATCCGGGGCCGGTTTCGGTCTTACGATTCCATTATCTGCTCCGAGATAATCAAGATATTCCAATACTCCAAGACGCTTCATGCACGTCTTCGCTGATTCATATGTATCTGCTGTTGCAAGACCGATGTAAATCTTCTTCTCTTTCAATTCCTGAAACAACTCTTTCAGGTTTCCCAGAGGTATATATTCCTGATTTTTCTCAGTAACAATTCTCTGAAAAATCTTTTCCAGACACTTTCCAAGTTCTGAATCCGAATGTTTAATCAGAACTCCCATACGCGCAAACACAGCACGGATATCTGCTGCAATTTCTCTATAAGATTTATACGCTAATGCTCCGCATGGATCTACTTTCCCATCACAAACACCAATAGCCTCCATTACATAACCGATTGTTTTCTCATCCTGCGGCAATCCCTGTTCCGCAAGGAACTCCGGAATTGCACGCTCTGCAGCTGCTAGCCATAACGAAAAAAAATCAATCAGTGTTCCATCTTTATCAAATAAAATTCCTTTAATCTGCATTCTTTATCTTCCCTCAAATTTTTTCACTGCCTCAGCAAAAGTCATACATTCATGAGCTTTCCTGCCATGATATACCGGATTTACATAAGCCAGCAGTTCTCCTGCCTCATTTCTTACTTCCGCACGCATGTAAGACCATTGTCCATGTCGGAATTCTGCTTTTGCTTCCGCCGTCACGCTTCCATCTGCTTCTTCTGTCTGTCTAAGCAGCTCACGCCTTCCATCCCGAATCATATATAGGCAAATGCGTTCCGTTATGTCATACACACGAATATGATACTCAACCGAAACCGTATCTTCTTCAAACTGCAGTTCATCTCCCGGCAAATAACGGTTCCCACTGCAGAAAATTTCGAACGCTCCCATGCAAAAACGACTCACATACATATTTCCGCGGCGCACTCGTTCCATTAATTCTGCTGCCGATAAACCTTCACAAAACACAAATGTTCCCGGATCTCCGGCAATGGACGGAAGTTCTGCACCGTCATAGCGCTCTTCTAAAAGATTGTGTGAATCACTTCCTCCCACTCCCCATATGTTCCATCCGTCTTCCCAAAGCAGGTCAAGAAATGCCACCGCCTGTTCATTTGCTTCTTTCGCATACGGATAAGTAGGATCATTAATTACCTCAAGACAGTCCATATCCTGCAGCGCAAGACCGCCGTGTTTCCATTTCCAGATATGGAGAAATGGATGATTCACGCTGACAATCCAATTTCTTTCCTTTGCCTCCGCAATTGCTTCATACATAAATTGCTCAGAACTTTCATCTCCCACATGTTCCAGCAATTGTGGAAGCACTTTAGGCATCCGGTCGATACCAAAGAAATTACAGTGCCCCTGTTCTGTCGTAATTTCAATTCCCGGCAAAATCAAAAGTGACGTATCCACCCAGCCGGTATGAATCGCATTATGTTCTGTCGGAACATAAAAATCCAGTTCTGTCAGCTTTGCCTTCTCCATTGCAGACGCTGTTGTTTCTTTCCCATCAGAAAGAGTTGTATGTGTATGAAAATCACCTTTATACCACATCGTTTCCCGACAGACTTCACGCTTCCAATCATAATGATCCAACACCGGAAGTATTTGCTTTCCTGCTGCTGTTTTTGAAATCCATTCCTGCTCTCCTATTACATCTGAAACCTGAAATGGCATTTTGCCGTCTTCCTCAGCAGTTTCATCGTCGAAAGTCTCCAACTCAATCACAAAATTTACCACCGCATCCCCAAGAAACTGTGCAATGTACTCTGTAAATAAAAATAATTCTATGTTCCAGTCCCCAGCCTCAATCGGTCCTGGTACTCCTCCTACAGATGTATCTTTTCCTCCTGAACCAATCAACAATTCACGCTCTCCATGTCCAAGAAGATGCCAAAGTCTTACTTTCCCTTCCGGATCGTGCACAACAAGATATCCCATGCCGGAATATTCCTTTTCTAATCTGGCACGCAGTAACATCTGACTCGTAGCAAAAGGAATCCTTACGGATTCCTCGCTTCGCACTGCAGTAGATTTACTAATTTGAAATATTAATTCTTTCTTCATTATTTTAAAATCTCCTCGCACATCCAAACACTATTTTTCAACACTATCCAGTGCCTTCTGAGCTGTAGCAGCCGCCTCGTCAAGGGCTTCTTTCGCTGAAATCCCTTCAATTTCCACTTTATCAGCCGCAATCGTCAGCGCATCAAAAATCTTACCTCCTGTTGGGTCTTCCGGAAGAATAGAGCCATGCATTGCCTGCTGCAGCGGTACAAGAATCTGTGGATTACCTTCTGCATAATCTGCAAACTCCGGAACTTCCTGTGTTGATTCACGCACTGCAACATAACCTGTATTCATTGACCACTTTGCCTGATGTTCCGGGGTCGTAAAGAATTTCATAAATTCATATACTCCCTGTTTCGCTTCATCAGAAGCGCTGTCAAGCATAACATACTGAAGCGCACCTGCTGTTGGTGCAGATTCATTTTCGCCCCAACCCGGCTGCTCCATCGCTGCTACGATGTTAAAATCAAGGTCAGCCTGGTCTCCTGAAGAACCAGTGTATCCACCTGCTTTATTTTGAAGCACATCATCAATTGTTTTATACCAGTATTCCCATCCCTGACCGCCAGAGTGAATTCTCATTGTTTTATCTTCATGAATCCATTTGCGGAAGCTTTCCCAGACTTCAACCCATTCATCAGAATTAATTAAAACCTTCTTTCCGTCATCGCTCAGGATTTTCGCTCCGTTACTTAAAGCTGCATCTACAAGATTTCCTGACCCCCACATTGGTTCCCATCCATAAAATGCTTCGCCCTTTGACATTGTCTTCGCTGCCTTTTCAAGATCCTGCCATGTCTTAATATCTTCCGCCTTAATTCCAGCCTCTTCAAACGCTGCTTTATTATAGTACATTACCTGTGTTGTTCCGTATGCAGGCATTGCAAACATATCATCATCATATTTTCCCTGATCAAAGAATACCGGAATATAATCATCTTCTTCAAAGCTGTCATCTTTTTCTATAAACTCATTCAGGTCAGCCAGCAAATCTTTCTTGTAGAGATTCCGTGATTTATCCACATCAAGCAACGCCATATCCGGAGCATTTTTTCCTGCAATTCCTGCCTGAAGCTTCTCATACGTCTCTGTATAATCAGCCTGCGTCGTACCGACAATCTCATATGTATCCTGTGAACCATTAAATTCTTCAATCATATCTCCAAGTACATTTACTGCTGTCTTTCCACCAGAATACCAGAAATCAATCTGTACTTTTCCGTCCTCTGTTTTCTGGACCTCTTCTGCGTTTGCTGTTTTCTTTCCACATCCTGTAAATACTCCTGCTGCCAAAACAGCTGCCATGCAAAGTGCAATCACTCTTTTCTGTTTCATAATTCATTTCCTCCAAATTTTCCATTAAATTTACTTTCTTAATTACTTTTTTAATATTAGCCTTTCATTCCTGTATCGCCGCCGATTCCATTAATAAACCACTTCTGTGTAAATCCAAATAACACAAGGAGCGGAACAATAATCAATGCGCTTCCTGCCATTACCAACGGCCAATTTGTTCCATAAGCACCGCCTTCAATAAAGAAACGGCGAAGTCCCTGAGATACCAGACTCAATTCCGGATCATCTGTAATTAATGACGGCCACATATAATTGTTATAGCACGCAATAAAATTCATTAACCCAAAGGTAATAAACGAAGACTTTGTCATCGGTGTAATAATTCTCCACAAAATCTGCCAGTGAGAGGCGCCGTCAATTCTCGCCGCTTCCACAAGCCCCTTTGGCACCTGCATAAAAGCCTGCCTCAGAAGAAAAATCCCGAAAATGCTGACCGCATTAGAAATAATCAGCCCCGTATATGTATTCAGCAACCCCATATTTGCCAAAATAATATACGACGGAACATAAGTCGCTGCACTTGGCAGCATATAAGTTCCCATAATAATCGTAAAGAGAAGATTCTTCCCTTTAAATTCCAGAAACACAATCGCATATGCAATCATTGCCCCTGTTACAATCTGGATCAGCAGCGTTACTGCTGAGACAAACAAACTGTTGCCGATATATCTGATAAGCGGAGATTCCGTAAACACATTTACAAAATTTCCCCACTGGGGATCTGACGGAAAAAATGCTGCCACATCCATAATCTCTGCTTTTGTTTTTAATGCACTGAGTATCATCCATATAAACGGGAATACCGTAAAAATACTAACTGCTGCCAGAACAATCGTTTTGCCCGTGAAGCTGATTCCTCGAAATACTTTTGTCTTCACAGCCAGATGCCCTGACTTTTCCTTCGGAAGACGATTCGATGTCAGTGCAATTTTCTGACTTTCCATAATTTTCTTTCCTTTCCTCAATAAACTTTTTTTACAACTAATAATGAACCCACTTCTTGGATGCCACAAACTGTATCGCAGACAATCCTGCTGTAATCAAAATCATTACAACTGCTACCGCTGTTGCCTGTCCCATATCAAATTCTTCAAATCCAAGCTGATAATACATATAAAGAAGGGTTCTTGTACTTCCCGACGGTCCTCCCTGCGTCAGAATTTGAATCTGATCATAAGCTTGCAGAGAATTGATCATCGTAATGATCATTAAGAAAAACGTTGTCGGCGAAATGCACGGAATTGTAATATCCCGGAACTGATGCCACCGATGTCCCCCATCCATACCGCATGCTTCATATAATTCTGTCGGAACCTTCTCTAATGCTGATAAATAAAAAATCATCGAATATCCAATACTCTTCCATACGGTCACAAGGATTACCGCAAGCATCGCTGTATCTGAACTTTGAATCCACTGAAGTCCCGGCAAGTGAAAGAAATTCAGCACCGCATTAGCCATACCGCTTCTCGGTTCAAAAATCCACGTCCACACAATAGATACTGCTACTGTTGGTGTAATCCACGGGGAAAATAAAATAAACTTATAAAATCCACTCCCCCGGAAATTCTTTCTCAGCAAGAGCGCTAATAAAAGCCCTCCTATAAGCGTTGGTACAAGTGTTCCAATCGTAAATACAAGCGTATTCGTTACCGCCTCATAGAAACGGCTATCCTGAAACAGCATCTTAAAATTATCAAAAAATACAAAATCATACTGTGGACTCATATAGTCCCAGTTCGTAAAGCTGATCATAATCGAACGACAGATTGGATATATCCAAAATACAACCAGCGGAATTAATGCAGGCATTACAAACAGAAATACATTTCCCGTATATCTGAGTTTCTGCAGTCTTTTCTCCTTCATTCTTAACTCTCCTTTCGAAAATGCATTCTACCGTACGAACATCAAATTCCAATGTAGAAAACTTAAAATCTGTGTAAAAAAATAAGAGCATTCCTCTATAATCGTTTCCGATCATTTCGTAATGCTCTCATCTTTCAAATTCATTATATTATTTTTCTATACTTCTACTTCAATCAAATCTTTTGTATAATGATTCAATACTTCGCATCCATCTTCAGTAATCAATACTAGATCCTCAATACGAACTCCTGCAACTCCCGGAATATAAATTCCCGGTTCTACAGAGAAACACATACCCGGTTTCAGTACATTTTCATTTGTGAAAGATACATCTCCATACTCATGGACTTCCATACCAATATTATGCCCTGTGCGATGTGTAAAATATGCGCCATATCCCTGCTCTTCAATATAATCTCTGGCTGCACGGTCTACATCACAAAAACGTGCTCCCGGCTTCGCGGCCTCAATTCCTCTGCGGTTTGCTTCTTTTACCACCTCGTAGATTTCTTTCGCCTTATCAGAGGCTTTTCCGATAAACACAGTTCTTGTCATATCCGCACAATATCCGTCTTTCATACATCCAATATCCAACACAACAGCGTTCCCGTACACCCCTTTTGAGTCATCCGGCTCATGGTGCGGATCTGCAGCATTATCTCCATATGCCACAATCGGATCAAATGAATGGCCCTGAGCGCCGTTCTTCAGATAAATCTTCAGGAGTTCTTCTCCCATTTCTTTCTCTGTCATACCTTTTACAACAAGAGGAATCAATTCACCCATACTCTTATCATTGCATGCAGATGCAGCCCGCATCTTCTCCTGCTCATCAGCAGTCTTAATCTGGCGGATATGATCAATGATATATGATGCATTCACAAACTTTGCAGATGGCATCTTATCCATAAGCGCCAAAAGGAAACGTGCCGGCCATACTTTATCTACTCCGATAACGCCATCTTCTGACATTTCACTAGCCAGCATTCCCACATAATCATCCGTATCTTCAAAATAGATAACCTGAGCGCCGAGTGCTTCTTCATTCTGCGGAAATAATTTCCCAATCACAAGCTTTGGTTCCTGTCCCTCAGCCAAAAGAAGAACCATCATTCGTTCACCGCAATTTAACATCGTGCCTGTCAGATAATATACTGCCATTGGATCTGTTACAAGAAACTGTCCAACTCCCTCTGCTTTCATCGATTCATATACCTTCGCTAATCTCTCCTGATTCATTGCAATTACCTCACTTTGCTCAAATAAAATCACTGAGACTATTATAAACTGCCATAGTTAGGAAGTCAATTTACTCTTATCTTTTAATCCACTCTCCGTTTGTGAAGTCCGGAATTGCTACCGGATGTCCGCCCATTGCGATAGATTCCTCTGACAGTGCTGAAATACACATCCAAGATGCAGCATCATATACATCGATCGGACAAGGTTCACCATTGCGGATGCTTTCAAAAAATGCTTCAAATACAAGCCAGTCCATTCCGCCATGTCCACCCTGAACTCCGTCGTTCAAAAACTTCTGCCAGATTGGATGCTCATAATCTTTTTCATAGTCTTTTGCATTTCCCCAGTTCGCTTTGAAATCCCATTCTTCTTCTGCAGTATATTTCTTATCTACAAATACGGTGTCATTTTCTTCCTCATACATTCCCTTTGTTCCGCAAACTGTAAAATCTCTGCTGTAGAAACGCGGAAGAGATGTATTCAACGTAAGAAGGATTGTTTCTCCGCCCGCACATTTAATCATTGTATTTACGACATCGCCCTGTGCGAATCTTGTATTCATTAATTTCTCATCATCACTCATGCGATCTTTGATGTATTCCTGAATACCTGCAGATCTTGACGCCATAGATGTCAGAGTAAGCATACGGTTTCCATGGTTAATATTGAGAATTCTCGCAATCGGTCCTAATTCATGTGTCGGATAGTTTTCACAGTTACGGTGAATATAGTTTCTCAGACGGTAGTGGCGGTTCTTCTCACCTTCGCTAACTTCTTCACGCAGGTCATGCATATATCCTCCACGGCAATGAACAATATCGCCGAACAATCCCTGTTTTACCATATTCAGAGCCATCAGTTCACGACGTCCATAGCAGCAATTTTCCAGGAACATAAACGGTGTCTGTGTTTCCTCATATGTATCAACAAGATCCCAGCATTCTTTTACGCTATAAGAACCTCCAACTTCCATTCCGACAGGTTTTCCGGCTTTCATAGCATCAATCGCAACTTTAATATGGCTTTCCCATGCGCATGAAACTACTACCACATCCACATCATCTCTTGCAATCAGTTTTTTGTAATCTGTTTCAGTAGCCGGTACATGACCGCAAACTTCTTCTGTCAGCTTGGCAGCTCTTTCATTTCTGTCTTCATAAACGTCACAGACCGCAGTTACTTTTACTCCCGGCATCAGAAGAATAACATCCTTCATTAACCAATAACCTCTCATTCCCAGTCCAACAATACCTACATTCAAATTCTTCATTTTTAATTTCTCCTGTCTCTTTCTTATAATAAAATATTATTCACAGTTCTGAACAAACTCCTCAAGATCCACGCTTTCTCCGCCATGACATCTAGAGTATTCTGCCGCGATCGCTATCACATGACTCTCGATCGAAGCATCAATTCCTGTTCTTAAACTGCTCTCACTCATTTCTTCCTGTACTGCACTGACAAAATCATGGATCAAACGGTTATCCCCGCCTGCATGTCCGCTCATGTCTCCTTCAGTCGCACAGATCATTTGAGATTCTTTCCCATAAGGAGTTACCGTAATCTTATTCGTACTCAAATCCCCGATAATATCTCCAAGCGTTCCGCAGATTTTAATTGTACGGCCACCCTTGCTTGTAAATGCAGTCATTGTAAAGGAAACTGTCACATGATCCTCAAATTCCATATTTACAACTTGATGATCTACAACATCATTGTCACAGGCGTATACACATCTTCCATACGGTCCCTCTTGAATCGCTTGGTAAATAGCTTCCTCGCTCAAATTATTTGGAGATAAAATGCAGACCGGCCATTTGTCACGCTCCGGATCAGCCTGCAAACCACGGATGCCCGTTTCCGGATTCGTAATATAAATCTTCTCCGCATCATATGGACACTGTTCTTTTACTTTACAGCCATCCATACAGCGTTTCGCTGCTCCTTTAGGTGCATTCTCCGGTTTAAAAAGATACAGATCACCATAAGAAGATACTCGTTTGCATTTCTTTCCCAGCAGCCATGCAAACATATCAAGATCATGACAGCTCTTCGCCATGATCATTGGACTTGTCTCCTCACTTTTTCTCCAATTTCCACGGACATAACTGTGAGCCTGATGCCAGTATGTTACATTCTCCATTGCCTGAACTGTGACAACATTTCCAATCACTCCAGAATCAAGCAGCTCTTTTATTCTGCTGTAAAACGGCGTATATCGCAGCACATGTCCGACCGCAACCATCTTCTTATGTTCATGGGCTGCCTTCTGCAACTGCAGACACTCCTGAAGTGACGGCGAAATCGGCTTCTCACAGATAACATGATATCCCTGCTCAATTGCTTTTACCGCCTGAGCTACATGCTGTTTGTCCTGAGTTGCTATTACGCAAATATCAGCAAGCTGCGGCTGCGCCAACATTTCTTCTGCACTCTCAAAACAATTTTCCGGCGCTATCCCGTATGTTCGTTGCGCCTCTTCTCTCTTCGCCTCAATAGGATCTGCAACAGCGGTAACCTTCACTTCCTCCGGAGCCACAAGCTGATAGTGTGCATAAATATCATTCCCACGGTTTCCAAGTCCCGCGATCGCCATGGTAACTACCTTGCTCATAGGATTCTCCTCCTTGTCTTTATTTCAGATACAGTAATATGTTACTCCTTCTATATTATTTTTAACATATCTGAAAACAAATTTCTATACAATTTCAGAGATATAATCTTTGATTTTAGCTACCACAAGTCACACTCTTCTATTTTCTATTTTCTGCAACTCTATTTCCCGCGAAAGATTCTTCCAAGAGCAATCACAACTCCGTAAAATACACCTGCTACCGGCCAGACAATCCATGTCCGTTCCCAGTCCATCGTTAAGAAACTCCATCCAAGATAAATTGCCGTCACCGTACACCAATAAATCGTGTTAAGAATATCGTTTCTCTTATTTTCTAACTTCTTCTCCCGAGTATAATCTCCTTCCTCAAGAAGACACTGAAAACTTCCATACAAAATACAAGTCCGTACGATCATAAACACTCCCACAGCTACTAGTACAATACAGAAATCAAGCCCTATAACTGCAGCCATTCCGTCTTCATCAATTGCTCCAAGTACCATGAGGGGAATAGCGCTTAAAATACATAACACAACACCAAGTACAAGCAGGCGTCCATGCGTCCCCTCATATTTTGACTTTTGTTTTTCTACCATTCCACTTACGCCATATTCCAGTTCTATCACTTCTTTTTCAAGAAATTCATATGCTTCCATCTGTCTTCCGTAGAAAACAAAAATTGCCACTGCTGCCGCTACAAACAATAACAAAACGGTCATGCCGACTCCCGCCGCAATTGCTTCTGAAATCATATATCCCCCTTCTGCATCTGATAATCCTCCAAGCAAAATAAGAAGCACCGGAGATAGAATACAAAGTAAAACACCAAACGCAATTTTTCCTGCAGTCATTTTCACCATTTCCAAATAACAGTTTGCCTCTTCCATGGAAATACTTCTTATCGTTTCTTCTGCATACGAATAACTTTTCGATTCCGGAAAATCTCCCATCTCATCATTCAATTCTATCTTTTCAATAGCATCTTTCAATAAATAATCCGTACTGACATCAAACACTTCACTCATCTTAATAATCTTATTCAAATCCGGCACCGATGCCGCGCTTTCCCATTTAGATACTGCCTGCCGGGACACTCCGATCTGATTCGCCAGTTCTTCCTGTGACCATCCATTTCACTTTCTCAAATCCATAATCTTATCCGCTAAAATCATCTTCATTCCTCCTTAAGTCATTTTCTCTCGCTTAAGCATCTTTAGCATAGCAGATTTAACAGTTGCAGACTACCATTTTCACATGGAAATGCGTCAACCGGCAGTTGCAAAAGCAGTTTTTGCCCCAATAACCGTAAAAAAGCGCCGCCCAACCACTCCAGTAGTGATCAGACGGCACTTTCTAAATCTTTCTTATAAATAATTTTTCAAAACAGTGTCCGGAAATATATACCGACAATTAGCTTCTTGCAGCTCCGTCTACAGACAGAATCTCACCCGTTACATAACTTGCCATATCGCTTGCAAGGAACAGGAATGCATTTGCAACATCCTCCGGTTCTCCGACTCTTCCAAGAGGAATTGTTGCAATCAGAGGCTTGATCATTTCATCTGGAAGCGCTGCAACCATATCTGTCTTTGTAACTCCCGGTGCAACTGCATTAACACGGATATTATCTCGTCCTAGCTCTCTTGCAAGAGATTTCGTCAGACCATTTACCGCAAATTTAGATGCCGGATATCCGCATCCTGACGGTTGACCGTAAAGACTTACCATGGAACTTGTATTTAAAATAACACCGCCGCCCTGCTCTTTCATAATCTTTGCTGCTGCCTGTGCACAGTTAAATACAGATGTAATATTTAAATCAACAATCTTCTGGAACTCTTCCGCTGTATAATTGTAAAGCGGTGTACTCTGAGAAATTCCCGCATTATTCACTAGAATATCAACTGCACCAAATTCTTCCTTTACCTGAGCCATCGTCTCCGCAACCTGTGCCGCATCTTTCAGATTAGGGCATTTGCCGCTTACCTTGGCATCCGGATATAACTCCTTTAGCTGTGCCAACGCTTTGTCAACTGTCTCCTGACGTGATCCCCATACAGAAACAGCAGCTCCATTCTCAACAAATTTTTTCACAACAGCAAAACCAATTCCACGAGTTCCACCTGTAACAATTGCAACTTTATTCTTTAACATCGTAAACTTCCTTTCTTCTGCCCCTTAAGCAGATTCCAAATTAGTAATATACTGCTTTAACAAACTTTTAACAAATCAGTAATTATTACTATTTTAGTTTACTCTTATTTTTCTATTTTGTCAATAAAACGAATAGGTTTTAAAAGAAATTTAGGTAATATTTTCTACAAAATATTCCAATTATTCCCAAGCAATATCATTAATTTCATATACGGTTACAGTTTCATTTTCACCTCGTTTTACAACCATCTGCATTGTATATTTTTTTTCAAATGCTGTACCGCTTACCGTGCCCCTGATTGTTGTTTCACAGGATACAACACCAACATTTTCTTTCTCATATTCTGCCTGTTTTGTATCTGTTAATACAGTAGTAGCCTCATCTACAACTACCACTCCACTACCATAAAAAGTGTCTCTGTCACTCTTCAGCACTTTACGCTGTTTCTCACTCGTTACGCTCTGATATAGTATTTTGTCAGCTAACTCTTTGTCTTTATCAGTACTATTAACCGCAAGAAAACCTTTTACCCAATTATTTATACCATTTGCAATTACATTTGAGTCATCATCAGAAAGAGGTGTATCTTTTATTGTCAATTGCTCATAAATTGTTATCGGCTTTTTTTCTTCTTCCTTCTTTTTTTCTTTTCCACATCCACCAATTAGCATTCCTGTCAAACAAATTATTATTAGCAGTGTTATGCTTTTTTTCATTCCAATCCCTTATCCTTTCTCCCGATTTCAAAAAAATATTGCCAAAAATGCAGGGCATTTTTGGCAATATTCTGATTTTTCCCAAAAGACTATTCTTTAAATCCTGCGATAAACTATTTACGTTTCTTTAACAGTGCAAGAATTGCTGCAAGGCTAATACCTGCTGGTAATACTGCTGCGATTGGATTAGTCTCATCACCTGTCTTAGCAGATGCTTTCTTATCATCTTTTTTATCATCTTTCTTGTCAGATGGTTTTGCTGGTTTAGCTGGCTTTACTGGTGTAGATGGCTGAAGTTCTTCCATATCTGTTGCTGCATATACATATACAGTAGCTGCACCATTTTCAATCGGCATATCTCCTACATTTGCAAGCACATATCCTTCTGGGATATCTGTTAATCTTGATGTATTAAAATATGTTTCATCTTTATATGCATTCAGCTTACCATATCCAACTACATCTCCTGATGTTTTGTGTACGTATGTAATTGTAACTTCCTGCACATTATCAACCTTACGCACTTTAACTGTTGCTTCACCATTAGTGATAACCATATCGCCTGCTTCTGCAATTTCATATCCATAAGGTACATCTGTTAAAGTAGATGTATTGAAGTATGTTGCTCCTTTTTCTACTTTAGCTGTTCCATAACCTACTACATATTCGCCATTGTCTGCATCTACATATGTTACTTTTACATATTCTGGTGCTTCTTCTTTGATCTTTCTTACGCCTACTTCTGCTACTCCATCTACGATTGCTGCATCGCCA
>JAGZJD010000047.1 GCA_018365895.1 Lachnospiraceae bacterium | reverse complement strand
TATTATAACTTCATAATATTCCTCCTTAGCTCAGTCGGTAGAGCACTCGGCTGTTAACCGAGTTGTCGTTGGTTCAAGTCCAACAGGGGGAGCTGAAAACTTGTAAACTTAAATGTTTGCAAGTTTTTTTGTGGTTCACTTTTTAAAAATTGAGGAGATTTGACTGGAATTTTCAAACAACTCTTGCGAATACCTCCCAAAAAGGATAAGCTATATTTAAGTAGAGGATTCCGAAAAAGGAGGGACAGATATGTATTCATATGAAGAGATTTTGAAGACAGATCCAGAAATTGCACAGGCGATTACAGATGAGATGAAGCGGCAGAATTCTCATATTGAATTGATCGCATCCGAAAACTGGGTAAGTAAGCAGTAATGGCTGCTATGGGAAGTCCGCTTACGAATAAGTATGCGGAAGGTTATCCTTCAAAACGATATTATGGAGGATGTCAATGTGTAGACGTAGTAGAAAACTTAGCCAGAGATCGGGCAAAAGAATTATTTGGATGTGATTATGTTAATGTACAGCCACATTCGGGGGCACAGGCAAATCTTGCAGTCTATTTTGCAATGCTCGAGCCTGGGGATAAGATTCTCGGTATGAACCTTGATCATGGCGGTCATTTAACTCATGGATCACCGGTAAATCTATCAGGAAAATATTTTAAATCAACCTTTTACGGGGTTAATGATGAGGGCGTGATCGACTATGATGTAGTCCGTCAAAGAGCGATAGAAGAAAAGCCGAAGCTTATTGTTGCGGGAGCAAGTGCATATGCACGAATCATTGATTTTAAGAAATTCCGTGAAATTGCGGATGAGGTAGGCGCTTATCTGATGGTGGACATGGCACATATTGCTGGCTTAGTAGCTGCAGGATTGCATCCAAGTCCGATTCCGTATGCAGATGTGGTGACTACGACAACGCATAAGACGCTCCGAGGTCCAAGAGGAGGAATGATCCTTTGGAATGAAAAAGCAAATGAAAAGTTTAACTTTGATAAAGCAATCTTCCCGGGTACACAGGGGGGACCGCTGGAGCATGTAATTGCGGGAAAAGCAGTATGCTTCAAGGAGGCACTGCAGCCTGAATTTAAAGCATATCAGAAGCAGATTCTGGCAAATGCACAGGCGTTAGCCAATGCCCTTTTAGACAGAGGCGTGAATCTTGTTTCCGGAGGAACAGATAATCACCTTATGCTTGTAGATTTAAGGGATGAAAATGTGACAGGAAAAGATTTGGAAAAACGATTAGACAGCGCGCATATTACATGTAATAAGAACGCAATCCCGAATGATCCGAGATCTCCGTTCTTAACGAGTGGTGTTCGGCTTGGCACGCCGGCAGTGACTACCCGTGGTATGAAAGAAGAGGATATGGAAGTTATAGCAGAAGCAATTTCTCTTGTAATCAAGGACGAAGCAAATGTAGAAAAAGCAAAAACCCTGGTAGCAGGTCTTACTGAAAAATATCCATTGATTCAATAAGAAAAAATAAAACGGGGACAGTCTCATGAAAGTATGAGACTGTCCCCTATCGTGTATCTTGACGACTATTTATCTATTTGATAGAATAGATAAAGGGAAAAACTAGGGTTTATCAAGAAATATATTAGTTTACAGATGGACGTATATGGATAAACTTATGAGGGAGTATAATGAATTAAATAAGGAGGATACACATGATGGATTTGACATTTGCAGAACAAGTCAAGATTATCTTAAGCAGAAGAGGCATGACAATTAAAGAGCTCGCAGAATTGATCGAGAAGCATACCGGAAAGAAAATGTCCAGACAGAATTTGACGCAGAGATTAGGACGTGACAATTTTCAAGAGCAGGATATGCGTATGATCGCGAGAATTTTAGGATGCCCTTTCTATCTCAATATTCTAGATGAAAATCTCTCTGTTGAGGCGGAGAAATCCCATGAGGAAATACAGGAGAATTATATAGAAGAACCTCAAGAGACATATGTTGACGAGGTCTATGAAGAACCGGCGGCAGAAGAATATGTCGAAGAGGTTTATGAAGAACCAGTGGCAGAAGAATATGTCGAAGAGGTTTATGAAGAACCGGCGGCAGAAGAATATGTCGAAGAGGTTTACGAAGAGCCGGCGGAGCAGGAAGAATCCCTTGAGGACATCCTAGAAGAAGCCGCAGCGTTAGAGCGTGAAAATAAAGAATCCGAAAAGAAACAGGAAAATAGAACCGTCTTTGAAGATGGAGAAAATAAAGGGAAGAAACACAGCTGGACATCTTATTTAAGACGAAGAAAGAAAATGGTAGAAGAACCTGTGAAGCAGGTACAAGAGGAGCGGGAGCCGCAACAGACAACAGATACGCAAGAGGCAGTAGAAGAAATATTTGATACAGAGACCATTTCTCTTGATGAGGAAGAAGATGCAAAAGAAGTTAATTCGTTTACTGAATATGCAGAAGAGAAGGTAAAAGAGCTTCAACCGGAAGGAACGGAAGAGGAGGATCTTGAAAAAGGTGATATTAATCCTTACACCGGACATGAATATCAATCCAACAGTGTTCGTATGCATCCAAGCCGCATTGGTTATGTGCAAGTTTATGACAGAGGAGAGCATAAATGGACAGATATGACAGAATGGGCATTCCTTGGTTATCAAGAGAGGAAAAAGGTGCTTCTTGGAAAAGATTATGAACCACCAATTTATTTGGATTAGAAAAGAGTGACATAGATGAATTGGGAACAGTTGTTATCGACGAAGCGAAGCAGAGGTTCGTCCAATAAAAATAAATACTTGAAGAATACGGATCTTCGCAGCGAGTTTGAAAAAGACTACCATCGGATTATCGGCAGTGCGTCATTTCGGCGCCTGCAGGATAAGACACAGGTATTTCCGTTGGATAAAAGTGATTTTATCAGGACGCGTCTGACACATTCTCTTGAGGTGTCATCCTTTGCAAAATCACTGGGACAAAATATCGGAGAGAATATTTTGTTATATAAAAAAGATACGGGCTTTACGCCGAGAATGAAGGAAGATATTTGCAGTATATTACAATGTGCGGGGCTGATACATGATATCGGCAACCCGCCATTTGGTCATTTTGGAGAATTGGCTATTCGAGAGTGGTTTGAGAGAAACCTTCCCGTTCTTAAGTTTCACGGGAAGCCGATCGATCAAATGTTGACAGAAAGGATGCGTGAAGACCTGTATCATTTTGAAGGAAATGCACAGGCTCTCAGATTGGTGAGCAAACTTCATTTCCTTGTGGACGAACATGGGATGAATCTTACGTATGCGTTGCTTAATACGATTGTTAAATATCCGGTGGCTTCCGATGAGATAGATCCGAAATCCGGGAATATTAAAGATAAGAAGCTAGGATATTATTTGGCGGATGCGGAAATTTTCAGAGAGATCCAGGAAGCGACAGGGACAAATGGCAGGCGCCATCCTCTGACCTTCATTTTGGAGGCGGCAGATGATATTGCATATAAGACTGCGGATATCGAAGATGCTTTTATCAAGGGATTTATCAGTTATCATAAATTGTTAGAAGAATTAACGGAACTGCAAGTGATGTATGGGAAAAGTGATGCGAATACATTTAATCCGGCAAGGCTGTTGGACGAGTTGTATTTAAGAGGGAAAGACAAGCACGTAGAAGATCCGGAGGAATATGCGATTAAAAACTGGATTGTTCGTGTGCAGGGATTTTTAATCAATTGTGCGACGTATGGATTCACATCCAATTATAATGAGATCATGGCAGGCGAATATGAACATGATTTGTTTTATCATACATTTGCCGAGAAATTAATGGATATGTTAGGTGATTTTGCATTTCGGGAAGTATTCACCTCCGATACGATTTACCGTATGGAAGTGGCAGAAGCGACGATGATTGATTATCTGATGGATCGTTTTGTATCTGCAGTGATCAAATATGATGATAAAGAAGAGAAAATGGGAACGCTGGATATCAGAATGGTCTCGTTTATTTCCAGTAATTATAAGAACGCATATCATTTTCAGGCTCAGGGGAAATCAGATGAAGAGCGGTTATATTTGAGGCTCCTTCTGGTGACCGATTATATTTGCGGAATGACAGACAGTTATGCGAAAAGATTATATCAGGAATTAAAGGCAATTTTATAATTGCGGTATTTTTCGTATGGAACAGGAATAGATTGTGATAAATGGACTCTAAGGAGTGTTACTTTGAAGCGATTTATTCGATATCTGTACGAGTATGAAGAGGGCAGAAGAATCCGTAATGTGGGATTTGTAAAAGTAGATCAGCAGGAACAGGAGTGTATGATCCATATATACGGAAAGGGACTGCATCTGAACATGGGAGAAACACTGGAACTTTACCTGTTCTATGAAGAGGGCGGATTGTGTGTCGGAGTCTGGCAGGGAGAAATAACGAACATTAATCCGGCAGTGAACTATCGGTTGCATTATACGGAAGAAGATACCGGAGAGGCAGAAAATTTCTCTAAAATACGAGGCATTGTGTTAAAAAATCATGGAGACCGAAAATATGCGGCTGTGTGGGACGATATGCCGGCAGATGTGGAACATATGAAGATCTGGGAGAGAAAAGAAGAACCGATAGAAATAGAAGAAGAGGAAGAAGACGAAAAATCAGAAGTAGAAGATAAAGAAGACGAATGGGAAGAGCTTGAAGACAGTTCCAAGACCTGTGAGATTCAGAAGGAAACGGAAGCTCTTGCATGCGAACCTATTGGACGGTATCATGTGAGGAAAATTCAGCGGAAGGAGCTGTCGAGGCTGCCCAGATGTGAATGGAAGCTGTCCAATAATCAATTTTTACTTCACGGATATTATAATTATCATCATCTTGTTTTTCTGGAGGAGGAGCAGATGATGTACCTTGGAGTTCCGGGTATCTTCCACGAAGAAGAAGCCAAGGCAGCAGGGGTATTTGGCTTTCCGCAGTTTATCCCGCTTACCGAAACAGATCTTGAATTGCCGGAAGAGGAATGCGAAGGAGAAAGCTTCGGATACTGGTGCCGTCAGATCCGCAACCCTTATCGCTGTCAAGAAAGAAAGTAATGGAGTAGATTTATGGTAAATACAGATGAGAAGTATATGAAGGAAGCGATTAAGCAGGCGAAAAAAGCATATGCAATAGGCGAAGTGCCGATCGGATGTGTGATCGTATATGAAGATAAAATTATTGGACGGGGATATAATCGGAGAACCATCGACAAAAATACACTGGCACATGCGGAGCTTCAGGCAATTCGAAAAGCCAGCAAAAAAATGGACGATTGGAGACTGGAAGGTTGTACGATGTATGTTACATTGGAGCCGTGTCAGATGTGCTCCGGTGCAATCGTTCAGTCGCGCATGGATAGAGTTGTCGTAGGCTGTATGAATCCGAAAGCAGGCTGCGCCGGCTCTATTTTAAATCTGCTGAATGTGCCGGAGTTTAATCATCAGGTGGAACTTACGACCGGGGTACTGGGAGAGGAATGCAGTCAGATGATGAAAGCATTTTTTAAGGAATTGCGCGAAAAAAAGAAAAAAACTATCCGGCATACAGCTGAATAGTTATAAAAAAACGTGCATTGCGCTTCGAACAAGTACTCACAGACGTTACCTTGACAGTTAACTCAGACCAGGCACCCTTACGGCACCCGGAAGATTCTGCTTAGTGCTGCTTCGTTCCCGACCTGACACGGTTCACAGATTTCCGTCGCGTAAGACCCAGTCATCAACGCCACTTGTCAAGGGCAGCCCTGCAAGACAATGCCCTCTGCGCAATATCACCCCTGCTATAGCGGATTGCAGGTTCAAGGTACCGCTAACACCCCGGCTGCACGAGTCTATATTTTATCGTGTTTTGGCAGAAATGTCAATGGGGATTGAGAAACTGGAGGAAATTATGAAAATATTACTGACTGCGATAAATTCGAAATATATTCATTCTAATCTGGCAGTGTACGCACTGAAGGCTTATGCGCTGAAACAAGCTACGCCGGAAGATGTCGAGATAGAAATTGCAGAGTACACGATCAATCAGCAACTGGACCATATTATGATGGATATCTATGAGAGGAAACCGGATGTACTTTGCCTGTCCTGTTATATCTGGAATCTTTCATATGTAGAGCGATTGACAGAAGAAATAAAGAAATTGAGAAGGGACATGCCTATATGGGTAGGCGGTCCGGAAGTATCGTACGATTCGGCAGATGTTCTGAAAAGGCTTCCGTCAGTTACGGGAGTTATGAAGGGCGAAGGAGAAGAAACCTTTGCAGAATTAACACGTCTGTACGAAGAGAAAAGGGCGGATGAGCGTTCTCTTGCAGGGATAAAAGGAATTACTTTCAGAAAGGATAACGGAGAAATAGCGGAAAATGAATGGCGCATGCCGATGGACTTAAGTAAAGTGCCTTTTGTCTATGAAGATATGGCAGAATTTGAACACAAGATCATATATTATGAGACAAGCAGGGGATGTCCGTTTTCCTGCAGCTATTGTCTGTCTTCGGTAGATAAGAAGCTGAGGTTTCGCGATATAGAATTGGTGAAGAAAGAACTTCAATTTTTCCTCGATCACAGAGTACCGCAGGTGAAATTTGTTGACCGTACATTTAACTGCAATCACCAGCATGCGATCGCAATCTGGAACTATCTGTTGGAACATGATAATGGAGTGACCAATTTTCATTTTGAAATATCCGCAGATCTGTTAAATGAAGAAGAACTTCGTTTGATGAAGCAGATGCGTCCGGGACTCATCCAGTTGGAAATCGGCGTGCAGTCCGTGAATCCTGATACAATACGTGAAATTAAAAGAACCATGGATCTTAAGAAACTAAAAGGGATTGTCAGCAGGGTAAGGAGTTTTGGGAATATTCACCAGCATTTGGATTTGATTGCGGGGCTTCCTTATGAGGATCTGGAAAGTTTTGCACATTCATTTGACGAAGTATATCATATGTATCCGCAGCAGCTTCAGCTTGGTTTTTTGAAGGTGTTAAAAGGTTCTTATATGGAGGAAAAGAAAAAAGACTACGGATTGGTCTATCAGAGTCAGCCGCCATATGAAGTATTATACACCAACTGGTTATCTTATGAGGAAGTGCTTCGTCTGAAAGGGATTGAAGAGATGGTTGAGGTATATTACAACAGCCATCAGTTCGAATATACAATAGATGCACTGGAAAAAGAATATGATTCACCGTTTATCATGTATGAAGATATCTGGGCTTATTATAAAGAGCAGGGGCTTCACAACATACAACATAAAAGAAGTGCAAGGTATGAGATATTGTTAGCGTTTGTAACGAGAAAGTGTCGGGAGAAACAAGAATATTTCCGGGAACTTCTAACATATGATTATTATCTCCGGGAAAATGCTAAGACACGTCCGGATTTTGCTGGAGAGGTTAAGCATTCGAAAGAAGCAGTGAGAAATTTTTATATGACGGAAGAAAGAGAGCGAAAATACTTAGATGATTATGAGCAATATGATAAAAACCAAATGAGAAAAATGACTCATCTGGAAACATTTCCGATTCTTGGGAAAACGGTGCTTTTTGATTATCAAAAAAGGAATCCATTGAATGATGACGCACGTACAGTAGAGATTCCATTTATGACATAAAGAACGGAATTTCCGGATAGTGATTGTTGCAAAAAGGCAATAAAAAGTATAAAATATGGTGTATCGAAAAGAGGGATAGAAAATGGATTTTAACAACAAAAAAGTAAGAAAAATTGTTGCAATTGTAATTATGGTTGTCATTGTTGCGATGGTTGCGACAGCGGTCATTCCTGCGATGATGGTCTAAGGAGAAAACAGAGCAATAGAAGGGGCAGCAGGAACAGGGATGGCGGTACAGCAAATAAAAAGGCGAAGAAATATGAGAAGTGCAAAAAGAGAAGCTTTGAGGCGGAAGAGAAGGAGACAAGTTCTTTTCGGTTTTATTTTGGTGTGTATTTTATTGGTTTGGGGCATTTCTTATTTCCTGCTTTATCGTTCTGTGTCAAAATATCCTCAGAATAAGATTTGTGATAATATTTACATAGGTTCTGTGAATGTGTCTGGAATGACAAAGGATGAGGCTGTTAAAGAACTTGAAAAGCATTTGAAAAAAGACAGAGAGACAAAAGTTACATTAAAAGTGCAGAAAAAAAGTGTGGAAGTCACGCTGGATGAATTAGGCCTTAATTACGGTAAGGTTGAAAAAGTAGCACAAAAAGCTGTAGATTACGGAAAAAAGGGAAGCGTATTCAGTCGGTATTTTAAGCTTCGAAAGTTAAAAAAGGAAAAAGTGGTTTTTGAAAAAAATATTGATATCAAGGATAAAGCTGCAAAAGCCACATTAAAAGAAAAGGCGGTTCCGCTTGCGGCACACGCAGTGGACGCGTCCATAACAATCAAGGATTCTAAGCCGACGATCACAAAGGCTAAGGAAGGAAAAACGGTAGATATAACGAAATCTATAGAGGTTCTGGAAGAGTATCTGAATACGAAGTGGAAATATAAAGATTTCTCGATCAAAATGGTTATGAAGAAAGAAAAGCCGAAGGTAAAAGAGAAGGATCTTGAAAGTGTTACGGATGAATTGGGAAGTTTCTCAACAGATGCAGGCGGCGGCGAACGCTGGAAGAATCTGAAAACAGGAGCCGAGATGTTAAATGGGACAGTGCTGATGCCGGGAGAGGAAGCGTCGGTACATGATCTGACGGCACCGTATGATGAAGAACACGGATATGTTCCGGCAGGCTCTTACGAAAATGGACAAGTCGTGGACAGTTACGGAGGAGGAATCTGTCAGGTATCAACTACGCTTTATAATGCATTGCTCTATTCGGAAGTGGAGATTACGAAGCGGTATCCGCACTCTATGCTGGTCAATTATGTAGAACCGTCAAGAGACGCTGCGATTGCAGGAGATGCGAAAGACTTAAGATTTAAGAATAACTATGATACTCCGATTTATATTCATGGTGAAATTGATGATAACAATCAACTTACGTTTGCCATTTACGGAAAAGAGACAAGACCGGAAAACAGGGAAATTAAGCTGGTGAGTGAGACAACCAAGACCGAAGAATATTCTGTGACTTATAAAACCAATTCAGAAGCAGCCATCGGAAGTATGGAATATACAGGAAGTCCACATACCGGTAAGACAGCAAGGCTTTGGAAAGTAATCTACGAAGATGGGGAGGAAGTCGGAAAAGAGCAGATCAATGACAGCTATTATAAAAAATCAGACCAGATCATTGAGGTGGGAACCAAGTCCGATAACCCGGAGGCATCAGCGCTTGTAAAAAATGCGGTTGCAACGCAGGATAGAGATAAGATTAACGCGGCAATCGCACAGGCATCAGCAATATAGGGAAAAAACTAGTTGATTTCCTTGTACTTATTCACATTAGGAAGGCAATAGGAGGAAAGCAAGAAGATGCAGTTAACGGTTAACGAGGCGCGTACCTTCGGAGGGTTAAAGGGATGCAGATTGTTGGCAGGAGAAAAAGGATTGAATCGAGTAATCCGATGCGTGGATTCAATGGAAATACCGGATATTAGTCAATGGCTCCAGCGGGGAGAATTTCTGGTAACAACGGGATATGCTTTAAAAGATAATAGCGAGGCATTAGTCCAAGTCGTAGAAGCACTGGCAGAGAAAGAGGGCAGTGGTCTGGCTTTGAAAACTCGATTTATCGGAGAAATCTCTCGGGGAGTATTGGAACGGGCAGAAGAATTGGAAATTCCTATTTTTGAAATGCCGGTAGAAATGCCAACGATTAGTCTTACAGAGCCTCTTGTGAGACGGGTGATAGCGGGAGAACTTCAAAATTCTTCGCGGGAACTTTCGGGTGAGCAGTTGTGGCATCAGCAGGCGAATTTCTATATGGAGCTTGTTCTTGGAATTATTCCATCGGAGAAAGAGGCATTTTATCGTGCAAAATTTTTGAAGTGGCCACAACCGCCGTTTAGCTTGTTTGTGCTGGATATGGATGGATTTCGTGAACAAGTAGAAAATATGACAGAAGCGGAAATTTTGGAAATAAAGCAGCGTACGGAAAAAATACTCAGAAGAATTTTAGAGAAAAATGGATATACGGGAGTCTTAGTTGGAAGAAGTGATAGTTTTTCCTGTGTTTTGCAGGGACAGCAAGAAGCAGAATCGTTGAAAGGACTTGTTAAGAGTATGAAAGAGGCTGTTCAAGCAGGAGTTGGTATGATTGTGACAGCAGGAATTGTCGAGGAAGTCGATTCATATTTGGAAATAAGGCATGCTCATGAATGTGCAGCAGATGTAATTGAGATTTGCAGAATTGGGAAACGGAATGAAGGATACGCATGTTTGTCGGAGGTATTATTGGAACGTGCGATTCGAAAAGATGGAGGGAATCCATATTTACAGAAGTTTGTTCAAAAATATTTGGGTGTACTGGAGGAATACGATGCTTTTCACCGCACAGAATTGGTGCATACCCTGCAAGTTTTGATAGAGAATATGGGAATCCGGACGAAGGCGGCAGAAGCACTTTTTTTACATAGAAATACATTGCTTCGTAGACTTCAAAAAATTGAAATGTTGACAGGGGTAGATTTGTCAGATGGAAATCAGTTACTTCAGCTTGGTATCGCGTTACAAATACGACCATATGTGGGCGGGGTGCCCATGTTAAAGAAAAAATAAAAGTATTTACTTAACATTAAATGTGCAAGGTGCAGCGTTTGCTGCGCCTTTTTTCGTGCATGGTGAATCTCGTATGAAAAAGAAAGAGATGATATAATGTTGAAAATAGAAATGGAATGATTGTGAAGGAGGAGAAGATCATGGAAAGACAGTTTAAAATTGCTCTTGTACAATATCAGAGTGTGCTTGGCGATCTTCAAAAAAATGCAGATCGAGCAGTTGAGATGGTACGAGAAGCCGCAGCGAAAGGAGCAAAAATCGTTTGTTTTCCGGAAATGTTTAATACGGGCTATAACTTTCAACTGATTGGCGATGGATTTCATAATTGCGGAGAAACCATTGATGGTCATACGATTACAAGACTTCAAAAAGTTGCAAAAGAATGTGCGTGTTATGTGATAGCACCGATTACTTTGGAGAAAAAAGTAAAAGGTGTATTTTATAATGCAGCAGTGGTGATTGATGATGAAGGTGTTGTTTTGGGAGATTACTCCAAGCACCATTTGTAGGCGGCAGAACGTTATTATTTCCATGCAGGAGAAGACATTCCTGTGTTTGATACAAAGTATGGAAAAATAGGTGTGATGATTTGTTATGACGCCGGATTTCCGGAAACTGCCAGAGTCCTTACGCTGAAGGGAGCAGAACTGATCTTTATGCCAAGTGCATGGAGAATTCAGGACTGGGATATGTGGAACCTAAATATTCCGCAAAGAGCATTGGAAAATACGCTTTATGTAGCGGGTGTAAACCGCTTTGGGCATGAAGATGATCTGTATATGTTTGGAAATAGTAAGGTGGCTGATTGGAGAGGAAGGATTATTGCAGAGAGCAAAGAAGAAAAAGAAGAAATTGTCTATGCGGAGATTGACTTAGATCAATTGACAAAGGCTCGTCTTGATATTCATTATTTAAAAGACAGAAGACCGGACAGCTATAAATTGTTATCAGAATATACAGAATACTAAAACAGGAGAGATGATAAAATGAGTGCGAAAAAGAACAAAAATGTAGAAGAACAGTTTAATGATTATGAAGCAACCCCTGTGCCGGAGGAGGTGCATATGTCTTGGCTAAGCCAAGGAGCTGTATGGATTGGCTGTGGATTCTGTTTGGCAGCGATTTCAACAGGCGGAATCTTAGCGAATGGACTTGGATTTAAAGATATGGTTATTGCGGCAATACTTGGGGCTGTTATTTTGACGATTATTGCAGCGACAGTTGGTATTGTAGGAGCGAAGACACACTTGTCTTCTTCTATGGGATCAAGATTTTGTTTTGGAACAAATGGAGCGAGAATTTTTGGCTTGATTCTGGCACTTTCTAACTTTGGTTGGTTTGCGTTTCAAGCAGATTTGTTTGGTAATACGGTAGTTACATTAGTAAAAGAAACCGGAGGACCAGAATTGCCGCAGACGCTTTTTACAGTATTGGGAGCATTGGCGATGATGCTGACAGCGATTATCGGTTACAAAGGAATTAAAATGCTTTCTAATGTAGCAGTTCCGTTACTGTTTATTCTTTCGATTGTGGCAGTAGCGCTTACTTTAAAACAAGTGCCTTTTTCTGAAATCGTATCTTCCGGTCCGGTAGAAGCTGCGATTCCGCTGACAGTTGGTGTGGCTGCAGTAGTAGGGAACTTTGCGGTAGTTGTTACAATTGTATCAGATTTTACAAGATATTCTAAGAAACCAAAGGATTCTGTGATTGGTTGTTTACTTGGATATTTTATTGGATATCTTCCAATCTTATTCCTCGGAGCATTGTTTACATATGCGTTCCAGAACTGGAACATTGTGGAGGTAATGATTGCTCAGCTTGGCCTGGGCATAATTGCAGCTATTGTACTAATCCTTGCTCAGTGGACGACAAATGATAATAACTTGTATTCTTCTGTTCTTGGGTTATCAAATGCGATTAATGGAAAGTTCCCATATGTCCGTTGGAAACTGACTTTGATCGTAGGTCTTGTTAGTACGGTTATTTCTGCAATCGGCGTGCAGAAATACTATATGAATTTTTTGACGATCCTAACATCCACGATTCCGGCAGTAGCAGGTGTAATTGTATCGGATTTCTTTATTTTAAATAAAGCGGGCTACGACTTTAAACTGATTCAAGAAAATAAGCTTCCAAATTGGAAATGGAATGCTATGATTGCTTGGGGCATTGCTGCATCGGTGGGACTTACCATGTCAAATCCGCCGACAGGATTCGGAGTACCATTCATGGTTAAACTTTCTGAGACTGTGCCGATTCCTGTTGTGGGAATTATCGTAGCCTTTATTTTGAACTGTGTATTATATCCTGTGTTTAATAAGAAGAGTGTTGAGTAGGAGGAGAAAAATGCTTTATAAACAATTGTTAGATTTATATGATATTTTAGATGATGAGAAAGCAGATGGTTCACGTGTAGTTGAATATCTGAAAAAAATCAACCCGAACTGTCAGGCTGAAACTCATGTTTTAGAGGGAGAACAAGGGAAAACTCATATGGTAAGAGTTGTAATTCCCGGTGAACAAGGGAAAAGAAATGGTGGAGATGCGCCGACAATTGGAATTCTGGGACGCTTGGGAGGATTAGGTGCAAGACCGGAAAGAGTTGGATTTGTATCTGATGGAGATGGAGCTTTGGCTGCGCTGTCTGCAGCTGCGAAGCTGCTTGATATGCAGATGAAGGGCGATTGTCTGAAAGGCGATGTAATTGTATCAACACATGTATGCCCGGATGCGCCGACAAAGCCTCATGAACCAGTAGCATTTATGGGGTCACCTGTTGAGATGTATCAGGTGAATCAGGATGAAGTTACAGATGAGATGGATGCCATTTTATCGATCGATACAACAAAAGGGAATCGAATTGCTAATGAAAGAGGCTTCTTTATTTCACCGACTGTAAAAGAGGGATATATTTTAAGAGTGAGTGAACGCCTTTTGGATTTGATGGAAATTACAACAGGGAGACGTCCAAAGGTGTTTGCATTGACACAACAGGATATTACTCCGTATGGAAATGATTTGTTCCATATTAATAGTATTCTTCAGCCATCTGTTGCTACAAGTGCACCGGTGGTGGGGGTTGCTATTACTACAGAAACCGTTGTTCCGGGATGTGCAACCGGTGCGACACATATGACGGATGTAGAAGAGACAGCTCGTTTTGTATTAGAAGTGGCAAAAGAATTTGGGCAGGGTGTCTGTGCGTTTTATGACAAGGAAGAGTATGCACGTATTCAGAAATTATATGGAAGCATGACAAGATTTCAAGGATTCGGAGAATAAGGTGGATAAAAAATATTTAATAGGAGTAATCCGAGTGATTACTCAGGAAAAGGAAGCATGCGAGTGTCATGGACGATTGTTAGAATCATGGTTTCCCCAATTTTCTGTGATTTCCAGATGTATTCCGGATCAGCCGGAAGGTGTGCATGATGAAACAAGTGAAGCAGCTGCAATTCCAAAGATTCGAAAACTGGCAAAGGAATTTGAAAAGCAGGGAGTAGATGGAGTGATCATCAGTTGTTGTGGAGATCCGGGGTTGGAACTTGTCCGTGAGGATTTGTCCATTCCGGTGGTAGGAGCGGGGGAAAGTACAGCGTTAATGTCCCTTCGCTATGGAGAAAAAATCTATTCACTGGGAATTACAGAGACAGCTCCCAAGAATTATAAAAAAGTACTAAAGGAACGATTGATTGATAATGCAATACCGGAAGGCGTATACAGTACATTAGATTTACAGGATGTGCAAGGGTGGAATTCCGTGTGTGAAAAAGCAAAGCAGTTGAAAGAAAATGGAGCGGAGGTTATAGCGCTTGCCTGTACCGGCATGGCGACAATGGGGATTGCTCCAAAACTGGAAGAGGTAATAGGAATTTCAGTTTTGGATCCGGTGATGTGTGAAGGACTTGTAATGTATATGGAATTACTTCGTAAAAATAGTTGATCAATCTAAAGTGAATAAGGAAGTGCAGAGTACTGCACTTGATGAAAAACAGCAGGATATTACTGCTGTTTTTCTATTATGTAAGCCTTTATTCTGGTAAGAGAAGCTACTTATGTGGAATGTGAAGAGAAATTGTGATAAAATCTTGCTCAAGGAGGATGAGGCATGAAGATAGAAAGCTGTAATCAAGAAATATCAACGAATACAAAAACATTGTATGGACAGTCCAAATATACCGGAGTATATGCGTTGGCTTCGGTCTCGAACGAATTGTGGGCGAATGGAGCCGAGGAAGTGCACGTGGAGGCGACAGTTATGATACCTCCGGCTGTTTATAAATCACGAATGAATGGAATGCTGAAGATGTTGCAAAGAGTCTGTGGAGAAGAAAAAATTTGCCTTGAAAAAACAAAAGGTCAGATAGCATCTGTTGTATCGCTTCCAACAGTGTGTGTAACTGGAGTGGCTAAAACAGACACATGTCTATTAGGAGAAAGGCGTAAAGAGGTCTCTTCTGGACAAGGAATTATTTTAGTCGGTTGGGTAGGAATGAGTGGAATGCTCCAAGTGGCAGAAGAAAAAGAAAAGGAGCTTGGGCAGCAGTTTTCCCCATCCTTTATGAAACAAGTTTTGGCATATAGGAAATATTTGTTTGGTAAAAAACCGATTGATTTTATCAAAATAAATGGAGAAAAAAAAGTAACGATGATAAAACAGATCGGAGAAGGCGGTATTCTCGCGTCACTTTGGGATGTTGCAAAAGAAACAAAATTGGGACTTGAGACAGATATGAAGAAGTTTTCTATTTTGCAGGAAACGGTAGAAGTGTGTGAGCGGTATCGTTTGAACCCCTATCAGCTATCATCGGTGGGAAGTTTTTTGGTCGTGTCGGAAGAGGCAGACGAGTTGGCAGAAAAGCTAAGAGAATATGGCGTGCAGGCAGAAGTAATCGGACGGATGACGGATAATAATGATAAGATCATACAGAACGGAGAAGAAATCCGTTATATCGATCGTCCGGCACCGGATGAAATATATAAAATCTTCGAAACATAGAAATGACGGGATTGTTGCGCGCATTGCCACAACAATCCTTTTTAAAATTATAAAAATAAACATATATTTTAAGGAGGAATTACATATGTTAAATATTGTACTTCACGAGCCGGAGATCCCGGCAAATACAGGAAATATCGGACGCACATGCGTGGCTGCCAATGCAAGACTTCATCTGATCGAGCCGTTAGGGTTCCGGTTAAATGAAAAAAATCTGAAAAGAGCAGGAATGGATTACTGGAAAGATCTGGATGTGACAACATATATCGATTATAACGACTTTCTGGAAAAGAATCCGGGAGCTAAGATTTATATGGCAACTACCAAGGCTGAGAAAATATATACAGAAGTCAAGTATGAGCCGGATTGTTATATTATGTTTGGAAAAGAAAGCGCAGGAATACCGGAAGAGATTCTTGTGAATCATAAAGAAGACTGTATAAGGATTCCAATGGTCGGAGATATCCGCTCCCTCAATCTCGGAAATTCAGCGGCAATTGTTTTGTACGAAGCACTGCGTCAGAATGGTTTTGAGGGGATGAATCTGGAAGGTCATTTGCATCATTTGAAATGGTAACACTGTGATGTGATAAAACGATACAGTTGTAAGATAATTGAGTGAATTGTGCGGCATTAGACTAAAGTTCAGAGAAATGTTATGAAAAATTTATAGACATTTCCACATAATCATATTATAATTTAATTTAAATTACAAAAAAAGTTGTTATCAAAATAGGAGAGGTGGTGACAGAATGGTAGAAGAGACCATTAAAACCATCAAGGAGACGGAGAGTGAAGCAGAGGAAATATTAAAAGCAGCCGATGTAACATGCACCTCGATCCTTGAAAAAGCTGCTGTATCTGCCAATGAAATAAAAGAACAGGCGGAGGAGAAAGCGAAAGAGAAGGCGAAAGCGGCGCTTAGCGCAGCGAAAGATGCCGGAGATATTTCTACCAGGGAAGCGCTCGCCAGGGTAGACGAAGAGATTGCAGAATTGAAAAAAGCCGCGCAGGCAAAAGAAAAAGAAGCAATTGATTCGGTGATTGCAGAATTGGTTTAAACGAACCAAAACTGAATGGAAAGAGTGGAATAAAAGTAAAGGAGGGATGAAGCTATGGCAATCTTGCAGATGCAAAGAGTTAGTATCTGCGCGCTTAAGAAAGACCGTAAGGCAATTCTGGAGAAGATACAATCCCTTGGAGTCATGGAAATGAGTCAGGTTGCCGAAGACGAAGCAGGCTTTGAGAAAATGGACACGTTAAGTGCACGGCAGGATTTTGAGAAGAAGACACATCTTACAGAAGCTGCGCTCCATGTTCTTGACGAGTATGCTCCGGTCAAGACATCTATGTTTGCCGGTTTGGAAGGAAAGAAGCTGATCAGTCAGGAAGAATTTCAAGAAGCCATTTTAGGGAAAGACGAAGCGATACAAAATGCCAACATTCTGATTGCGAAGAGTAAAGAGATTGCGGAGAAAAAGGCAGGGATACTGAAGCTTGAAAATCAGATAGAGATCCTTCATCCGTGGCTGTCTTTAGACGTGCCGATGACATATTCCGGTACGAAAAAAGTTGCAATGCTGCTTGGAACAATGGCAGCAGATACCACGACAGAACGCATATATGCTCTTGTGGCAGAGCATTGTCCGGAAGAGACGCCTGATATAGAAGTGCAGGTGATTGAAAAAGATAAGGATGCACTTTATCTGACCGTGTTCTGTATGAAAGAAAATGTTGGCAAGGTAGAAGAAGCGCTTCGAGCGGGCGGATTCGCAAGACCATCGCAGATGACAGATCAGGTTCCGGCAAAAGAAAAAGAGGAGCTTGAGCAGAGGGGGGAAGCCCTGAAGCAGGAAATTAAAAAAGATGAGGAAGCGATCGCAGGATATGGAGATGCGAGAAATAGCCTGAAGGTAGTCGGAGATTATTTCCGGATGCGGGCAGATAAGTATCAGATTCTTGGAACGATCCCTCAGTCTCAGAGAACCTTTCTCGTCAGCGGGTATGTGCCGGAGAGGGTCGTGCCGGCAATCCAAAAAGCGATTGGAGATAACTATGACTGTGTGATAGATATCGAAGCGCTGGGTGAAGAGGAAGAGGCACCGACACTTCTTGAGAACAATGGCTTTTCTGAGTCGGTAGAGGGTATCGTAGAATCTTACGGACTCCCGAAGAAGGGAGAAATCGATCCGACAACGATCATGTCATTCTTCTATGTATTTTTCTTTGGAATGATGTTATCGGATGCCGCATATGGAGCGATTATTGCGATTGCGTGTTTGGTTATGCTGAAGAAATTCCCGAGAATGAGTGAAAGCATGCACAAGTCGATAAAGTTATTTATGTATTGCGGACTCTCGACTGTAATCTGGGGAATCCTGTTCGGCGGATACTTTGGAAATATTGTAGATATTGTATCACAGAAGTTTTTTGGAACAACGGTTACGATTGATGCACTGTGGTTCATGCCGCTGAACGATCCGATGAAATTGCTCGTATACTCGATGCTGTTTGGTGTGATTCATTTATTTGTCGGTCTTGGAATCAAAGGGTATCTGTGTTTGAAAGATCACAAGGTTATGGACTTCTTCTGTGACGTAGTGTTATGGTTTATGCTTCTTGTGGGATTGATCCTCATGCTTTTGCCAAGTGATATATTTGCATCTATTGCACAGACAACGATCGTGTTCCCACCGGCACTTAATATGCTTGCCAAAGGACTTGCGATTGCAGGAGCAGTCGGAATTGTCCTCATGTCGGGAAGAAGCAGCAAGAATCCGGGACTTCGGATCGCGCTTGGAGCATATGATTTGTATAATATTACCGGATGGTTAAGTGATGTATTATCTTACTCCCGTCTGTTAGCCCTTGGGCTTGCTACCGGAGTTATCGCATCTGTAATCAATCAGATGATCGGAATGTTCCCGAATAATATACTTGGTATTATTTTGTTCGTTGTATTCTTTGTCGTAGGACATACGCTGAATCTGGCGATCAATTTACTGGGCGCATATGTACACACAAACCGTCTTCAGTTTGTAGAGTTCTTCGGAAAATTCTACGAAG
>JAGZJD010000046.1 GCA_018365895.1 Lachnospiraceae bacterium | reverse complement strand
TACTGTTTCTTTTCCTTCTACTACTTTAACTGTCTTGTAATCTTCTGCTACTGTTTTTCCATCTTCAGCATAGAATTTGATGTTAACAGTTACATCTTTGCTTGCTGCTTCTGAAAGTTGCTCGCTTTCTTGCTGTGTTGGTTCTGCTGCATATGCCGGAACACTCTGTGCTACAACTGTAGCAGCCATAATTCCAGCTAAACATGCACGCATTAACTTTTTCCTGTACATTGTTCTTTCCTCCTAAACAATTTATTTTTAATAATATTTGCAATAGTCAGATAATGTACTCTACCCCTTTCATTTATGCATTCATCCTTGCAAGTTCATTTATTACTAGATAGATGGCATTTTTCTCCTATTGTCAGTACTTCAATACTACCATCCTATATGTTCTTTGTCAATCTTGCTCAAGTACATATTGTGCCGCTTTTCATGCTATTTTTACATATTTCAAAAACTAATTTCCTTTTCTCTACTACCAAATTTCTTTCTACAGCCATACTGAGCAATTGCCATATTCCACCGATAATAAATCGGCAGATATGTTCTGACCCCGCCTAAAACAATGTATGTCTTACGCAGGGTCGGTAATTTCTTTATATACTTTTATTAAGCTAATTTAGCCGGGTTGATTTTCACACCAGGTCCCATTGTAGAAGTAAGTGTTACACTTCTTAAATACTGACCTTTTACAGCTGCCGGTTTAGCTTTCATAAGAGCATCGATAAGCGTCTGGAAGTTGTCCGCTAACTGTTCTTCTGTGAAGGAAGCTTTTCCAATCGGCACATGGATAATGTTTGTTTTATCTAATCTGTACTCAATCTTACCAGCTTTGATATCGTTGATAGCTTTTGTAACGTCCATTGTTACTGTACCAGCTTTCGGGTTTGGCATTAAACCTTTCGGTCCAAGTACACGTCCAAGACGTCCAACAACACCCATCATATCTGGTGTAGCTACAACTACATCATAATCGAACCATCCTTCGTTCTGGATTCTCGGGATCAGGTCTTCTGCTCCTACGTAATCTGCTCCTGCTGCTTTTGCTTCTTCAGCTTTAGCATCTTTAGCAAATACTAAGATGCGAACTTTTTTACCTGTTCCGTGTGGAAGAACTACAGCACCACGGATCTGCTGGTCAGCGTGACGTCCGTCACAACCTGTTCTGATATGAGCTTCGATTGTTTCATCAAATTTAGCTACTGCTGATTTTTTCACTAATGCAACTGCTTCGTCTTTATCGTAAAGATTTCCTCTTTCGATTAATTTAGCAGCTTCGATATATTTTTTTCCTCGTTTCATCTTAATAACCTCCTAGTGGTATTATCGGGAGAGCCCCTCCCACGTCTACTGTTCAAACAAAGTGTCTGCGATTACTCTTCTACTTTGACACCCATACTTCTGCATGTTCCTGCTACCATGCTCATAGCAGCTTCTACAGATGCAGCGTTTAAGTCTGGCATTTTTAACTCAGCGATTTCCTGTAACTGAGCTTTTGTAATTGTAGCAACTTTATTCTTGTTCGGAACGCCTGAACCAGATTTGATGTTACAAGCTTTCTTAATAAGAACTGCTGCCGGCGGTGTCTTTGTTATGAAGCTGAAACTTCTGTCATTATATACTGTAATTACAACCGGGATAATTAAATCTCCCTGATCTGCTGTTCTTGCGTTGAACTGTTTTGTAAATTCAACGATGTTTACACCGTGCTGTCCAAGAGCCGGACCAACCGGTGGAGCTGGAGTTGCCTTTCCAGCAGGGATCTGTAATTTAATATAACCTGTTACTTTTTTTGCCATTTTATTGTACCTCCTTGTGGTAATTGCGGGGATGTTCCCTCCCACTTACTGTTACATCTTCTTGACTTCTGCGAAACTGATTTCTACCGGTGTTTCGCGACCAAATAACTCAACATTGATTGTCAGGCTCTGTTTCGGAACATTCATGCTCTGAATTACTCCGACTGTACCTTCCCAGGCACCGCCTGTTACTGTAACTGCATCGCCTTCCGCGAAATCTACTACGATATCCTCTTTCTGGATTCCAAGATTCATCATCTCAGCATCTGTAAGCGGTACCGGTTTCGATCCAGGTCCAACGAAACCTGTCACACCTCTTGTATTTCTTACGACATACCAGGTATCATCATTCATAATCATATGAATCAGGACATATCCAGGAAACATTTTCTTCTGAACCGCTTTCTGAGTGCCTCCGCGCATCTCGACAACGTCCTGCATCGGTACTCGTACCTCAAGGATCTGATCCTCAAGATGACGGTTCTCAATTGTCTTATCAATGTTGGCTTTTACTTTGTTTTCATACCCTGAATAAGTATGAACTACATACCATTTTGCCTCTGACATAAAATCACCTTTCATAATTGCCCTTGTTTATCAGTTTCTTATTTTACTAATAAATCAATTCCGTACTGTGCAATGATATCCACTACTGTGATAACTGCTCCAAGTACTACGGAAACAAAAACAACTGCAGCCGTCTGCTTTCCAAGTGTTTTCTTGTCTGGCCAAACAATTTTCTTAAACTCTGCCTTCAAGCCCTTGAACCAGCTTGTCTTCGGAGCATTGTTTTTTGTTTTTTCGCCCATAACATTCACCTCAGACAACTACTTTGTTTCTTTGTGCATTGTGTGTGATTTACAGAACTTACAATATTTCTTTGTTTCCATACGTTCAGGATGTGCTTTCTTATCCTTCATCATATTGTAGTTACGCTGTTTACATTCTGTACATTCCAATGTGATTCTTGTGCGCACAACTTCCACCTCGCTTCATGTTTAATTTCATGTTTCGTGTTACATGGCAGCTTGCGAGACTGCCCATTTTTAGGCATAAAAAAAAGACCTACTTCCATTCGCTTGTCTAGTATAGCATGGCGAACGGAGGTACGTCAAGTTTTTTTTAAGAAGTACAGATTTCTATAAGTTTCATAATGACAGTTTTATGAACATAGCTTTCTCATTTCCTGAAGAAAGTCTCCTATCTCCTGAGCCGGAAGTGCGATTTCATCGCACAAGAATATGCCCCTACCTTCGCAATCTTCCACAGTTCAGCTTCGTCTTTTCTCTTTTTCATAAAATTAAACATCTGTATCTATTGACATAGAACCGATAAACCATTGATAAGCAATTAGGTGCTTACCAAAAAACTCCAGAACCATCGGCTCTGGAGTTTTCTTTCTGATTATTTAGCTTTATTTTCTTCTCTTAGCAGTTACGCCCATTCCTACTGCTCCTGCGCAGATTGCAAGACCTGCCAGCGCCAGTGTGATCGGCTCTCCTGTCTGAGGAGAAGTTGCGCCGTTTGCTGCTGTATCTTTATCAACAACAAATGCTACCGGAGAAAGTGAATTGAAAGTTGCTGTGATCGTTCCCTCTCCCGCTTTACTCTCTACTACTTCCCAAGCTCCTTTTGCTGTGTCAAAGTGGAGCACTGCTACTCTTGAATTTGCTGTTACGCCTGCAACTTTAAAAGTAATTGTCACAGGGAACTCTGTTCCTTCCGGTGCGATAACATTCTTAATGTCTGCTACCTGCATGCCTTCTTCAAATGTCACACCTGCGGCTTCCATCACTTCTTTTACTTTGTCGATATTCTTGATTTCCTCTACGGCTTTTGTTTCCTCAGCTGTGAGGTTTGTATCAGAAATATTTTCAATTCTGATTCCAACTTCGTTGCCATTCTTATCTGTCGCTGATTGAATTCCTGAAACAACTCCTGATACGGTTACGCTTGGCGCTGCAAATGCTGTTGTTACTGTTGCTGCTGCAAGCACAACTGCGCTTACCAAAGCCATCAGTTTTTTCCTCATGATAAGTTCCTCCTTTCTTACTTACTCATTTACATATAATAAATACATGCCTATCTGTCAGCAGTTTCTACCGGCCGATAAAACATATTTATTACCATCTCATATAGTTCATCGTCATTTACAATAAACTCATCGTGTTCTTCCCCGGCCTGAACTTCTCCCGGCACTGTGTAGATATCCTCAGATGCCAGTCCATATTCTGCCAGTTCATTTACGTCTTTTGCCGACATGTCCAAAACCATATATGGCTCTAATATGCTAGAAAATGTCTCGTAATAGTTTCCATTCTCTCCCGCTATGGCTCTCACAGCTTTCAAAAGCTCCGGCACGAACTGTGTCTGCCGCTTCATCCGGTCATTATTGCTGCCTGTCTCATCCGTATTGCGGTATCTGATATATTTTTCTGCCTGATCACCATTCAAGGTTACCGTTGTTCCCGCTGTAAATGCCGGATGAATCACAGTATAATCTTCCGGAATCGTCAGTGCAACACCTCCTACGGCATCCGTAATGGCCCGGATTCCTTCCATGTTCATGGCAATGGTTCCATCAATCGGAAGCTCATAGAATAGCCTTGATACTGCTTTCTTCATAGCCCAGTTACTGCTCTTGCCGCCGTTGGCGTAGGCATACTGGGTTGCGATCTGCTTGCGGATTGTTTTGGAATAATTTCCCGACACATCGTAGAGATCTACGTCAGTCATTGTATCTCTGGAAACTTGGATTATTTTCGCAGTTTTAGAAGTACGGTCCATAGATACAAGGAGAATACAGTCTGCCTGTCCCGCCGTTCCCGGCGTCTCCTGCTCTGTCAGCATATCTGTCTTATCAATTCCTACGAAAAGGATATTTTTCAGATCAGAATTATATTCATACTCTTTACCCTGATATAACACAGTATTGCTCAGATCCTGTGCCGGAACCGAAGTTTCCTCTGTCTTCTTCTGATCCAGTGTAGTCCACAGCCAATATCCTGCGATGAACAGTACTGCCACACAGATCCCTGCAAAAATGATTTTCCATGTCTTATTATTTTTCATCGATCAGCACTGCCTCCACAAGAAATCTCTGCTGTTCATTGCCCGTGCAAGTAGACAAAGTTAAGATTCTGTCCTCAGTTGTCACTGGGCGTTCTTTATTAATATAAGTATTCATATTCCGCATTTGAGCGAGAGAATCAAGAAACGCCTGATAATCCTCTGTATTATTGAAATCATAGGAAAGCAACAAATGTCTATCATCATATGTCACTGCGCCAAACACTTCATATGTATAAATATGCTCTGGCGTATAAATATAAATCTGCTTATGCTCTTCCATATAAGTACTGTCGGCATAATACTTCAAACCACCAAACATGGATTTGTCCCGCATATTATGACCATACACAACGGTATTCTTATCTTGAAATGTCGTCGTGTTCAGATTCTCTGTGTAAATGGAGCCCGGAAGTCCCTCTGCCCCTTCAATAGTATGATCCAGATAGTATTCCCGGTCACTGGCGCTCTGGACAATCGGGTAGTTCACTTCCGTTCCCGGAATCTCAATCCAGGCATAAATGTCAGGATTCATTGCCTGCAGTTCCTGAAAGTTGACCGGAATCTCTACCGGTTCCAGAACTACTTTTGGCTCCTCGGTCGGCTCTTTCTTTGGAAGCTCTTTCTTCTCTTCCTGAACCTTTTCGTAAATGTCTTGATTGTCCTTCTGCTTCAGAAGATAGCTTCCTCCTACTGCAAAACCTCCTACAACCAGAAGCAGGCAAATCCAGAAAAGTATTTTATTTTTCTTCATTCACACCACTCTCTGTATTCACGCTGCTCTCTGTCCGCTGTCTGCGTGAAGCCTTCTCCATCGGAATCACAACAAGCGTCTTCAATCCAAGTACACGCTCAATATCCTCTTCTGTACGGATATTGTCATTCATAAGATGTTTCAATACAATACATCCTGCAACAAGTACAAATCCAACAAGACAGCCAAGAATGGTATTCTTCTTTGTATTCGGTCCAATCGGCGCTGTTGATACTTCCGCTTTCTCCATAATAGACGGCGGATCTGTCTTCGTAATCTCTGAAATTCTTGTTACCGCCTCTTCTGCCACCGCATTAGCCACATCGCAGGCATCTTCCGGATCTTCTGCCACCGTTGTCAGCGTCAACATACGTGTCGCCGTATTAGAAACTGACAGCATCCCCATAATCTGCCCTCTTGTAAAGCTCTTCCCGTTCTCTCGCTTTAATCGCTCCGTCGCTCTGTCAACAACGGTCTTACTCGTCACAATCTTTCCAAAGTCCTCTGCTAGCGCGCTTCCTAACTGTAAGTCGGCCATAGAACTGATTGTTACTGTGGAAGACACCATATAGAGGGTAGCGCTGGACTGATAAGTTGGCGTAATCAACTGCCATGTCACAACAAAAGCTACTACGCCTCCGACAACAAAGCCAATTAATAGTAACCACCATTTCTTTAACAGGGCGTACATTAAAGCAATCAGATCAATCTCGCCGCCATCCATCTCTCTTTTATTCTCTTCATTCATCATTCTTTCTGTACCCACCTATTTCTTCCTCTTTTCATCCTCATAGTAGTTCTTCTGATAGTAATTTCTGTAGTTCTTTGCATAGTAAGAACCACGACCAATTTCTACCTTATTGAGCACCACCCCAAGAATGTTCGGGTTTGCTGTTCGCATCTGCTCCACGGCTCGTCGTGCTTCCATTCTGGAGGCATGATCTTCCGCAAGGACAAGAATGGATCCATCACAATGCTTAGCAATGACTGCCGCATCTACAACGCTGCCAATCGGCGGTGTATCAATAATGATGTACTCAAACGTGTTTCGTACCGCCGCAATCAGTGTTTCGAAGCGATTATTCCCAAGCAGCTCTGTCGGATTCACCGGAAATACTCCTGTTGGAATCATATATAGATTGTGGATGTCTGTGGAATAGACAACCTCCTGTACTCCGGCATGTCCGGAAAGGAAGTGACTTAATCCCTGTTCCATTCCCTTAGCATCCAAGCGATTGACAAGGACAGACTTTCTCATATCTGCATCGATAAGTAATGTCTTATATCCCGCGTCAACAAAGGTCTTTGCCATCTGAAAGGATACCGTTGTCTTTCCGTCTCCCGGCAGACAGCTTGTCACTACAATGACCCGGTTCTCAATCCCTGTAAACTCGATATTCGTTCGCAGAGTACGATATGCTTCACGGATACGCGTGCTTCTCTCTAATTTATTATTAATAACGATACGATTCACAATTACCCTCCTGATTTCTTCTTTCTTATTACATAGTTCCCCTATTTTCACATCTTTTAAACTATCATACTTTCCCACAGTTCGCAAGGCAAATGTAAGAATTGGTAACTATCTCCTATAGATAAGTCTGCAAAATGCGGTTCATCTCATCAAATTGCTCTTCCATCTCTTCCACAAGGCGGAACTGGGTTCTGGCACGAACGAGATTGTGCTCCGGATATGCGATCTTGAAATATACATCTCCCTGGAGGAAGTCTGCCAGGAACCGCATACCACATTCTAATGTCATCAGTCTTGCTCCCCATGGAAGGCTTGCAATCTCTTCCGGCGTCAGAACGTCCTTGGCTGTCTCAAGATACCCTTTGACATACATTTCATAAAGGTTGATATCAAAATGTACTTTCTCCAGATCTTTCTCATCTTCCTCTGCAGTTGACGCACCAAACCGGATGGAATCTCCAAAATCATTGGCTGCAAGTCCCGGCATGATTGTATCCAGATCAATAATACATAACCCTTTTCCTGTATCTGCATCGAAAAGAATGTTGTTCAGTTTCGTATCATTGTGAGTTACACGAAGCGGAAGCAATCCTTCCCCTAGCTGCTGCATCAGCACACCGCAGTCATTTTCACGCTTTAATACAAAATCAATCTCCGGACGACAATAACGAGCTCTGTTCTTCACGTCTTTTCTCTGAGCATCGTCAAAATCCCGGAACCGTTTCACTGTATCATGGAACTGCGGAATGGTCTCATAAAGACTTTCCGCCGGATAATCTCCCAACTGTTTCAGGAAATGCCCAAAACTTAGTGCTGACTGATAGAACTGTTCCGGCCGTTCCACCTGCTGATAGCATACGGAATTCGGAACATAGTGAAGGCATCGCCACGGCTGTCCATTATCATCTTCAAAATAGCTTTCTCCGTCTTTCGTCTTAATATAAGATAAGGTCTCACGGTCTAAGTCTCCCCCATCCTGACGGATGACATTTCTCAAATACTCCGTTACTCCAAAAATATTGTCCATGACCTGATCCGGATTCTTAAACACATTTGTATTAATCCGCTGGAGCACATAGCACGGTACGTCCTGACCATCCTGCTCCGGCATATATACTGCATAAGTTTCATTAATGTGTCCTTCGCCAAATGGTTTTACATAGCTGCAGTTCGTTCCAAATCCAAAGGCATATACCGCATCTTCCAGACTGCGACTCTCAGCGCCCTCAATCTTTCTTCTCGTAGAGAAGATCACTTCTCCCGCTTCCACCTTATGACCTTCCTTAATGGTGCAATGAGCCTTTACCACACTTCCAAGCCCAACATGAGCTCCTTTCTCGACAACGGAATCATGATCTACAACAGCTCCACTATTAATCAAAACAGCCTTCTCAATCTTTGTATTCGTATTCACAACGGCTCTCTGCATAATAAAGCATCCTGGTTCAAGCACTGCACTAGGGCTTACGATCGCTGACGGATGTATGATCACTGGGACTTCATATCCTTCTTCCAACAACTTCTCTGTCCAGAACAAACGTGTCTTATTGTTACCAAAGGCAGCTACCGCAGCCGGATATTCGGAATGCTTTAACACATAGTCACAGCACATTCCAATGACATCCTCTGCCTTCGCTGCGTCATCTAAAAATACTACGTTCTCATAGCCAAGTGCTAAGGCCGTCTCCTTCACCATCTGTCCGAAACCACCTGCACCAAGAATTAATAAACTTTTCATCTTTTGTTCACTCCTTTTAAATCAAAATTATATTTCGGTTATTAAATTATAATCAACTTTATGTTTCATTGTATTTTATTATTTTGCCATTTTCAAAATTGGTTTCTGCCCAATATTCTTGTGTAACTTCTTCGCTTTGCAAAATAGCTTTTAAAACTTTTAAAGCTTGATTATGTCCACATATTAATATGTCTTCTTTCGCATCTTTTATTAATTCCTCATAAAAAGAAAATATTCGTCTATAAAATATATCATAAGCTTCACCCTCTGGAGGCGTCATAAATACAGAAAACTTTTTATTTTTAAAATATCCTGGATATTTCTGCATGATTTCTTCCTTCTTTTTACCTTCAAATATCCCCATGTCACGTTCTAATAAACGGTCATCAATAATCGGTCTCATATTTGTTAAATTCCTTAAAGTATCCAGACATCTCTTTGAAGGTGATGAATAAATACAATTAATATTACTTATCATATATTTTTGATTCTTATTAATATTTCCTTCAATAATCGTAGACTCTGACTGACCGCTTATAATTCCTTTTAAATTATTATAAGTTTTCTGATGTCTTAATAAATAGATCATTACTCTACACGTCCTTTTATTGCACTGCAAAATAAAAATTTAGGTTTTAAAATTCTTATTATTTCACCATTAACATATTTTTGGTTCTTAAAGAATTCGTGACACGATTCGTATTCTCGAATTTTCTTATTTTCACATTTTATATGTTTGTCTGTATTTAAATCATGTTTATATTCTGTTTCATCTACTTTTATAGAAAGTTCTTTCTCAACATAATCCACCGATATATCCAATTCACCATCTATCGATTGCCCCCATCCATGAGGAACAAGGCACTTCTTTTTCCCGCCTAATTGGATTGTCCAGTTTTGTTTTTTTTGTATTTTAAATAAACATATTTCTTTTTTGGGTATAGAAAAAACTGGAACTACCGTTCCTGGTTCTTCTACAAAAGTTCCAATTGCTATTGAAGAATCTGTTGGCATATAATAATGGTGATATGTAGGTCTAGATAATAAGTTAGTATGTTTCGCCTTCATTTTTCCCGCAAAGTATGCATGAATTTGCTCATTCATTTTTTCTAATTTTTTTGATAAAGAAATAAAAAATGCAGCGTCATCACCTTTTATATAACGTATATAGCGTTCTCCTTGAATATACGGTGTCGGATATGTTCTAATTTTATCGCTATACCAATTTTGCTCAGTTGGATATAGTCCTATATATGAGTCTTTAAATTCCTTAGCTGAAGAGTGTAATACTAAATATTTTTTTCTTCTTCATCTTCTGCAATCATAAGAAAATGATTTCCACTAGCAAAGTTAAATGCATATCCTGCTTCATTTGCTTTACGAATTAAATTTTGTATTTCATCAACAAATTCTTCATCTGTTTGGTCCATATTATAATCATCTGGTAATTCAAACACACTGCTTGAACATACATTTACTGTTGCATCTACTGGAACAATTGGTGTCCCACATTTCCATGTAACCAACATTCCTGTTGCAAATCCTCCTGCTAAACGCACTGCATTATTAGGAAACCCTAGTTCCAACGAAGGATATATTTTAGCATCACTTATTCTCTCTCCATAAATTTCTGCTGTTCCATACTTTTCTACTACACCTTTTAAAAGCGTTTCTGTTTCTTTCACATAAGGCAATAAATACTTTTGTGTAGAATCATTTAATAAATTTTCACTTTTAAATAAATCTTCTTGATTTTTAATAAATTTACCGCCTGTAAAACATAGTTCTGAATAATTAGGTCCCTTCCAATCACAAGCAATATAATGTTTTAATTGTGAATCATACAATTTGTACAAATGTATATATTTTAATTCTCCTAGTCTTTTTTCACAAATTTCATATCCATTATTCTTAATGCTTCTTCTCCATTGCTTATTTTCTTTTGTAATAAATGTGTCAGAATCATTTTCCTCTGTATCAATATCAAAGTTAATCCTAGTACAAAGCCGCATCAAAGTTTTTAAATATGAATATTGAATAGCATATTCTGACTGCTCTCCAATATTTCTATATAAAAGAAATTCTCCTTTGTATTCTGCATTATGTGTCCATAGTTTTGTTGCACGATATAACATATACTCATTAGTCAAAACAACATGATCCATATCATGTAGCGGCAAAAAATAAATATTTATATCGCATTTATACTCATTACATACGCTTAATAAGTCTGTTCTTATCGCATTTAATGAACTCATTACCCTTGTAGTTGCTTCATTGCTTTCCGAAAAATAATTTTCAAAAATTGCCAAATCTGTTATCATCACATGTAAAGAGGTTATTCTTTTGCTCTTTATACTTTCTTGGATTATACTACGGAGTGAACGATTATTTCTCGCACTACTTCCTATTGCCTCTGTTAACGACGGACCTGCAATAATTAATTCACCTATAGCCTCCTTAACTGCCGATTTTCTTATATCAAAAAAAGAATTTTCATCCAAATGTGCCACGCAACCAGTATCTCTATAAGAATAACATTTTGCGTATTGTTCACAATTTTGATAAACTTTTTTCATTATCGAATCTTGTTTTAAGTCTTCATTAATTTTATCTATTTCTTTTTTAAAATATACTGTTGTTTCCGCATAATTATACGAAGTTTTGAAATTCCATTTCAAATCAGATCCCACTGTACAAATTAATGAATATATATCGTTATATGTAAATGAAATGCGACTTTTGAATAATGAAACAGGTGCATTCGTAATTTCTTCATGCGAAATATCTACATATACTGGAATAATATCTTTTTCTTTATCACCTTTAAAAATTGCTCCAGCTTCAAAATTTATCCACGGACTTTCTGCACGCTCTCTTGTAATAATAAATATTCCCTTATTACAGGAATTTAACGCATTTATAATTTCATCCATGCTTACTTTCCCAATTTTAATTTCTGGAGAAAGGAATACTTTTCGGGAAGCCTCATCGTATGTATGTCTCATCCACTCATAAATTAATTGAGCTATTCTTTCCCCGTCTGTCCCACTCCAACTAATAAATATTTCATGTTGGTTTAAATTCATGTTAATCTCCATTTCTTTTTATCCTTTTTTAATAGTTGCATTCGTTAAATACTTGATCCAATCTTATCAAGACTAAAACCATCTTTCTTCCCTCTGATGCAAATTATCTTAAGCTTTGTTTTGATTTTATGTCTGCTTAATTTATAAGAAAAGATCATCATATCTACCAATTCTTGTCTAGTAGGATTCACATCACCTATCCGAGTAATCCCCGCACCAAGTACTGGTAAACACACATCCTTATACCCATATTTAGCATCTAACTCTTCCCACACTCTGGCTAAACATTGCAGATATTCTTCACGAGATGCAAAATATCCCTTACCGTCTTTATCTAACTTAGCAAATGATAATAGAAAATAATCTGCTCTCGGAATCATCACTCCTGACTCATATCTTGTTTTCCCCTGATAAAATGAATTTCTCTCTGAAGGTTTAATTTTACTATTCACGATCAATTGTCGCATATTATCTATCGGATATTGCTCTAGATACTGCCCGCAGACAGAACTTGCTTTGATGTCTGCTGTAGCGACTCCTATCTTTGTCGAAAAACACTCATCAAAGGGAATTACTTTCCATCCTTTTTGTCTGAAAATATTCCCATATTTTACTTGAACATAATAATTTTTTCCTTTTATATAAACAGAATTTTTAATTACAACTATATATATACCATAAAGTACTACAGAAACAGCAAATACTATCATAGCAAGAATTATACGTCCAACTAAGCTATTCAGCTCTTCTTCTATTAATGTACATGATGGCCATAATACTACTATTTTTTTTGCAACTTCTTTTGTCCAAAAACATTTTCCAAATACCGACTCCGGTAGAACTGTAAAAACTGCACCAATAACAGTTGCTGCCCATGTCCAACTGTTTTTCAATATATTACTCATCTTGCTCTTCTCCACATCGTAAGCAATCAAAATGATGTACCTACTCATCTTATCATATTTTGAGAAAATATTCCTTGATACTCAACTCATATAGCGCGATGCGTGCAATTCGCGTAATCAATTGTTCAAGGAGGTATTTCTCGTGAAAACCAATCAAAAACTTCACCAGCTACATCTTAATGAATGGGCTCAACGCTTTGCTGATCAGAAGGCAAGCGGTCTTACTGTCAAGCAATGGTGTGAAGATAATAACTTCAGCATCCACGCTTATAACTACTGGAAACGTGTACTCAAAGAAGAAGTGGGGAACCAGATTCTCCCTGATATCGTTCCTCTCGTACTTCCAGAAGCTACATGCGATGCTCTCACGGCTTCCCAAGTGCAGCAAGTTTATCCTCAACCAGTGGTTTCACCTAATACTACATCGCATAGCGCAATTCACGCGAATTGTGCAACTGCAGTGTTGTCTATAAATGGCATATCAGTTGAAGTATCACCAGATATTCCTGAGGACTTTCTCTGCAGCGTTGCTGATTTCTACAAGCAGCTATGCGCCATCCTTGGTGTATCCGACAAAGGCGGAAAAACCGGGATGTTCCGTGCCATTCAGGAACAGATTTATTACCTCTATAAGGAAAAACGACAGCCTCTGCTTCTTTCCATCGACGAGGCACAGTACCTGGGCACCGGTATTCTGAATGACATCAAAATGCTCATGAATTACGGTTATGATTCCGTAAACTGTTTTACCCTGATTTTGTGCGGGGAATCCCATTTAAACGATACACTCCGCAAACCGGTACATGAGGCTCTTCGCCAGCGCATCACCGTTCATTACAACTATGCCGGCTTATCCGATGACGAAGTTGCAAAATATATCCTGCATAAGCTGCAGCTTGCAGGAGCCGCTGCTTCCATCATTGATCCCGCTGCGCTTGCTGCTGTACACAGCTTTACCCAGGGCAATCCCCGTCTGATCGATAACCTGATGACAGACGCCCTGACTATCGGCTCCCAACAGAGCAGGAAAGTAATCGATGCCGAAACCATCCGGGCTGCGGTCGATAACCAGGGGCTTTATTGATGAAGTTTTCAAAGTACATTTACCAAGGCTGTGACTGTTGTCATGGCCTTATTTCAAAAGCAGGAAGCCTGCCTTTCAAACAAAGCTACGACAGTGTGCGGTTGCTCCACTGACAGTCTGCGGTCACCCACAAGACTGCGCGGTCGGGAGGCAAAAGCACCGAAAATAAAGTGCCGTTTACGCCTCCCACAATATGCCGTCTGACACCTTACATTACCATCCTGTCCAAAAGATTCCAAATTACTTTATCGACTTTATCTGTAATTATTTTAATCTTACAAAATTTAAATATTCTAATTCTGCATCTATCGACTAATATTCCAATACCAAAAATTATCAAAGATATTCCTAGTACTACAATAGTAGGAAACAACCCCTGAAAATCAGCAATCCACTCAAACATTCCTCCATCAAAAACATACTCTATCACCTTATGCTGTGTGTGTAATAAAAACACACCAAAAGTCGCTGGTGAACACCATCTAATAAAAGAAACTGCTTTTTTGTTTAAGTCTACTCCCGAAAAAAGAATTAAGAGTACGATACTCAAACATAATACCGTTGGAGACACATAATTCATTAGCATTCTTTCTCCCCAAGTCCTATTCAAAATTAAAGGCATAAAATTACTGATTATTAAAAACCAACTAGCTGTCGTTATTACACAAGCTATTCCCACCACTACGAGCTTGATTCTTGCTCGCTTAAAGTTCAATATCTTATAATTCCATTTATATTTTTTTATCGCCGCTCCCAAGAAATACAAAAACGCTAACCATAGAAAACTATATCCTTCATTCATTCCAAATGGATCTCCATTTGTGCCTATATTCTGTGCAATAGTCGTATAGAATGAAAATCCTATAATTCCTATAATACACCATTGTTTCATTACTCTTTCTTCTGTAACTTCTATTATCTTATTTATTATTGGAGAAACAAGAAAAACTCCTGTATATGCAGTAAAATACCAATATTGATTACGTGTAACTGGCATTATAGCCTCTACAAAATCAATCATCGAAACCTGTGTCATTCCACTTATCTTCATAATTAATAAGACAAGAATTCCATAAAAGACAACTTGAATCCACAAATTTAAGTATGACGAAAAATTATGTTTTGATTTTTCTCTATAACCCACGTATCCACTAATCAAAGCATAACAATTGACACAGCACAATACCAAAGCATATAAAAATGTATTAATAATCGTAGATGCTGTCGAACATTCTTCTCCATATACTCCACCCATTCCTAATACATGTATTACTACAACCATATACATTGCAATAATTCGTAACATATCTATGCCATAATTACGCTCTGTCTGTCTGTCTGTCTGTCTGTCTGTCTGTCTGTCATAATTATAATCCTTTCCCTTCTATCATCAACCTCTTTTAACTAACTTATCTATTAATGGCCGAACATATTCTTTCAGAACTTTAAATGAGCGGTAATCTACAATAGATGCAATGATAAAATAAACACATAAAATAATAATCCCGGACACGCATGCATATCCTATAATTGAAAAATAAGAATTTAATTGCCACGGAATCCATTTACTGATTACTGTAACTACAATAAATATAATTGAGTTGGAAAAAAATCTCTTATAGGAAATCCAAGGACTTCTGTGTAAAATTCGTACATTTGCGTATATAAACATATCATTCATTCGATATATTAATGCGACAATTGTTCCTATAAGAACACCATAAATTCCCCAAAGTTTTACAGCAATTATTGAAACAACCAAGTTAATAACTGCCTCTGTTATACATCTACTTTGTGTTTTACGAAAATGTTGTGCATAATTAATCACATCTGAACAGCAAGCTCTTGCACCTGTCATTACATAAAATACAGAAAACAAAACTGCCACCTTATAATCCAGATAGTTAATATCTGTAATTCCTGCGGTATATAATCTCATAAACGGAATAATAAAAATTAATGCAATATTATACAAAGCAAATACTAACGCCATTCTATAAGTTTCATACAAATCATGAAGCTGTATATATCTTTCCCTATCACGATTAAATGTTTGTCCCATAACAAACGCGAACCCCTGAGCCACATAATCTAAAGCAGTTCTAATCATAGAATATAATAATGTATACATTGTATATACGCTAACAACTTTCAATCCCGAAAAAATTGTCAAAATTATAGTGTCTGTATTTCTAAAAATCAAATCACAAATCTGATTTACAAATGCCGCATTTTTTTGTCCAATGGCTTTATAATTTGGCTCTTCTTTCAAATTTATCCAACGATAATTTTTAGCTATGTATATTCCAATAACAATTATCTTAAGTACGTTTATCAACAAATAGGTAAATTGAATTGCAATAATATCGCATCCTAGCAAAAGCATAATAATTTTTGCTACACTAATAATCGTAGAAGATATGGAGGTCAAAGCCGTATTAATATAGTTCTTTCCTTCTGCCTGTAATAAAATAATAAATTTTCCTTGAAAGTAGTAGCTAATAACTCCAGGCACTCCATTAAACAAAATTATTATAATCATAGTCCATGCCGGAATATTGGAAGAAACAGCTAAAGGATATCCTACAGCCACTACAAGAACAGCCATTAAATATAATCTTCCTGTTTTCTTATAATAATGATCTGTTGCTGACATTATTCCTGATATTTCTTTTTTATTGCTATTTGCTAACGGTCCATACAACGCTTGAAGAGTTGCTGCGCCTACGCCTGCCTCAAGTAATGCAAAATATGCAAATATTTGTCCAATGGAATTTAAAAATCCATTCATCTCTGAGCCAAAATTTGTTAAGAATAGTCTCGGAATAATAATCCCTAAAGCAATAGATAGAATTTGACTCCCTATTCCTATTCCTATATTTAAAATACTTTTTCGTCTATTCATTTTTTAACCACTCTATATGTAATACTTTTTATTTTCTATTTTTTAGAAATTCTATATGTTCACGGATATAGTAGATCCTTGTTCTAACTGAAAGGTTCTTATACATTACCACTTTTAGCAAATATCTTAATGTACGATGTGCAAAGTAACATCTATATACTTTTCTAAACTCTTTTGACTCAAATAATCTTTTTTTCTCTCGTTCCATTGTAATAGAGTCAATAATATTCACTTTATTAGCTATCTCCATATCTCTCAAGTTTTGATTATAAATTTCATCTAATGGAAAACGTGCAAATTGATCTGGATTTGAATTGCTTCCTGCATGCTTTCTATATTTAACTAGCTTATTGGGTAAATAAGCTATATTACCTAGTATAATTGCTCTAAAGCCTATTGGATCATCCTCTGTAGGACACAAGTCACCTAATGGTCCAAAAAATTCCATAACTTTCCTTCTAAAAGCTGAAAACCCCACCGAAACATGAGCTCCTGATCCCAATTCATATGTACGTTCTTCTGATACCCAATAATTTTTCTGTAAAAAATCAGAATAGGGAACTAAATTTTCATCTACAACAAGTGCACTACTTGCCACTTGCATACATTTTGGATGTTCACACAAGTATTCCGCCAACACCTTTGTTCTGTTTGGCTTCGAAATATCATCCCCATGTGCTGCAACAATAATTTCTCCTGTTGCCAACTCTAAATAGGCCTTATTCATATGTTTTGTAATACCAAGATTTTTCTTATTTCTATTCAAGACAATCTTATGCGGACCAGTATATTCTTTTGCCATACGCTCCATAATCTCAAAAGTAGAATCTGTTGAACAGTCATCTGATAAAACAATTTCTAATGGAGAATAAGTCTGTTCAAAAGCGCATCTAACGCTCTCCTCTACATATTTTTCAATATTATAAGTTGTTACAACATACGATACTAACGGTTTATTCATTTTAATCCCATTACCTTTCCTGCTAACCTATATTTTTTATTTTTCATCAACCATACAAACAACTGAATTCTTATTCTTCCTAACTTACTAGCACTTTCTTTTTCAAAAAAATCATTTTTAATTAATTTAAAGTCATTAATCCACTCACTATATTTCGAAAAATCTATTTGTGAAAACTCTTGACAACCAATCCCCCCCTGCCGTGATTGCCCAATTCCAGAAATTAAATGTATAAAGAATAAATATACTATCTTTTCATTCTCTACTGTCTCTCTAAGACACTCTTGTACCTTCTCAAACACTCTCAATTGCTGATAAATTCTCTTCTTAAAAGCCGTATTCATTGCAGAGTCTTCTCTATTAACATATTGATAATACACTTCTTTTTTTAATGAAATTTTCACTGGGGCATTATTAAATAGCGCTTTGTAATATTGAATATTAAATAGCAAATCTTCACCTATGGACTCTTGAGCATCAAATTCTAGATTATATTTTTGAATAATTTCACGCCTATAAATTTTATTCCATGGTTCAAATCCCAGTTTATATGTGAAATAATATTGATCAAAAAAATTATTAATATTATCAAACCTAGCCATCTCTTCTAATTTTGAATTAAATACGCATAAGTCAGCTCCTATTTCATGTTGTGACTCATTCAGTTTCTGAAGAGCATCTAGTTTTATATAATCATCACTATCTACAAACCAAATATACTCTCCTGTCGCCATTCTCAATCCTTGATTTCGGGCTGAAGATACTCCTCCATTCTTTTTATGCAATACCTTTATTCTAGAATCCTTCTTCTTATATTCATCACAAATAAAGGGACATTTATCTGGAGAACCATCGTCAACCAAAATCAACTCAAAGTCTTCAAATGTTTGTTTCAATATACTAGAAATGCATTTCTCCACAAATTTTTCTGTTTTATATACTGGTACAATAATACTAAATGTTGGCATCTATTTCTTCCCTTCCTATAATTTCAAGTGAATAATCCGGGCTCCGTGGTTCTTCCGCAATTATCCGTTTCTGAATTCCCCCACATATCTAAGTTTTGCCTCTAGTAAACGTTTTCTACAGCGTCCATACATTGTTCGTTTTATCA